>JAAELL010000286.1 GCA_024226735.1 bacterium | reverse complement strand
CGGTGCGTACGCGTTCGCTGCAAGGCGCAGCGACGACGCGACTTCGCTGCAAGTCTCGGAGGAGGCGCAACGCAGCAGCGGGCGGGTACGGGCCGACCAAAATGCCGCACAAGAGTGACTCACACCACTAGGGGGTCGCGGAATGGCCCAGAACGCCGTCAATGGGCTGGAGACCCCTAGAACGCCCGAATCCCGGCCCCCGGAACCTGTGAGGAGGGGGAGCACCGATGTTGCCTGGCTCCCGAGGACCTGCCGCGTGTCTTGGTCGGGTGACGGCGTCGCAAGAACCGGCGCTATCGGGCTCGGGGGACCTTGCGGAGGCATCTCGTCCCAGCTCCCCCCTCACTGGATCCGCAGCAGGAACCCCGTGGCGGGCCCCAGATCCACCCACTAAAGGTGCAGGAGACCCCATTCTAACACGACGTTCATGTCGAAGGCCGGTTTGCGAAACGGTGAGAACGCCCGCTACTCGGCGACTCGAGCGCCCTTTGTGCCCAGTGCGACGGCCATCTTGACCAGATCTGCAAAGCTATCGGCGCGCATCTTCTCCATCACGTGCGCCCGGTGCACCTCGACCGTCTTCTGGCTGAGACCCAGGTCCGAGGCGATCACCTTGTTGGGCTTGCCCGTGACGACGATCTCGAACACCTCGCGTTCGCGGGTCGTGAGCCGCGCCACCCGCTCCTCGATGTCGACGATCTGGCTCAACGTCCGGCGCCGGTCGGCGTCGACGTTCAATGCCTGTTGGATGCGCTCCAGCAGAACCTGGTCGCTGAATGGCTTCTCGATGAAGTCCACGGCTCCGGCCTTCAACGCGCGCACGGCCATCGGGATGTCGCCGTGGCCCGTGATCAGAAGGACTGGCGGGGCGAAGCGATCTTGCTTCAGGCGTTCCTGGAGCTCGAGGCCGGAGATGCCGGGCATCCGGACGTCGAGGACGATGCAGCCCGCCCGCTCGGGGTCGTACGCCTTCAAGAACTCCTCAGCGGACGCGAAGCATTCTACGTTGAGATTGATCGAGGAGATCAGGAAGCGTAGCGAGTCGCGCATAGCCGGGTCGTCGTCGACCACGAATACCGCTGTTTCTCCGCCCATGGGGTGCATACCAGGTGTCAGGTGGGGAGTGTGAATAGGAATTGCGTTCCGGTTTCTGGACGGGGCTCGCACCACAGGCGACCCCCGTGAGTCTCGATGATAGAGCGGCTGATCGACAGGCCCAGCCCAACCCCGTCGGGTTTCGTCGTAACAAAGGGGGCGAAGACGTCCTGGGGGGCTCCCGGGGCGATTCCGCAGCCAGTATCGGCCACACTTACGTTGATGAAACCATCGCTCCGCGAGACCTCGATGGCCATGTGCCGGGTTTCGATCCCCGGATCTTTCATCGCGTCGAGGCCGTTGCGGATCAGGTTGAGCAGGACCTGCTCGATCTGGATCGGATCGACGACGGCCGTGTCGTCGGCGTCCAGCTCGATCACGTCGACCTGCACGCCGAGCTGGAGGGCGTGGGCCTGGGTGAACTCGACGGTCTCGCGCACGATCTCGTTGATCGAGGTCGGCACCGTGGTGCGGTCTCCGTGGCGGACGAAGTTGCGCATCCTGCGGATGATCACGCCTGCCCGTCGCGCCTGCTCGGCCGCGCTTTTCAGCGCTCCGATCAGCTCCGCGTCGACCGCCGCCGAGTCGGCCAGTCTCCGTAGCGCTCCGCTCGTGTAGTTCACGATCGCGGAGAGGGGCTGGTTGAGTTCGTGGGCGATGCCCGACGCCATCTCGCCGATCGTGTTCAGGCGCGAGAAGTGGGCGAGCTGGGTCTGGTGCTCCTCGCTCGCGAGCCGACTCGAGATGTCACGCACGAAGATGAAGAAGCGCCCGCCTGCGTTCGTGCGGTACACGAGCGTGACCTCGACCTGGACCGTCGTGCCGTCCGCGCGTCGCAGGCTCACGGTGCCGCGCGCGTTGCCCGACTTGCGCGCACGCTCGAGCCGTAACTCGGCCTCCTCGTGCGAGCCGGCGAGGTCGAAGACGTTGCGCGTCGCCAGCTCCGCCTCGGTGTAGCCGCTGAGCTCACGGAACGTGGCGTTGCTCGAGCGGATTGCGCCGTCGTTCTCGAGAATCACGACCCCGTCGAGCGAGGTCTCGAGTAGAGCCTCGCCGACTTCGCGCGGACCTTGCGCGGCTTCGAGTGTCGCCTCGAGCTCGGCGATGCGCGCACGCATGGCTTCGAGCTCGGCATGGGTGTTCGCCGTGTCCAGTCCGGATCTCTCCATTGGGGGTAGCACGACCGAGTCTCGGTTCAGGGGCGACGCCGGTTTTCCGGGTGGGGACGACTCTCCTGGAAGGGTGAGAGTACGTTGTCACCTCTCCTAGTGTAGTCCACGTTTTTCCAGGGTCGACCCGGAACCACCCTGTGCCAGGCTGGGGGACGCCCCATGTCCTAAGGGCGGGAAAGCGTGGCCGCCGGTCGCGAAGAAGCCCGTGATCACGAGCGAAAACCTCTGCTTGCGCGCTCCTCGGTCACGAGCGCGGCGGCACCGGGTCGTGCCCGCCGCAGGCGAAGGGGTGGCAGCGCGCGAGGCGCCAGGTCGCCATCCAGGTTCCGCGCAGGATGCCGTGGGTCAGCACGGCCTGGACCGCGTACTCGCTGCACGACGGGTGAAAGCGACACGTCGGCGGTTTCAGGGGGGACAGGAAGCGCTGGTAGAAGCGTACGGGCGCGACCCAGACGCGGCGTAGGAAGGCGATCACGAATCCGCCTCCGGGGTGCGGGCCGCCTCGCGCTCGGCGTGTCGCCGCGCGGCTTTGCGGGCCAGGCTCACGAGCTCGTCCACCGTGGGCGCGAGGGTGGGCTCGAGCGCGGGCGCGGCCGGGATCAAGACGAAGTCGTGCCCGGGCGGAAGGTCGGGGTAGCTGAGCCGGAAGGCCTCGCGGAACATCCGCCGGACGCGGTTGCGGTCGACCGCATGCCGCCAGATCTTGCGCCCGACCGAGAGCCCGAGTCGGCTGTGGTCCAGGCCGTTGCGCACCGCGACCACGAGCAGCAGGTTCCCACGCGCTCGGCTGCCCCGGCGGTACGCCCGCTGGAAGTCCGCGCCGCGGCGCAGGCGCATGTGCGGGCGGAAGCGGAATCGTCGTTCGGGCATCGTGGCGCCGCCTTGTCACCTTGTAGGACGTCGCGGGCGTCCCTATCCTACCTCCCCGCGTGACCGTCACGTCTTCCCCGCGACCGGCTAATGCGAGTGGGCAGTCCGAGCGGTGTGAATCAACTCTCCAACTGGATCGACGGTCGTGCGCGCCCAGCGCTCGAGGGCGGCCTCTTCGAGGTGCGCGCGGCGCGCGGGCGCGAGGGGCTCGGGCGCTGGCCGCGCTCCAGCGGTGCGGATGTCCGCGACGCCCTCGATGCCGCGGACCGCGCCGCCCGGACCTGGGCAGCGATCGCGCCGGGTCGACGGGCGGGCCTGCTCGCGCGCGCGGCGGCGCACCTGGCTGCCGCGATCGATCACGACGCGTCGACGCGTGCGGCGCTCGGGATCGATGAGGACGAGGGCGCGGCGTTGACGCGCCGTGTCGGGCGAGCGCTGAAGGAGGGGGTCGAGCGTGGCCGCTCGGCGGAGGCCGAAGCGGGAGTGGTGCTCGTCGCACCGCACTGGAGCGAGTTGTGGACCGGCGCCGGTCACACCGTCCTGCGTCACCTCGCTGCTGGGCGCACGGTCATCCAGCTCTCCGATCCACGGCTGCCGATGGTGGCCGACCGGATCGCCGAGGCGCTCGCGGCCGCGGAGCTCCCACCGGGTGTCTTCGCGGTCTTGCACGACGACGGACGGACAGCCTTGCGCGCGGCCCTCGCCAGCGGCCGCTGCACGCTGTGCGAAGCGTCGGGTCGCGCGCCCGACCGACGCGCGTTCGAGCGCCCGTTGTCGGTATCGCTCGTGCCGGGCGAGGGGGCTTGGCTGCCCTTCGGGGCCGGGGTGATCGAGCGCCACACGCGGATCGAGTTCGAGACGCTGCGCGGCACCGATTCCGAGGTCCTGCGCAGTGAAGATCCGCGGCGACGAGCGGAGCGCGCGGCCGCCCAGGCCTTCGGTCGCGTCGAGAGCCTGTCGGGCCAGCACGCCACGGGATTGCGCCGCGTGCGGATCCACCGTGAGCTGTTCTCGGTCTTCACGGGGGAACTGCTCGATTGTCTGGAGGCAAGTGGCGCTTTCGACGAGCCGCTTCCGTTCCTCGAAGATGCCACGCGAGCCGATCTATTGGCCGCGCGCGACCTGGGCCTCGACGAGGGTGCGACGTTGATCCACGAAGGGCTCCGCCAGGGGTCGCCAAGCGGCCGGGCCGGCGCTAGTCTGGTCCGCCTGGTCTTCACGAACGTGGAGCCTCAAATGCGGTTGGCGGCCTTGCCGGGACCGTTGCCGCTTCTGCTCTTGATGCGCACCGACGTGTGCCGATCCGGTGACGGGAACGTTGCCGACTGAGCCACGCGCCCCTCCCGCGCTCCTGGAGATGCCCTTGATGATCGATCCCAAACAGGTACACGCCACGCTCAGCCGCCATCAGCTCGTCGATGGCTATCCGGTCGTGCTCGACCTCGAGAAGTCGCACGGATCCTGGCTGCATGACTCGGTCAGCGGCGAGGAGTACCTCGACTTCTTCACCTGCTTCGCGAGCTGGCCCGTGGGCTACAACCACCCGGCGACGTGCGACCGCGACTTCCTCGCACGCCTGCAGCGCGCCGCGCTCAACAAGCCGGCCAACTCGGACCTGTACACCCAGGACATGGCCGCCTTCGTCGACGCGTTCGGAAGTCGCGTCACGCCGCCGGAGTTCCCGCACCACTTCTGGGTGTCGGGCGGAGCGCTCGCCGTCGAGAACACGCTCAAGGTCGCGTTCGACTGGAAGGCCCACAAGGTCGGTGTCGACAAGGTCAACGACGGCAACGACCTCGTCGTCCTGCACTTCCGCCAGGCTTTCCACGGCCGCTCGGGATACACGATGAGCCTGACGAACACGGTGCCCGACAAGGTGGCGCTGTTTCCCAAGTTCGAGTGGCCGCGCGTGCACAATCCGACGATCGAGTTCGATCTCGACGGCGGCATCGCGAACGACGTGGAGGCCGAAGAGGCGCGCGCGTGTGGCGAGATCGAAGCCGCCTTCGAGCGCTACGCCGGACGCGTCGCGGCGATCATCATCGAGCCGATGCAGGGCGAGGGTGGCGACAACCACTTCCGCCCCGAGTTCCTCCAGAAGCTGCGCGACTACGCCGACCGCCACGAGGCGCTGTTGATCTTCGACGAGGTCCAGACGGGCTTCTTCGGTTCGGGCAAGGCGTGGATGTGGCAGCACCACGGCGTCGCCCCCGATCTCGCTGCGTTCGGCAAGAAGACACAGGTCTGCGGCCTCTACGCGGGCAAGCGGGTCGACGAGGTTCCCGACAACGTCTTCGTGCGTTCGAGCCGGATCAACTCGACCTGGGGCGGCAACCTGGTGGACATGGTCCGCTGCCACAAGTTCATCGACATCATCTTGTCCGAGAATCTGGCCGAGAACGTGACGGCGCGCGGCGAGGAGCTCGTTGCTGGCCTGCGCGAGATCGCGCGCGAGCGCGGTCAGTTCTCGAACGTGCGCGGCAAGGGCTCCCTCGTCGCGTTCACACTCGATACGCCGGCGGTGCGCGACGGCGTGCTTTCGAAGCTGATGGAGAAACGCCTGATGGCGCTCGCGGCGGGCGAGCGCTCGATCCGCTTCCGCATGCCGCTGGTCGTGACGGCGGAGGAAGTCGGTACCGCGCTCGAGCGGATCGCGGACTGCGTGCCCCAGGCGGTCTGACGCGAGACGTCACCGCCTACTTCCCCGGGCAGCCGAGGATCATTCTCATCGATGCTCGGGGTCGTTCGACGCAATCCGCAGTTCCGCCGTCTCTGGTCGGCGCAGGTCGTCAGCCAGGCTGGTGATTGGCTGAACCGCATGGCCGTGCTCGCGCTGATCGGCGATCTTGCCGGAGGCGCGGCGCAGGTCGGCATGGGCGTGCTCTTCGGGGGCGAGCTCGCGTTGCGCATGCTGCCGACCGCGGCGTTCGGCCCGCTCGCCGGGGGCCTTGCGGACCGTCTGCCGCGGCGGCTCGTCATGATCGTGTCCGACATCTTGCGCGCGGTTGTCGTGCTCGGATTTCTGGCGGTCGACACGCCCGACGAGCTCGGGCTCCTCTACGGGCTGCTCCTCACGCAGATGAGCCTGGCGATCTTCTTCGACGCGTCGCGTTCGGCGAGCCTGCCGAACACCGTGCCGCGCGAGGAGCTGTACGAGGCGTATACGCTGTCGGCCGCGACGTGGAGCGCGATGCTCGCCTTCGGGGCATTCGCCGGCGGTGTGCTCCTCGAGGTGCTCGGCCTGGCCGGCGTGTTCCTGATCGACGCGGGGACGTACGTCGTGAGCGCGTTCCTGCTCGCCTCGCTGGAGCTTCCGCCGACGCCCAAGCAGGCCGAGCGACTGTCCGTGCGCGATGTCGTTCTCCTCGTCGAGATGAAGCGCGCGTTCCGCCACGTGCGTTCGCTCGGAATCTTGCCGATCTTGTTCGTCAAGGTGCTGTGGAGCATGGCCGGCGGCTACCTCGTGCTGCTCTCGGTGCTCGGACACGAGCGCTTCACCGACGAGCAGGAGCCCAACCGCCTCGCGGCCGCGGGCTTCGCGACCAGCCTGCTGTACGCGGCGCGCGGCGTGGGAACGGGGCTCGGACCGATTCTCGCTCGGCGCTACATCGGCTCGACGGATGGGGCGCTGCGCAACGCGATCCTCGGCGGCTTCTTCCTAGCGGCCGCCTTCTACGCACTCGTTCCGTTCGCCCCGAACCTGACGGTCGCGTGGTTCCTCGTGCTCGTCGCGCACATGGGTGGCAGCGCGATCTGGGTGTCTTCGACGACGTTCTGGCAGCGTCGCGTGTCCGACGCCTACCGCGGCCGCGTTTTCTCGCTCGAGTTCCTGATGATGACGATCGCCTTCACGGCCTGGGGCTTCCTGATCGGCGGCTTGTACGACCGCACCGGGTCGGTCGATACCGCTCTCTGGGTCACATCGGCTGCTGCCTGTTGCGGGGGCGCCCTCTGGGCGTTCGTCTCGCGCCCCGCCCTAGATCAACCGACGCCGTAGCGCGTCGTAGGCTTCGATCGACCACGTCGCCGCGGGGCTCTCGAGGTAGCGCGACGCCGTCAAGCAGAACGACTCGGTGTCGCACGGCGTGTCGCCGGCCTCCTGCATGCGGCCGCGCAGGACGCCTTCGAACTCGAACCCGAGCTTCATCGAGATCCGCTTCGGCGCCTCGTTTCCCGCCCGCGAGCGCATTTCGACGCGCGATGCGCCTTGGGCCTCGATCGCGGTTCGCGTCATGCCCGCGACGGTCTCGGTCGCGAAGCCGCGACGGCAGTGGCCGCGGTCGATCCAGTAGTCGAGCTCGAGCCCGCCCGGACCGCAGCGTGTGTGCATGGTCGACGCGCCGACGAGCTCACCGGTCTCGTTCTCGAAGACGCCGTAGTGAAACTCCTCGTCCCGGTCGAAGAGGCTGCGCCAGCGCCGGATGAGGTCCAGCTTCTCGTCGATCGTCGTCGGCTCGGACGCGGCCCATGACATCGCCCTTGCGATGTGGTCCTTGTTGCCAGCGGACAGCTCGGACAGCGCGGCGGTGTCGGCCGGATCCCAGCAGCGCAGCTCGAGGTTGGGGGTGAGGATGCGGTAGGCGGGGCGCCCGATCGTGGGGGAATCGTTCATGGCTCGCGGTGGGGGGACACCGCGATTGTAATGCGGCCCGCGAATGTCCGCGTCAACGCGGCTCGATCACTTCCAGATCGCCCATGTAGGGGCGCAGCTTCTCGGGGATCACGACCGATCCGTCGGCGCGCTGGCCGTTCTCGAGCAGAGCGATCAAGATCCGGTCGGAAAAGCCCGTTGCGGAGATCGTATGCGGGAATCCCTTTTCCTTGCCGATCTTGAAGCGGATCTTGCCGCGGCGCGTTTGGTAGTCGCCCATGTCGGTGTTGGACGTCAGCTCGCGGTAGATCCCCTGGCTGGGGATCCACGCCTCGACGTCGTACTTGATGCGGCCCGGCGCCGCCATGTCGCCCGACGCCATCAGGAGCACCTGGTACGGGATGCCGAGCTCGGTGAGCAACCACTCCTCGTTCTCGAGGCAGATCTCGTGCCACTTGCGGGCTTCGTCGGGGTGACAGTAGACGATCTGTTCCAGCTTGTAGAACTGGTGGACGCGCAGGATGCCCTTGACGTCCTTGCCGTAGTTGCCGGCCTCCGTGCGGAAGCACATCGAGTCGCCGAGGTAGAGCTTGGGCAGCTCGGTCAGAACCTCGTCCATGTGCATGCCGAGCAAAGACTGCTCGCTCGTGCCGATCAGCGACAGGTCCTCGTCCTGGATCCTGAAGTTGTCCTTCTGCGAGAAGGGCAGGTAGCCGGATGTGAACAGCGTACGGTCCTTGGTCAGGACCGGGGGGGCGACGAGCTCGAATCCCTGCGGGGCGCAGTGCTCCTGGAACATGCGCGCGAGGCCCCAGCGCAGGAGCACCGCCGTTCCCTTGAGGTTGTAGAAGCGCGACTTCGACGCGTTGACCGCGCGCGGAATGTCGATCAGGTCGAGCAGCTCGCCGAGCTCCTCGTGTGGGCGTGGCGTGAAGTCGAAGCTGGGCTTGTCGCCGACCTCGCGCACGACCTCGTTCGCGTCCTCGCCCCCGATCGGAACGCGTTCGTCGAGGAAGTTGGGCAGCCAAGCGACGCGCTGCTCGAGGTCGTCCTCGATCTCGCGCGCGCGCGCGGCGAGCTCATTCTCCTTGCGCCGCAGCTCCTTCGCGTGCTCGCGCGCCGCCTCGTCGGGCGCGCCCTTCTGCGCCTTCGAGAAGGTCTTGATCTCGGAGCGCACTTGGTCGAGCTCTTGCCCGTTCGTCTTACGCTCGTCATTGAGCCGCAGGATCGCGTCAACGTCGACGTCCGCACCGCGCACGCGGCAGTTCGCCTTGACGGCGTCCGGGGCGGCTTCGATGGCTTTGAGGGGAATCATGGGTGACCTCGGGGCGCAGATCCTACGTGGGGGCTCCGGCCAAAGCCACGCTCAGCGTCCCAAGTGCCGCAGAGCCGCTCGCGCCAGGGACTCGTCTCCGGCCGCGACGAACGTGCCATCGGTTTCGAACCCCGGATCGTCGCCGCCCCAAGTTGCCGCGAATCCACCCGCGCCACGGATGATGGGGACGAGCGCGCCGTAGTCGTACGGCTCGAGGTCGGCCTCGAGCACGAGGTCGGCTTGCCCCATGGCGAGCAGTCCGTAGGCGTAGCAGTCACAGTCGAACAGCGTCACGGGCGCGATCGCCTCGATCGCGTCGAGCCCGGGGCGGTCTTCGATGTCGAAGCACGCGGGCCAGCCGAGGTAGACGACCGAGGCCGCGAGGTCCGGTGCTGCGCGCACGTGGATCGGCTCGCCGTTGAAGGTCGTGGCCCGACCCGTGCACCCCACCCAGCGCTCGTCGAGGATCGGTTGATCGATGATGCCGACGACCGGATAGCCGTTCTCGAACAGCGCGATCAGCGTGCCGAACAGCGGCTTGCCCGCCAGGAACCCACGCGTCCCGTCGATCGGGTCGAGAACCCAAACGAAGCGAGCATCGATGCGCTCTGGGCCTTCCTCCTCGCCGAGGATCCCGTGCTCGGGGTGCGCGGCGCGGATCGCGGCGCGCAGGCACAGCTCGATTTCGCGATCGGCCAAGGTCACCGGTGAACCGTCGCCCTTCAGCTCGTGCGATCCAGACGTCCGAAAATGAGAGCGTGCGATGGGTCGCGCGAGATCGGCGAGCTCGCACGCAAACGGAACGTAGTCGGCGTAGTCCATGGCGCGCGCATCTTACGGCGGGCCGCGGCGTCCAGTAAGATTCTCGGCCCGCGCTAACAGCTTCGGCCCCAGCACCCTCTTTCGTCCTGCCCCTTCTCCCGCTCCTACTCTCCGTCGCCGCTCTGCCGCAAGATGCCGGTGGTGCGCGCCCCTCGATCGCCCCGACGCGCCTCGAGCCGGGCGAGGAGGTGCGCGTCGACGGCGATCTGAACGACGCTATCTGGAAGCGGGCGGTCATCCTCGGCGCATTGACGGCGACCGAGCCGGTCGAGGGAGCGAGTCCGGCGCGCTCGACCGAGGTCCGTCTCGCGTACGACGCGGACTTCCTGTACCTCGCGTGGATCTGCTTCGACGAGCCGGAGAACGTGCGAGCGCGGCAAATGGACCGCGACGCGAACATCCAGTACGACGACGTCGTCCAGTTCTGGGTCGACCCGTTCGACGACGCGCGCTCCGGTTTCTGGTTTCAAGTCTCCGCGGGTGGGTCGCGGGGCGACGCGCTGCTCTCCGACTCCGGGACGAGCTTCAACAAGAACTGGGACGGGATCTGGTACGGGCGCACGCGGCTGACGCGCGACGGGTGGCAAGCGGAAGTCGCGCTGCCGTTCAAGACGCTCGCGTTCCGTCCCGATGCGCGACGCTGGGGGTTTAACTTGACCCGCAAGCGGGTCGTGACCGGAGAGGAATCCCGATGGGCCTCTCCGCGCGTGGCCTATCGCTTCTTCGACCTGACGGTGGGGGGATTCCTGGTCGGGATGGAGGGCATGCAGCAGGGGCGCGGGATCGACGTAGTTCCGTACGTGAAGGCGAACACCGGGCGTGACAACAGCGGGTCGGGGACAGACGACTTCAGCACGCAGGGCGACATCGGCCTCGACGTCGCGTGGCGTCCGACCCCCGAAGCCAACTTGCGCCTGACCTTCAACACCGACTTCGCGGAGACCGAGGTCGACGATCGACCGATCAACCTGTCGCGCTTCCCCCTGTTCTTTCCCGAGAAGCGCGACTTCTTTCTCGAGGACGCTGGGCTGTTCGAGTTCGGCGCACCGAGCCGCCGCGGTCGGGGGCGCTCCCTGGTGCCGTTCTTCTCGCGCACGATCGGCCGTGACGACGAGGGCGAAGCGGTGCCGATCCTCGCGGGCGCGAAGTTCACCGGCCGCCTCGATGACTGGAGCGTCGGCGTGCTCGACACGTACGTCGACTCGTACTCGACGGACGAGGTCGACGTCGACGAGCAGAACCTCTCGGTGGCGCGCGTCTCGCGCAATCTTGGCGGGGAGAACTCGGTTGGGGCGATCGTCACATCCGGCAGTCCCGACTCGGAGCTCGACGCCTCGACGCAGGGCGTCGACTTCCGCGTCGGGTCCTCGCAAGCGTTCGGTCCTGGGCATCGTGGCAGCCTGTGGGGGTACTTCCTCAACACGACGACCGAAGGCGCGGGCGGCGACGGGAACGCCTCCGGCCTCGAGGCGCGCGTCAACGACGCCACCTGGAGCCACACGGCGACTGCCCGCGTGATCGACGAGGAGTTCAATCCTGAGCTCGGTTTCGTGCGCCGCGTCGGCGTCGAGGACTACTCCTGGAACACCAACTACACGTACCGCGCGCCCGAGGGCGCCTGGTTGCGGACGTACGAAGCCGGAGTCTCGACGACGCTCACCCTGGACCGCATCGAGCGCGAGGACGCGTGGACGGTGCCGGTCAAGTGGATGGAGCTCGAGTTCGACAGCGAGCACGAGATCGAGCTCCAGACCGAGCGCCTGTACGAGCGCATCCAGAGCCCGTTCTCGCTCGACGATCTCGAGGTGCAGACGGGCGAGTACCACATGACGCGGCACTCGTTCGACTACTCGACGAACAACAGGCGCCGTTGGCGGACCGAGCTGGGCTACGAGTGGGGGGACTTCTTCGACGGCGACCTCGCGCGCTTCTCCGTCTCTCCCGTCTTTGTGCCGTCGAAGCACTTCCTGTTCGACATCGAGTACCAGGACGTCGTCATCGAGATCGACGACCAGCGCTTCCACCGGACCGTGTACGAGTCCAACGTCGACTTCACGTTCACGCCGGAGATCAGCTGGCAGAACAAGATCCAGTACGACACCACGAGCAAGGACCTCGGCTGGCAGAGCCGCCTGCACTGGATCGTCGAACCAGGGCAAGATCTCTTCCTCGTCGGCCTGATGGGGTGGAACAAGGAAGACCACCGTGGCTCGTTTCGCACCACGACCCAGGACTTCACGCTCAAGCTGACGTACACGCTGCGCTTTTGACACGAGAGGCTCGCGGGCTTTTGACCGCGGCCCTAGGATCCTCCGCGACGCCTATGGACTCCGACCCGCACACCGCGACCCGATCCAGCGCCGCGGCGCTCGTGCGCGAAGCATGACGGGTGCCTCGGGATCGGATCCGAGCACGGTGGCGACCAGCGCCTCGCGGCTGGTCGGCGGCTCGGCCTTCCTCTTCGCGTGTCGGTTCACCGGAGCGGTCGCGACGTTCGTGGTCCAGGTCCTGCTGGCGCGCTGGATGGGGTCGGAGGAGCTCGGCGTCTACGTCCTCGCGTTCTCCTGGACGGCACTGCTCGCGACGGTGGCGTGCTCGGGCTATCCGCCGGCGGCGATGCGCTTCGTCGCGCAGGGGCTTGCGGCGGACGAGCGCGGGAGCGTCGCTGGCTTCGTCACACACGCGGCGCGCAACGTTCTCGCCGCGAGCGCGCTCATCGTGCTGATCGGCCTCGCGCTCGTCTTCGGAAGCGGGTGGATCGAGAGCGAGCACATCGCCGTCTTCGCTGCGGCGATGGTCGCCGTGCCGTTCCTGGCGCTGACCAATCTGCAGGGCGGAATCGCGAACGGCTTCGCGTGGTTCGCCCTCGCCTTCGTGCCGCAGAACGTCGCCCGGCCGCTGGTCTTCCTGGGCGGCGTCAGCGTCGTGTGGTACTCCGGGAGCACCCTGAACGCCGGCGTCGCGATGGGGCTGCACGCGGCGGTCATGCTGGCGGTCGTGCTCGCGCTCTTCACGCGCCTGCGGCCGAGGCTCACGCGCACTTTGGGGGACGCGACGCCTGTCCGGACCGCCCGGCTCTGGCGCCGGACGGCCACGCCGCTGCTCGTTCTCTCGCTCTTCTCCACCTACTTCCCGGAGGTCACGGTCATCGTACTCGGCACGCTGTTGCCGAAAGAGGAGATCGCGATCTACAACGCCGGCTCGCGCATCGCGCTGCTGATCGCCTTCGGATTGGCGGCCGTCGACTCCTTCACGATGCCCGCAGCGGTCGCGCTGCACGCGAAGGGCAACCTCGCCGCGCTGCAGCGCGAGATCGCGCGTGCGACGCAGCTGCGGTTCTGGGCCGCACTCTTCGCCGTCGTTTTTTTAGGAGTCGTGGGACCACATCTCTTGGGGCTCTTCGGGAAGGAATTCGTGCGTGGCCAGGCGGTGCTGATGATGCTCGCCAGCGCGCAGCTCGTGCGAGCGGGCGTGGGGCCCGTCGCGAGGCTGTTGGCCGTGACCGGACATCAGGACCGTTGCGTCTACGTGTTCGGGTGTGCTCTCGTGGTGGCCTTGATCCTGATGGTGTCCCTCGTGCCGCGCTTCGGGATCGAGGGAGCGGCTGCGTCGGCCCTGGCCACGATCGCCTTCTGGGCGATCTGGCTGCACGTGCTCGTGGTGCGGCACGTCGGCATTCGACCCTCGGTGTTCGCGATCGGTCACGCGTTCGGGACGAAGCGCGCATGAACGGGCGGACGGACGATTGGCGCAGCGAGTACCCGGTGCTCGTGACGGAGGCCGAGTACCGCATGTCGGTGGGCGTGATTCGTTCGCTCGGACGCGCGGGCTACCCCGTGCACGCGTGTTCCTCAGAGCCCGGAGCGCTCGGCTTCCGCTCGCGCTTTCGCCACGCGGCCGAGCGCTGCCCCGCCTACGTGGACCCCGAGTTCCTGCCGTGGCTACGCGCTTACGTCGAGCGGCACGGCATCCGCTGCGTGATTCCAACGGAGTACCTGCTCGTCGCGATCCGTCCGGCGTTCGCGGAGTTCGCACCGCTCCTGCCGCTCTGCGGCGACCAGGAGCGGGTCTACCGGGGCATGAGCAAGTTCGATCTGTTCGAGGAGCTCGGCCGCTCCGGCGCCGGCGCACATCTCGCGCCGCATCTCTTGGTCGACGAGGGCTCGGGACTGCCCGCGGCGGAAGCCTTCGACGAGCTGGGGACACCCCTCTACATCAAGGCCGACGGTGTGCATGCGCGGGACGGGGCGGACAGCACCCAGGCGCGCGCGCCCGATGGCAGAGGGGCGCGGTCGGTCGTTGCCGACTTCCTCGAGCGCTACCGGCGCGTGCTGGTTCAGGGGCACGTCGAGGGTTGTGGCGTCGGCGCGTTCCTTCTGCGCTGGGACGAGCGACTGCTCGCTGAGTTCATGCACCGGCGGCTGCACGAGGTGCCGCCGCACGGCGTCTCCGCCTACCGCGAGAGCTGGTGGCACCCGGATGTCCTCAGCGACGCCCGTGCGAAGCTCGAGGCGATCGGCTGGAGTGGCGTCGCGATGATGGAGTACCGCTGGGACCCGCGCACCGACGCTTTCGCGCTGCTCGAGATGAACGGCCGCTTCTGGGGGTCGATCCACCTAGCCCTGTACGCTGGTGTCGATTTTCCCGCGCTGCTCATCGACGCGTTCCACGGACGGACGCCCGAACCGGTCGTGGGCCGGGCGCGCGACGTGCGCAGCCGGCACACGTTCCCACTCGAGCTGCGTTACGTGCGCGCACGCATGAAGGACGGTGACGTGGGGCTAGCGCGCAGGCTCTGGGCCGTGCCCGAGTTCTTCCTCCTCGGTCTCGACCCGCGCGTCAGGAGCGACCTGTCGTTCCCAGGCGACCGCGCGCTGGCCTGGTGGAACTTCCGCGATTACATCGCGACGGTCGTACGCAAGCTCGCCGGGCGGGGCGGGCCCGATGCTCCGCTCCGTTAGGGGAGTACCGAGCCCGCGCAATCCCCTAACGGAAGCGCTCCGTGACGAGCACGTACGAGATGCGCAGGTGGAAGGCCGTCCAGAAGGCGAGGCCTACGAACTTCGCTCCGTCGTCGAGGACGCGGTAGAGGTCGCCCACGTTCGCGAGCGTGAGGTCGGAGCCCACGCTGATCGCGAAGAATGCGAGGCTGCAGACCAAGAGGCCGGGACCGCTGGCGAGCAGGCTCTTGCGGAACGCAACGAGGTAGGCCGCGACCGCGACCGCGTAGCCCGCGACGACCACCTTCTCGTTGATCGAGAAGAGGGCCGGGTAGACGTACTCGTGGGCTTGGAAGAGATCGTCGACCAACAGGACGATGCTCAGGACGCTCGCACTGGCGAGCAGGGCCGAGCTGCGGCCCGAGAGCGTGATCGCCGCGAACGCGCACACACCGACCGTCGCGGCCCAGAGCAGGACACCGATGTTGGAGACGAACCCGAAATACAGGTGACAGCAATCGCCTACGGCGGCGGCGCGGTGCGCGACGGTGAGCGGGTCGCGAAACAGCTGCTCGGGGCGCACCCACGGCTGCAGCATCGCCGCCGCGACCGTGAACACCGCGGGGGCGAACGCGATGACGAAGATCCATCTGGGCGTGCTGGCGCGCTCGTTCTCGGGCATCACTTGCGAATTCCCTTGAGGGACTGGAGCCTGTGGCGCATGTTGCGGTAGGAGTACCGCAGCGACGTGCCGAGGCCGACGGCGACGCGACTCTTGAGGCTGGTGCACTGATCGAAGTCCACCATGTGCACCTCGCGGCCGAGCTTGCCCGTCAAGCCGGACTTGAACTGACGGATGCCCTCGGACTCGGCGGGCGTCGACAGCGCGGGGTAGGCGCCGACGAGGTCGTACCAGCGACAGCCCTGTTCCTTCAGCCAGCGCACGGCTTCCCAGTGCACGACGTAGGAGGCGCCCGTGCTCCGCCCGTTCGGGCTCGTCGCTCCGAACAGGTAGAAGCCCGTTGTTCCGATGAGGGAGATCACGACCATCGCGACGATCTCGCCGTTGACGCGAGTCGCGAGAATGTGCGGGCGCAGGTGTTCGGGGAGGCTCGCGTGGATGTCGGGGAAGAGCTCGGCCTCGGACGTGTCGTAGTAGCCCTTGCGCACATGCATCTCACGGTAGAGGTCCATGAAGATGCGGACGCCCTCCTCGCCGTCCAGCGACTCGATCTGGTGGTCGTGCCGCTGCGCACGCCGCAGGTTGTAGCGCCACTTGTTCTTGAGCGCCGCGTGCAGCTTATCGACCGAATGCTCCAGGTCGAGGACGAACGTCTTGTAGAGCGGGAGGTCGCCGCGCCGCGTGAAGCCCGCGGCCTCGCGCAGTTCCCTCTGCGCATCGCCCGGATCCTGGGCCTCCCAGGGCTTGAGCCGCAGGACCAGTCCGCGCCGATCAGCGTACTCCTCGCGCAGTGCGCGCAGCACCTCGCGATAGACTTCTGGTTCCGGCTCGCGGCCAGCCAGACGCCACATGGGGCCGAACTTCACGTGGGCGATTCCCACGCGCAGGAGCGGTCCGGTCGGCAGGAGCGCTTGGGCAACCTGGGCTGCCGCCACCACTTCTCCGTCGCGTTCGAGTACCAGGCGGCTGAGGTTCTCCGCGCCCCAGCGGGCCGCTCCGAACGACCACGATTGATGGATGGCAGCGTCCGAGAATCTCGCCAGCGTCGCGTGCCAGGTCTCGCGGTCAACGTCGTCGACTGTGTAGCGGTACGTCAACGTGCGGCCTGCTGTTGAACGAGGTGCGTGGGGAGGAGGCGCGGCGTCATTCGAAACACGGGGGAGCGGCTTAGTGTAACGGTGCGGTGGGGTGGCAGCCAGTCCGGACGGTTAGTGACCAGGTCCGACCTGCATCAGGTCGTCGGGGTCGATCAGGTGTACGAGGGGATAGACTCCTCCGCGGCGCGAGAGGACGAAGACAGTCGTCATCTCGTCGTTCGAGAAGGCGATCTCTCCGTTCGTCAGCTGGGTGAGGCCTTCGACGTCCGACACCCGCACGAGCCTCGATACGCGGCGCAGCTCTTCGACGCGCGCGACTTCGGCGATCCGACTCTCCGTCATGTTGCCGATGCCGAGCAGGCACGCGCCGCCATCGTCCGGGGCGAGCACCTCGACGTTGTCGAGCGCGCGGTCGAGCTCCACGAGCTCGACCGCGCCGCTGTCGAGATCGACGACGAACAGTCCCGACGTCTCGGCGCCGGGAGCGGACGCGCGCGTCGTGCCGACGAGCAGCCGGTTGCCCGCGAGGGGAAGGATGCTGTCCGGGCCCGCGGGGCTGGCCAGTGGCTCGAGCGCGCCCTCGGGTGTCAGAAGCGCGAGTCCGTCCGCCCCGAGCCCGACGACGATCCCGCGCTCGGTCGCGGCGAGGCATTCGATGGGGTCTCGCTGCCAATCGCTCAGGAGCACGGTGGGCTGCCCGGTCCACGGCAGCGCGTAGGCGTGCAGTTCGTGCGCGCCCGCGACGAGGATGCGACCGTTGTCCACGTCGTGGAGCAGGACCTCTGGCTTGACCAAGCCGTCGATCAGCGTCTCGATCGTTCCGTCGCGATGGACGAGAAGCACGCGATGGCGCTCCTCATCGGCCACGATCAGGCCAGCACCGATCTCGGCGCCCGGCTCGACCGGTGGGTACGGCCGCGCGGGCCGCGCACGCAGGTCCCAGTAGTGGTTGACCCGGAACTGGCGGAACGAGGGCAGAGCGATCCAGGCCACCAAGGCAGCGAGGCCAGCGGCCGCCCGCAAGGCTTGGCTCGAGGGGGTGAGCTCGCGCTCGAGCGTCGCGCCATGGCGCAGCGCGACGCCGAGCGAGGCTGTGCCCAGGACGAGCTTGCACACAATCGATGCTGGCTCGGTGAGGTGCAGGAACCGATACGACGTCAGCGCGATCAAGGGGAAGAGTGCGATCGCCATGTCCAGCACATGGCGCTCGACGGCTGCCAGTGCGCGGCGGCGTAGCGCCAGGACGGTCGACGCGACGAACGCCGCGAGCAGACCGGCGCTCCAGCCGACGTGCCCGACCTGTTGCTCCACGGCGCCCAGCGCCCCGCTCTTGCACACCAGACCCGTGGCCGTGAGGTAGGTGCCGTACAGTCCGCTGAACGCGATGACCCAGGCGCCGATCAGGCGCGCGAGGCCTCGCAGGCGCGGGCGCAGCAGCAGGGCCGTGGCAAAGGTCACCAGGTACAGGCATGCGGGCGTCAGCAGTGTCGCCAATCGTGCGGTGGGCGTCATCGGTGCGGTTTGAACGCACGTGATCTCGACGAGTCCAAACGAGCGCACGCAGAGCGCGCTGTAGTCAAAGGAGCCGAAGGCGAGCTTGCAGGCGAAGTGGAGCAGGACGTCGAGCTGGTGGAAGACGAGCGCGAGTCCGAGCAGGAAGAGGCTCGCCGTTGCGGTGCGACAGACGCGAGAGGGTGTCGACACGATGTCACCAGGCATCGAGAGCGGCCGCCACGCCCGTGGCGTACTTCGAGCTGCGCGTGAGGCGAAACGGGAGCCCTTGGGTCACCTGGTCCGCGCGCGAATCGATCTCCTCGGCGTATTTGAGCTCGACGATGATGCCGGCCGGACCCGGGCGCGTGGGGGGGAAGGTGTTCTCCCGCGGCTCGGCCGCGTAGAACTCGAGGTCGGAGTCGACTGTGACCCGAAACGCGCGATCGAACGACCGGAAGTAGCTGCGCCGATAGCGGTTGACCAGCGCCGGCTCGAGCTTCAGCAGGTCTTGGAGCAACGCGTCCGGGATGTCGGCGCGGCGCAGGAGGGAGTGCAGATCCGCGGCGCGGAGTCCGTGCTTCATCGTGAAGGGGGCGAGCTCGAACGTGACCTTGCGGTTCACGTGCCCGTGCTTGATCTTCAGCTCGAGCTTGGGGGCGCGAACCTCGCCGAACAGAGCACCGTACCAGCGGATGCGCGTCTTGACGCGGTCCTGACCGGAGCCGATCAGGTTGTCGTTCAGGCTCTCCTTGGACCACGTGTCCAGGTAGATGTTGTTGACCGACCGCGGGTAGAAGATGGTGGAGAACACCGCGGGGTTGAGCGCGACGAGCATCTCGACCTCCGCACGGCTCAGCTCGCCGACGTAGAACTTGCGCTCGTAGCGGTACCGCACACCGTCGTGGTGGAAGCGCATCAGTTGCCCGGACCGCTCGTCGCCGACTCCTTCTCGGCCGCGTAGAGGACGCTCTTCGCGCTCTCGTGCGTCGCCTCGACCGCGGTCTTGTCGTACAGGAGCATGCAGCCCATGTCGACGACATGGTCGGTCACGACGCCGCGGAGCGAGACCTCGTCGACGCGCAGTCGGGCGGGCCCGTACTCGGGCTTCTTCTGGAAGACGGCGAGGCCCATCTCGCAGTCGGCGATCTCGAGTCCGTCGATGAAGGCGTCCGAGAGGTCCTTGACGGCGACACCCACGTTGGCGCCGCGGATCGACACGCCGCTCGCGTTCAGGCCGCTGGACTCGCCGATGCTCAGGCCCTTGTCTCCGACGTTGACGATCTCGACGCCGTGCACTTCGACCTGGCTACCCGACACGTCGATCGCGTCGCCGCCGACGTCGCGGAAGGTGCAGTCGGTGATGCTGCCGACCGCGAAGTCGCTGTCGATCGCGTCGGAGGGCGTCCGAGTGAACGTCGTGTCGCGAATCGTGAAGTCCGAGCGAAAGACGTTGAGGGAGTCCTCGGCATCGTTGCCGGAGAAGCGGCAGAAGCGCATGTCGAGCGGTGACTCGTGGAACGTCACTGCGCCCGTCAGCTGCCAGCGGGCCTGGCGCGGGGCCGATAGGCCTTGGAAGAGGACGAAGCGCAAGACCGACTCCGACCCGGCGTTCATGACGACGACGCCCTGCCCACCGACCTCCTCGGAGCTGATGACGATCGGCTCGTCCGCGGTGCCGGTCCAGCGCAGGGGCGAGTACGACAGGATCGTCGCACCCGTCGCGAGTCGCAGCTGGGCGCCCGCGGCCGCCGTGACGAGGTAGTCCGGGGGGAGGATCAGGTCACGCTCGACCGTCCACGTGCCCTGGACGATCTCGATCGTGCGCGCCTGTTCGTCCAGCTCCAGGAAATCGAACTCAGCGTGGTTGGGCTCCATGCGCAAGAGGTCCGCGCGTAGGACCGACTCCTCGATGCGCGGGTTCGGAAACACTCCCGCCGTTCGCTCGCGTTCGGTGCCGAGCAAGCGGTAGTGCAGCGTGTACGCCTCGTCCGCTTCTGTGCCCGCACCGCCTCCGGGGGCGTCGAAGATGGCGGTCGTGAACTCGACGCGACCCATCGGGCGCTTGCCGCGGACGACGAGTCTCTCGCGCGGCTCGAAGCGCACTTCGCCGCGCGATAGCCCGAGCACTTCGAGCGGCATCGATTGGATCGCGCCGAGCTCGATCGTGCACGTTCCGCCGGAGTCCGAAACGAGGTAGGCGTGCAGGCCCTTGTTCGGGCTCAGGATCGCGCGCATCACGCTCGCGTTGCGCCGGAACACGTCCGTCGAGAAGCGCTGGTGAGGCCACTCGGTGTGCAGCGTGCGGAGCTGGTCCTGCAGCTCGTCGCCGATGTCCGCGACGAGCTCGTCGAGGTAGCTGCGTTCCGAGACCTCTTCGAGCGCGGCCACGTAGCGCTCGAAGAAGACCGGGTCGGCGAAGATCTGCGCGTGGAAACTGATCGCCGGGCTCGCGCCGCTCGTGTGCTTCGCGCCGAGCAGGTCCGTCAGCGGCTCGTAGTACCCGCCCTCGACGGAGATCGGCTCGATCCGCGACTGTACTGGGTCGTACAAGAAGCGCATGTCGCTCCAGTCGTCGGCCGTCCAGACCGCGCCGAAGAGCTCGGAGACGGCGAAGTACATCGCCAGGCGATCGATGTCGAACACTTCGTGCGCCGGCAGGCGACCGGCGCGGAACGCCTCCATCAGGCCGCGCGCGAGGCGCAGCTGGTCGTCGAGCACCGGGTCGCTCGCGTGTTTGTCCTCGTCGTAGACGGTCACGTCCGCCGCGAACTCCGAGCCGATGCCGCTCTTGACCATCGTGCGCAGGACCCCGGGGACTTTGACCTTGCGCGAGCCGGCGTCGTTGTCGAACGGCCGGTAGCGGAAGTCCGCGTTGAACCGCACGATCACGCCCTCCCGGCGCTGGTTGTGCTCGACCAGCTGGCGCGCGAAGTGCTCTTCCACGGCGTAGACCCCGTGGTCGCGCCCGTTGATCGTCACATTGATGAAGCGGTATCGAAGCGCGACGACTCCCGCGCGTGCGAGCCCCTGGTGGTACACCCACTCGTAGATGTACGAACGCGTCCGCGGGTGCTGGATCGAGAAGCGCTTCATGCCGAAGAGGCTGTCGTCGCCCTTGACCTTGACGCGGAACGACCACTTGTCGGAACTGACGTGATCGACCCAGTCACCCTTGAGGCGTAGCGCCACCTTGACCGACCGTTCGCCGTGCCGCACGGTCGCCGGGACGTACTGCTTGAGGTCCGTCGTGATCTGGTTGCGCCTCAAGGCCGTCTGGCGCCACTGTGCGAGCTGCTCGTAGTGCTCGTGCTTGATGTCGATGACGAGGTGCTCGGGCTTCGCCGCGAAGCTCTTGACGTAGTTCGCCGCCGTCTGGAGCTTGTCGAGCGCGAGGACCTTGCCGGCCTTCTCGCTGATGCCCTTCTTCTCGAGGAGCACGCCCGCGGCGAAGGCTGCGGCAACGACCGCCCCCGCGAGCATGCCGCGCAGCAGCACCCCGCGCCGAATGGCGAGCTTCTCCAGTAGTCGGACCGTTCGTTGTGGGCGCGGGCTGCGCGTGTAGCGCTTGATCTCCATGAGGCGCGCTTACACGAGGCCGCGGTGGTCGACGAAAGAGATGCGCAGCGCCGAGTGCAGCTTCTGTAGCTCAGCTTTGCTCTTGGCCAGGTGCTCGAAGTCGTCGAACTGGACCTGGAACGACGCGTCGAGCGCATCTGGACGTTCGTCGAAGCGGCGCAGGTTGACGCCGGCGCAGCTAGCGGTCAGCACCTCGACGATCTGGCTGAGCTAGACGGCGGTCGGATCGTCGCTGGTCACCGTCAGCAGCATGTCGTGGTCGGAGCGCACACCGCGCCCGACTCGGCTCGCGAAGACGAACGCGACGATCAAGGCGAACGCGGCGATCGTGACCTGCAGTTGGTTCGCACCGAGCCCCAGGCCGATCGCGATGGTGAGGAACAGGTAGGCGAGCTCCTCGGGCTCCTTGATCGCAGCCCGAAACCGGACGATCGAGAGTGCGCCGACCAAGCCGAGTGAGAGCGCGAGCGACGACTTGACCACGGTGATGATCAGCGTCGTTGTGCACGCGAGCAGAACGAACGTGCGCGCGAACGCGCGGCGGTTGGAGAGCGATCGACCGCAGCGCACGTACACGAAGCCGAGGGCGTGCGCCATGGCACCGGCGAGCAGGAGGTTCACGACGACGGTCGTGAGCTGGATGTCGATCGGCGGCGTCGCGACGATGTTGTCGAGTCCCTGAGGGGTCGTCATCGAGGGCGGTTCATCCCGGCGTGAAACATTGGGTCTTCCCTTTTGCCAGCCATGTTCGAGGCGGGCGGAGCGACGACGGCGCGCCCCTGCCGGGTCGGATACGCTTCAGAAGAGGGACGCTAAGGAGGTGGATGGGGGGTGCTGAAGCACGAAGCTGCCACGGCACGCCCGGGTCTGCAACCCCTCGATGAGAACTAAAACGCGGTCCGTCAAGATGCGGCGTCGCCGCGTTAATCGCTCGAGCTTCCGGCTGCGAGCCAACGCTCGATCACCGCGCGGACCTCGCCGGCCCGAATCGGCTTGGACACGTACCCGTCCATGCCGGCCGCGACGCAGAGGTCTCGGTCTGAGTTCATCGCGTGTGCGGTCATCGCGATGATCGGGACGCGCGTGCCGTCGGTTGCTTCGCGCTCGCGGATCTGGCGAGTGGCGGTCAGGCAGTCCATCACCGGCATCTGCACGTCCATGAAGACCAGATCGAAGCGCTCCTGCTCCAGTCGTTTGACCGCCTGGTCCTCGAGGAGCAGCACTCGGGCTCCCAGCATGGGACTCGGTGCTGGCTGTGGGGCCTGGAGCTGCTGCGCTTGGCTGGCTGGGTCGAGGACCTCGATCAGCGTGGCGAGCAGCGTCGACTGTCGGACGGGCTTCTTGATGACGGCCATGCGGCGCCCGTCTTCCCCAGCCGCTTCGCCGTAGTTCTCGAGAGAATCGAGGAAGACGATCGCGGGCGTCCGGCCTGAGTCGGCTGGGAGCCTGCGCGCGACCTCGTAGCCGTCCATCTCCGGCATGCTCCCGTCCAAGAGGAGCAGGTCGAACGGAGCCGCTTGCGCGCGCGCCTGCAGGCCTCCTCCGACCAATCCCAGTATCACCGTATTGGCAGAGGAGTCGCGTCGTCGGCGCGCCTTGCATCGCATCCCGTACGAACCGCCGGTAATGCCCCATCAGAGTGAATCACACCACTAGGTGACCAGCCCGACGGGCTCCGACGCGCTCGTCGCGAACGGCAACGGGGTGGCGCTCTGCTACGGCTGCCACTCCGCCTCGCGGAGCGACTTCGCGCTGACCCAGTTCCCGCTTCAGTAGCGGACTCCCAGGGCACCCCGCGACGGCGGGGTGCCCCGCGTTCTCACTCCAGCACGATCTCGACGCCCTCGGCTTCACCGACGGGCAGCTCGTACGATCCGTCCGCCGCGCAGATCGTCCGTGCCCAAGCCTCGACGACCGCCGTGGGCCAGGTCGGGTGCACCGCGCGGACGAGCGAGCCAGCGGACCGCGTGCCGCTGGCCATGCGACACGACGTGAGCTCCATGCTCGTGGTCGTCGGGGTGAGGCCGCTGACCGCCACCTGCTGCTCACCGTAGCGCTCGCGACCCGCGCCCAACACGAGCAAGCGATAGGCGCCCAAGGCGAGGCCGTCGAGCTCGATCGTGCCGTGCGCCCAGCCGGAACGTACCACGCGCTCCTCTTCCAGCAGGAAGTACTGAACGGGGCCGCCGACTTCGACGCGCACTGTGCCGGTTCCTTTGTAGCGCAGTTGCAACCGGCGGTCTCCGCAGGTCATCGCCGCACGCTCGAGCGTCCCGTGCTCGGGATGTTCGACGACGACGTCGAACAGGGTCCGCGCGTCCCACGGGACGTCGAAGCGTCCGTCCGAATCCGAGCGCTCGACGATCGTCGCCGCGCTGCCTAGCGCCCCGAAGGTCGGCTGGATCCGCACGGTCGCGCCCGCGATCGGCTCCTCGATCGGCGAGAGCACCCTCCCGCGCAATACGTCGTCCGCCGCCAGGGGACGCAGCGGCACGATCAGGAACTGGGGCTCGGCGTCCGTCTCGACCTCGAACGGGACGAGGGCTGGAGCGTAGCCGCTCGCTCCGACCGTCAGCACGTACTCGCCAGCGACCAGGGAGAGGCTCGCGCTGCCGTGCGCGTCTGTCGTGCGTGCGAGCAGCGGGGCCTGGTCCGTCGAGCGCGCGACGCGCAGCTCCACGCCCGCGAGAGTCCGCTCGTGCTCGCCGCGCGTGTGCACGGCGACCGTCTTCCACTGCACATCGATCGTTGCGCCAGCCTCCGACGTGAGCGCGTCGCGCTTCACGCGTGACGCTGCGAGCGCCTCGTCTCCGTGGAAGAAGCTCAACAGGAATTCGCCGGATGGAGCCGGCTCGGTCACGACGAGGCGGAACACTCCGTCCGCGTTCAAGCGTCCACTGCCGCAGTACACGTTCGAGAAGGCGCGCACGCGGCACGCTCCGTAGTCGACGTCGGGGCTGCACCGCAGGCGCCCGTGCAGCTCGACCGGCGTCGGGACCACGAGCTCGATCGGGTCGTCGAGACGAACGAGGGACTCGAGGAGGAGCTGGCCTTGCGGATCGCGGACCGTCGCGGTCGCAAGCGGGCCGAAAGCCCAGCGCGTGGGATCGAGGTCGAGCTCGAAGGTCCCTTGCGCGTCCGTCTCGAACGTGGCGTGCGTGCCCAGGGTGGAGAGCCGCACGACGTGACGGGCGAGCGGCGTCGAGCCGCGGCGAACGCGGGCACGCGCCGCCGGCTGGCGCGCGTCGGCCACGTTCTGCTCGGGGTCTTTCGCTGCCTCTTGGCGCGCAGCTTCTCCGATCGGCTCGTCCGCCGCCGGCGCCTGCTCGCGCGCGAACGAGCGGGAGCTGGCTCGGCGAGCGTCGACCCACACGGCGACGCACAGGGCCAGGCATCCGATCGCTGCGAGTGTGGTGACGGCGGAGCGCTGCTTCACGACCCTAGGAAACGCTCTCGGCTCCGCCCAGTCGACTCAATTTGTCGTCACTCCACCCGCGCGCAGACGCAGCTGGCCGCACGCCGCGGCGCTGTCGAGCCCGCGCGACCAGCGCACCGTTGCGACGATGCCCGACTCGGCGAGCCGCGCGCGGAATGCTTCGGGCGCGCCGGACTCGGGACGGGCGTACGGCAGGCCCTCGGTCGGGTTGTAGGGGATCAGGTTGACCGTGCAGCGTCGTCCCGCGAGTCGCCGCACGAGCCGGTCGGCGTGGCCGGTGCCGTCGTTGACTCCGCCGAGTAGGACATACTCGTACGTCACCTCGCGCCCCGTCACCGCGAACCAGTCGTCGCCCGCGGCGAGCACGGCATCGATCGGTGTCCCCGCCATCGCTGGCACGAGCTCGTCGCGTTGATCGTCGTCGGGCGTATGCAGGGAGATCGCCAGCTGAAAGCGCGGCTTGCTGCGTGCGGCCCGGGCGAGGCGGTCGGGGAAGCCGACGGTCGACACCGTCACCTTGCGCGCGCCCAGGCCCATCTCGTCGTGCACGACCTCGAGCGCGGCGCGCAGGGCCTCGAAGTTGAGGAGCGGCTCGCCGATGCCCATCACGACGCTGCGCGCGATCGGGCCGACCGCGCGGCCGGCGACGTACTGCTCGACGATCTCGTGTGCGTCCAGGTTGCGCGCGAGGCCGGCTAGGCCGGACGCGCAGAAGGGACACCCGACCGGGCAACCGGCCTGGCTCGAGACACACAGGGTTGCGCCTTTGGGGGTCGCCGTGCCCTCAGGGGGGGGCGACGTGGGCTCATGGGGCGGTATGTAGACCGTCTCGACGGTCGCCTCGCGCGAGTCGCGCGGAGGCAGCGCGAGCAGGAGCTTGACCGTTCGGTCGCGCGCCGTCGTCCGGGTCACCTCGCGTGTCGACAAGAGCGGAACCGCGGCCGCCAGCGCCTCCCGCAGGCTGCCCGGGAGGCCTGTCATCGCGGCGTAGTCGAGCACGCCGTTGGTGAGCAGCTCGCGGCGCGCGATCCGTGCGTGGAAGGGCCTGCCGCCGAGCGCGACGACTCGCTCCTCGAGCTCCTGTGGCGAGTGCGCGAGCAGGCTGCGGACGGGATCGCTCACTAGTGGTGTGAGTCACTCTTGTGCGGCATTTTGGTCGGTGCGTACGCGTTCGCTGCAAGGCACAGCGACGACGCGACTTCGCTGCAAGTCTCGGAGGAGGCGCAACGCAGCAGCGGGCGGGTACGGGCCGACCAAAATGCCGCACAAGAGTGACTCACACCACTAGGACTCCTACCGATCGTCCTGATCCGCGGGAAGTGGATGAGCGCACTGGGGCTCCTCGGCTGCGGCGTGGCGTTCCTGGCGCTGAGCCTGTCGCGCGCGGAGGTCGAAGAGGCGACCGGCCGACGCGTAGCGACCGTGCGGACCTGGAACATCGGCGCCGGGCGCGCGAGCGCTGACCGAGTCGTCGCGGAGCTCCACGCCACCGAGGCTGACGTCGTCGCCTTGCAGGAGGTCACCCAGGAGGTCCGGCGCAGCATCGAGGCGCGCCCGCCGGTGCAGTTCCCCCACCGCGTCTACCACGCGCGGGGAATCTCGGGCAAGGCGCTCTTGAGCCGGCATCCGATCTTGGAGTGGCAGGGCTTCTGGACGCACGGGGAGCGCAACTACCTGCGAGCCGTCGTCGACCACGGCGAGCTCACAGTCACCTACTACGTCGTCCACGTGTCTCCGATGGCCGGGCTGTTCGGCCGCTATTCGCGAGCCGCCGCGCACGCCGAGGAACTGGCACACGCGGCGGCTGAGGACGACAACAGCGTCCTTCTCGGCGACTTCAACATGACGCCGCTCTCGGCTGTCTACGGACGGATGCTCGCGGCGGGGATCCGCGCAGCCCAGCCCACCCGGCGCTTCCGCCCGGAGTCGACCTTCCCCGTCTTCCTGCGCTACCGCGGGCTACCCGTGCCGCCGATCCTTCGCCTGGATCACGTGCTCACGGGCGGGAGCTTGACCGCCGTCGACAACCACGTGCTTCCCGATGGAGGCTCGGATCACCTTCCTGTCGAGGCGCGTCTCGTGATGCGCAGGAAGTGATCCGGTGGCGCGGGGCTCGAGCGGTGGGCTGCGCCGCTCGAGCCGAGTTCGAAGGGGGCTCACTGGAACGGGATCTGCAACCCGTCGCTGAAGTTCGAGGTCAGCGTCGGGTTCAAATCCCTATACCAGCATTGGAAGTACAGCGTGTCCCCTGGAAGCGCCGGCGTCGGTGGACTGAACGGAAGGTCCGTGAGGTCGATTGCGATGCTGCCGACCGGGCCTTGGATGATCTCCGAGACGTGGCTGTACCTGCCGATCGGCAGTGCGATGCACAGGCACCCCATCGACCCTGGAGGACAGAGGTTGCCGCTGCTCCGGCTGACGAGAAAGTAACCGAACTGTCCGGGCGGGAGATCCGAAGCCGTGAGCGTCACGTCGTTGCTCGCAACGGCGAAGCTGCCCGACGCCGACATGCGCGCAGGTGCCCCGGACGAGTTCGCCACCGCGGGACCACAGTAGTTCATCCCGATCGGACCCGACAAGTCGAAGATGCCGTCGGCGTGGGGTCCGCCAAGGGCCTCGACGGACTGGGCGTTCATCACCACGTCCGTGAACGCAAAGTTGGCGACCCAGCATTCGCTCACGTTGCCCACGGGAGAAGTCGTCTGCAAGATGGTTGAGAGGGTAGCGGCGCCATCGTGGATCACACCACCGGGCCCGTCGACGAACACCAAGGCGCCGTTGACGTACATCCGCGCTTCGCCTGCAACGTTGTCGTTGACGTAGACGAACCGAAACCACTCCCCCAGATTCCACGTGCCTCCCGCGGTGCTGCACTGGCACCACCGGTGCCAGAATCCACCGAACGGCATCCCGAGGAACAGGTCGCCCGGTCCAGTCGAATCGTCGTTCCACAACACCTGCCAGGGATCCGCGTTCCCGGGGTCGAAGTAGACATCCCAAACGAGCGTGAACCGTTCGACTGGGCTCTGCCCGACGGCCGGGCGCAGGATGAAGCCCTGTGTGGCGTCGTGGTGCCGAACGTGCAGGACGTTCCTGCAACCTTGTTGCCCGGGCAGGCACGGCACGAAGACGCAGCAGGCAGGGTCGATCGTGCTCACGGTCGCGGTGTTCGTCATGAACTCCAGCGTCGCGGGCCCGCTGCCTGGTGCCTTGTCGACGAAGGGAGGGGTGCTGGAAGCGCTGAAGCGCCACTCAACGGTATTTCCGCTCGGAGGCGCGACCGTTTGCGCGATCGCGCCACTTGCAGACCCAAGAACGCATAGAGCTAGAAGGAGCGAATAGCGGCAGGGCATCGTCAAACCTCTCGTGTGAAAGTGCCTCTCCTGAACACACGAATTGTCTGCTGTTCCTGATCGGCCGCTACAAAACTGCATTGCGCGCAGTGAACGTCGGGAGAAAGCGCCATTGCGGCGCGAACGCTCAGCTCACTGGAACGTCAGAGTTCGCCCGTCGCTGAAGTTGCTCGTCATCCCATCCCGGTACCAACCCTGGAAGTTCCAAGTCTCCCCCGCCATCGCCGGCGTCGGCGGATTGACCGGAATCGGATTGGTCGGCAGCACCACGGGTCCGCCGCCCTGAATCGCCTGCGAGACGCCCGCGCCATCGAACTGGTAGATGAACACGGGGTCGTTGTAGCGGCCGATGTTGTTCGCGAGGCACAGGAAGCCGCTCGATCCCGGCGGGTTGACGAAGCCCTGATCGCGCGAGGCGATGCAGTAGCCGAACTCACCGGGCGGCCCCTGGATCACCACGGCCTCGAGCGGCGCCCCGGCGACGCCGGTGCCGCGCAGCTGAATCTGCGCGTCGAGGCCCGCCGAGTTCGGCACCGCGGGCCCGCAGTAGGACGTTCCCAGATCGCGCAGGCTCGGTACGACGATCGCCTTGGGCGAGCCGAGGTTCACGGCGGCCGTCGTTTCGTCGTAGACCGTCGAGACCTCGGCATCCTCGATCAAGCCGTTGCTGTTCGCGTCGACGAAGCGCAGCAGGCGGTCCGGATTCTGGTCCTCGGTCACGTAGTACGCGCCGTCGCTGCCCTGGCTGACGTTCCACACCAGGCTGCTGCCCGAGGCCGTCCAGAAGATCGTGGACTCGACGCCCTCGGTGATCGTGCCGTCGCCGCTGGTGTCGGCGAAGCGGCGGATGACATCGTCGCCGGTATCGTCGATCAGGAACTGACCGTCCGCGTCGACGCTGATGTCCCAGAAGAAGGAGTTGCCGGACGTCGACGTCGGCAGGAAGAACGGTGCCGACTCGTTCGGCTGGTCGATCGTGCCCGATCCGTCGAGGTCTTCGAGGCGATAGACGCCCTTGGCGAAGAAGCCGGTCGAGCCCGTCTCGACGTAGTACAGCGCACCGTCGGGCCCGCGCGTGATCGACGCGGGGATCGAGTCCCCGGCGGTCCCGCTTCCGAACGCCGGCAGGTAGTACTCGAGCTGCTCACCCGCGTCGTTCGCATCGCCATCGGCGTTCGTGTCCTCGAGGCGCACGATCGCGTCGTCGCCCCCGCCGCCGGTATTGGCGGACGCGACCCATACGACTCCGTCCTCGTCGATGTGCAGCCCGCGCCCCGAGGTGAGCTCGATGCCGGAGGGGTTGCCGGCGGTTCCGTCGAACCACACGACGGCCTCGCCCGCGTCGTGCGCGTCGCCGTCCCCGTCGATGTCGGAGAGTACGAGCACGAAGTCCTCGGAGGTGTCCGTCACGTACAGGCGACCGTCCGGGCCGGCCTTCATACCGGCGTTGTTCGTCAGTGCGACCGGGCCGACGGTGTCGTCGTAGAAGGCGGCGACCTCCAGCGCCCCGTCGTAGTCACCGTCTTGATCGAGGTCGGTGCAGGCCCAGATCGTGTCTCCGGCGGTGTCGCTGACGAAGGCGGGGAGAAGCCCTTGGGCGAAAGCGCTGGAAGCGAGAAGAATCAGGGACGGAACAGCGAACAAGCGCATGGTCGACTCCGTGTTGTGAGAAGCGGCGATGCGCGTATCGTAGCGTAGGGCTACCGCAGCGACTCGAGCTCCTCCCAGCGCTCGTACAGCCGCGCGAGCTCCTCCTCGAGCTCCTTGCGCTGCGCGAGGACCTGATCGAGCACGTCCCGCGGCCCGGTATAGAGCTCCGGGTCCGCCTGCCGCTCGTCGAGCTCGGCGACGCCCGCCTCCACCTCCGGGATGCGCGTCTCGATCTCGCCCAGCTCCTTCTCCTGCCATGGCGTGATGCGCTTGGGCTTCGACTCCTTCGGCGGCGCAGGCTTCGGCGGCGCCGGTTTCTTGCGCTCGCTGCGGGTCTCCGCCTCCGCCGCGCGCTCGCGGGCGAGCACCTCCATGAGATCTGAGAGGTCGCCGTGGTGCACACGCGCTCCGCCCTCCCCGTCGAGGTACAGGATCTGCGTCGCGATGCGATCGAGGAACCAGCGGTCGTGGCTGACGAGGATCGCCGCACCGGGAAACGTCAGCAGCGCCTCTTCGAGTGCACGCAGCGTCGCGAGGTCGAGGTCGTTGGTCGGCTCGTCGAGCACGAGCACGTTGCCGCCAGCACACAAGAGCTTGGCGAACAGCACGCGGTTCTGCTCGCCGCCCGAGAGCTGCGCGACGTTCGTTCCCTGCGCGCGCACGTCGAACCCGAACTTGTCGAGGAAGCTCTCGATTCGCACCGTCCGGTCGCCGACGCGCACGACGCCCTGGTTGCCCGCGACATTGTAGGCGACCGTCGCGGCCAGATCGAGCTCACTGCGCATCTGGTCGATCCCCATGAAATGCACCGTCTCCCCCACCTCGCGCGTACCCGCGTCGAGCTCGAGGTCGCCGAGCAACATGCGCACGAGCGTCGTCTTGCCCGCACCGTTCGGCCCGACGACCCCCAACCGTGTTCCCGGCATCACCTCGAGGTCGAGCGGCGCGACGATCGTGCGGTCGCCGTAGGACTTCGTCGCGCCCTCGAGCTTGACGACGCGCGCGCCGAGCCGCGGTCCGGGCGGGATCATGAACTCGAGGTCGGCCGACAGCGGGATCGGCTCGGCGTCGACGAGATCGTCGTAGCGTCTGATGCGCGCCTTGGCCTTGGTCGTGCGCGCCGGCGCGCCGCGCCGCATCCAGGCCGTCTCGCGCCGCAACAGGAGCAGGCGCGAACTCTCGGTCTTCGACTCGCGCTCGAGGCGCGCGGCGCGCTGCTCGAGATAGTCGCCGTAGCCGCCGACGTAGGCGTGCAGTCGTCCGCGGTCGAGCTCGACGATGCGGTCGACGACGCGGTCGAGGAAATAGCGGTCGTGGGTCACTAGGAGCAGCGGCGTGCGCGTCTCGAGGAACCAGTCCTCGAGCCAGTCGGTCACGAACGCGTCGAGGTGGTTGGTCGGTTCATCGAGCAAGAGCAGGTCGGGCGCGCCCAAGAGGAGCTGCGCGAGCGCGACGCGACGCCGCTCACCACCGGACAGCTTGCAGCAGGGCGCCTCGAAGTCCGGTAGGTCGAGGGCGCTCATCGTCGACTCGACCTTGTGCTCGACGTCGTACCCGCCAAGCCGTTCGAGCTGTTCCTCGAGCCGCGCCTGCCTCTCGAGCAGCGCGCTGGTCGCATGCTCCGCGGCACCCGCGAGCTGGGCGTGCACGTCCTCGAGATCGGCCAGGATCCCGTCGCGCGCCGACAGCCCCTCGCGCACGATTTCGCGCACGGTCTTGGTCGGCTCGAAGTCCGGCTCCTGCTCGAGGTAGCCGAGCGAGATTCCGCGCTTGACGACGCGCGTGCCCTCGTCCGGCAGCTCGAGTCCGGCGAGGATCGAGAGGAGCGTCGACTTGCCGCTCCCGTTGCGCCCGAGCAAGCCCACGCGCTCTCCGTCTCCGATCGCGAGCGACAGGTCCTCGAACAGGGACCGGTCGTTGAATCCCTTCGTGACTCCCTCGAGGGTGATGAGCGTCATGGGCGCACAATTCCGTGGGCGATCCGTTGCGCGATCACTGGAGCGAGGGCCGCCTCCAGCTCGTCCGCGAGCGGCGCATCGGTCAGGAGCGCCGCGGGCCGGAACAGCTCGCAGGCTCCGAGCGCGGCGAGCCCGAAGCCCGCCACGTCGATCGGCTCGGCCGCCGACACGACGAGCAGGCACTCGCGCAGGTTGGCCGCCGACCCCGCTTCCCCCAGCGCGACGATGACCGGCGCGGCCGTCGGGTTGCCGCCGGTTCGCTCGCGTCCATCGGCACAGGCCGCGAGCCGCTCCCCATCAGGGCCGAAGACTGCTGCCGCGAACGCGCCTTCGCCACGCACGCCGGCGACCTGGGCGAGCATGCGCTCCTGTCGGATCACGTCGCCCATGGGGCCGCCGCCCGCTCGCGGCACGAGCTCGCCGATGTCGGCGCTCCACACCGAGGGCGCCTCACGCGCGAACGCGCGCATGCGCTCGACCGTGCCGGCGTCGCGCAGCTCGACCACGGTCATCCCGGCCGCCACGAGCCGCGCCTTCTCCCCCGGGTAGTTCTCGGCTTCGGCGATCACGATCTTGTCGAGCCCCAGGCCGCCCAAGTACAGGAGCGTCCGGGTGCACATGATGCACGGACTGAGAGTCGTCGCGAAGACCGTCCGGTTCCAGTCGACGTCGGCGAAGCGCTCGACAGCGCGCACCGCCGCCGTCTCGCCATGGTCGGTCGGGTAGCCGGGAGAATTCGATCCGGGGGGCGCGACGCGTCCGTTGACGCCGACCGCGACCGTCCGCAGCGCGCCGCCCGCGTCGAGCGACACCGCCGCTCCCGCGATCGGGATGCGGCCCGCCTCGAACGAGCGCCGCGACGCTTCGAGCGCGAGCTCCGTCGCTCTCCTACCGGCTTCGAGGAACACCCCAAGGGGCTCGAAAGCGGTTCGATCCACGCTTACTCGAGGCGCTTGATGACGTGCCAGCCGAAGGGCGAGTCGTCGGCGTCGAACGCCGAGATGCCGACCTCTCCGACCTTGAGCGAGAAGGCGACGTTGCCGAAGCCGGGCACCATTCCGGAGCGCGCTGCCCAGCGCAGCTCGTCCAGCTTCTCGATCGTGGCCTGCCGCTCGGCCTCGGATTGCGCGGTCACCTGCTCAGCGGTCAGCTCGCCCGCTTTCTGCTTCTCCCGCAGCCCGTCGTCGAACTTCTGGAAGTCGCGCGTCAGCTCGTACATCTGGCGCTCGGCAACGCGATCGCGTACGCCGTTGTTCAAGAGCCGGTAGACGCCCGGAGACTCGTCGTCGGGCTGGACCGGGTCGTCGGAGTGCTCGCGCACGAGCGCCACGAGATCCTCGCCCGCGCGCACCTTCTCGGCGATCTCGCCCGCGAGCTTCTCGGCCTCTTCCTTCGTGCGTTTCGCCTTGATGCGCGGCACCTGATCGAAGGACAAGAGGCAGTGCTGGATCACGACCTTGGCCGGCTCGCCGTTCAGCTCGGGAACGACTTCGGGGCGTTCGATCGTCTCGCCGGTCGGCGTCGGTCCCTCGACCACCTCGGCCCTCGTGATCAACACGGACTTCGACGGCGACGAGCGCTCGCGCCCACCGGTCGGCACGTCGGCCAGGGCCTCGAGCGTCTTGACACCGCTGGTGATACGACCGAAGGAGGAGTACTGCCCGTCCAGGTTCCAGACGCCGGGACTCTCGTCGCAACAGATGAAGAACTGGGACGACGCCGAGTCCGGTCTGCCGCTGGAGCGCGCCATCGAGAGCACGCCGTAGCGGTGGGCGCGCGAGGGGTCATCCGAGAACTCGGCCTTGATCGTGCCGTGCGGACTGCTGCCCATGCCCGAGCCCGTCGGGTCGCCGCCCTGCACCATGAAGTCGCGCATGATGCGGTGGAAGGACAGACCGTCGTAGAAGCCCTCGTCGGAGAGCCGCAGGAAGTTGCGCACCGTGATCGGCGCCTTGTCACCCCACAGACCGACCGTGATCGCGCCGACGTCGACGGCGTCGATCGAGGTGCGCAGAACGACGTGGTACTTGGTGAGGTCCGCGTCCGGGATCGAGCCGTCGGGACCGAAGTTGAACTTCGGCGTCCGCTGCGGCTTCTTCTCCTGCGGCTCTGGATCCTGAGGCGCTCCGTCCGGCTCCGACGGAGACGTGACGGGCGCCTGGGTGCCGATCGACGCCTTGGCTGCCATAGTGCCCGCCTCCCGCGCCCCTTCGTCGAGCTCGGACGCGTTCGAGGTCCCGGCCACGCTGGTGGACACGGAGGACGCGGGAGCGGATTCGCTGGAGCACGCCACGAGGGCGAGCGACAGCACGAGGGCCACGGATTGGAGGGGACGCTGCAAGACGGGAGCTCGGTTCGGGGTTGGGAGACACCGCTGCGGGTTCGAATCCCGCTGGACGAACGGCGGAGTGTAGCGTTTCAAGGTTGATCGCGCGCCATCGGCCCAACCAGCGCTTGCCAGCGGGCATCGGCCGCGAGTGGGGCGAGGTCTGGGTCGCGGGCGAGGCCGGCGCGGTCGAGCGAACCACGCGCGGCAAGCCCCTCCAGAAGAGCGATCGCCGCGTCGGCATTGCCGCGGCGAGCGTGAGCGCACGCGAGGTTGTAGCGCGCGTTCTCGGGCTGGAATCCGCAGGCGATCTGGCGCTGGAACGCCTCGGCTCCCGCGTCCCAGGCGCCCCGCGCGAGCAGCGCTAAGCCGAGGTTCTTGTGGGAGACCCCGTGACTCGGGTCCTTGCCCAGCTCGGCGCGCGAGCGCGCCTCGAGCTGCCCCCAGCTCTCGACCCCGAAGCCCTCGAGCATGCGCGCGATGCCGGGGTCGGTGAACTCGGCGTCACGCTCGGGCCCCGCGAGCGACCAGTCGGCGAGGGCGGGCACGGCGAGCAGCGTGAGCGCGACGACGGCGAGCCCGGGGACCCGCGCCTCGTCGTCGGCGTTCAGGATCTGCACCAGCCGCGACTCGACGACGCGTCCGGCCCTGCCGACGACGCCCAGCGCGGGCGTGCCGTTCCACTCCGCCCAGCCCGCCCGCGCAAGGTCGCGGCTCGCCTCCGCGGCGTCGACGAGAGCGCTGGCGTAGGCCAGCCGCTCATCGGGGTAGCGAGCGACGACCCGCGCGTCGCACGCGTGTTCCATGGCGGTGTGCATCTCGCGCCGCGCCAAGTGCACGAGCGGATTCCACCACTGCACGGCAAGAACGCCGAGCTCGAGCCAAGCCGTTCGGTGATCGCGGCGCTTGAGGTGGGCGAACTCGTGGGCGAGCACCGAGCGCGTCGGTAGGGTGTCGGCAGAGCCCAGGCACAGAACCGGCCGCGCCCAGCTCCATACGAACGGCGCGGGCAGCCCAGGCACGATGCGGATCATCGGAGCCTCGATCCCCATCGCGTGCGCGACCGCGCGCGCATGCTCGCGCACCGCCGGTCCCGCCGCCTCGGCGCCGCGCACCAAACGTGCCACGCGCCGCGCGCCGCGCAGCTCGCGCAGGACGACGACCGCGGCTCCGAGCGCCCAGGCCCAGAGGACGAGTCGCCTCCCGCCCGCGTAGCGCTCGTCGCGCAAGAGTGCGCTCACGCCGGGGACCCCGTCCGTGCGCGTCGTGCCGCTCGCGAATATGAACGTCCCGGAGCTCTCGCGCGCGCCAGTCTTCGACTCCGGCGAGCTCGCCTCACTCGGCTTCTCGTCGATCCAGTACGACAGAGGGTCAACCGAATCCCCGCCGGCGTCGGGCCATGCAGGAAAAGCGGGAGGCAGCACCGGAGGCATGATGAACCGCACCAGCACGAGGCACCACGCGACGTGCAGGATGGCCGGCCGCACGCGGACGGTGCGCGCGACGACGGCGACGACCGTGAACAACAGCGCGCCGATCAGCGCGTTCTCGAGGGCCCATTCGAGCATCGACCCATGATGAACGACCCCGGGCACCCGTCAACGCGAGCAACGTGTAAGGGTTGCTCGTGGCGGCGCTGGAGCGAGGCGCTAGCGCCCGTCGTCGTCGGGGGCGACGTAGTCCGGCTCGAGATCGACCGGAATGGGGGCGTCGACCTCGACACGCCAGAGCGCGAGCCGTGCCGCGAGCTCCGCCGTGCGCTCGGGCTCGAGTTGCGCCAGATCGGCATTCTCGCCCGGGTCGGCCTCCAGGTCATAGAGCTCGAGCCGACCGTCCTCGAAGAACTCGAGGAGCTTGTACTTGCCGCTGCGGATCGCTCCCACCGGCGTCGTGCGCCAGGGCGCCTCGCGCACCGTGTAAGACTCCAGATACGCCGGGAAGTGCCAATAGATCGCATCCCGGTCGAGAGCGCCCGCCCCCGTCAACAGCGGCAGCAGGCTCACGCCGTCCAGCACCTTGCCGTCGGGCGCCGCGAGGCCCGCGGCCTCGAGGAGGGTCGGGAAGAAGTCGACCGAGATGACCGGCGCGTCGATGGTCGCGCCGGCACGGGCGCGGCCCGGCCAGCGCACGATCAACGGCTCACGCACGCCGCCCTCGTACAGCATCCCCTTAGAGCCGCGCAGGGGCGCCATCGAGGTGAAGCGTCCGTGGCCACCGTTGTCGGAGAAGAAGATGACGATCGTGTTCTCGGCGAGCCCGAGCTCGTCGAGCTTGCCCACCACCCGACCGAGACTGTCGTCGACCGCCTCGACCATCGCGCCGTAGTCCGGGCGACCGCCCCAACCGTCCATCCTCTTTTCACGATACTTCTCGACGAGGTCGGGCCGTCCCTGGACGGGCGTGTGCACGGCGTAGTGCGACAGGTACAGGAAGAACGGGTTGCCCTCTTTCGACGCGCTGTCGAGAAAAGCCAGCGCCTCGTCCGTCAGACGATCGGTCAGGTACTCGCCCTCCGGACCGTCGGAGAGGTTCGGGTTTCCGTACGGGACGAGGTAGCCCTTGTGCGGCGAGCCGCGCTCATCGCCCCCCACGTTGACGTCGAAGCCCTGGGCGCACGGATCGTCACCGAGGTGCCACTTGCCGATCGCCGCGCTGACGTAGCCCGCGCGGTCGAGCACTTCCGGGAGCGTGAGAACGTCAGCGTCGAGCGTGCGCTTGTTCTCGATCGGGACCAGCTTGCGGTTCTGCGCCTGCCCGCGCGCCGACGAGTTGACCGTGTAGATCCCCGTACGCGGGGCGTATTGACCGGAGAGGATCGCCGCGCGCGTCGGCGCGCAGTTCGGCGCGTTGGCATACGCCGCGGTGAAACGCGCGCCAGCCGCCGCGAGTCGATCGATGTTCGGAGTCTCGTGCAGCTCGCTTCCGTAGCAGCCGACGTCCTTCCAGCCGAGGTCGTCGACCAGGAAGAACACGACGTTCGGCACGCTCGCGGGCGCGTCCGGCGCATCCGGCTCCGGCGCCGGATCACGATCCGGGGCCGCGGCCGGTGCGCGGCCCACGAGCTTGGCGAGCACCGGCTCGAAGGCGTCCGCCTGGCGCGTGAAGCCCAGGTCGTTGGGATGCGATCCCTCGACGGTCCCCTCGGAGTCGGAGCCGAGCAGGCCGTCGCCGGCGAGGTACGCGAGCTCGCTGTCGCCCTCTTCCTGCAGCGCAACGAACGCCTCGCGCAGAGCCGCGCGTCGTGCCAGGTGCGCCGCGCGCAAGCCCTCACGCAGGTAGGCGTTCTGGAAGGAGCGATCCTCGACGAGCAGGATGGGCACGCCGGGCCGAGCGGCGCGGAGCGCACGCACGAACGGGACGGTGCGCTCACGGACCTGGTCCGCGTTCATGTTGGGGAGGCAGTCGATCACGTACACCTCGGCATCGATCTCCCCCACGAGCCGAGCGAGCTCGAGCTCCATCTCGCCGTTGCCCGAGAAACCGAGGTTGATGGTTGGTCGGTCGAGGCGCCGGCCGAGCTGCGCGACGTGCGCGAGGCCGGGACGCGACGCGCACGCGCCCTGGGTGATCGAGGTGCCGTAGAAAACGATGGGGCGCGCGGCGTCCGCCGGACGCTCCGCACCGGGGCGCAGCACCGTACCGTCCGGCACGCCGACCTCGAGCCGCGTGACGCCGTTGTAGAGCGGGAGGTACAGCAGGTACTCGCGCTCGCCCGGATCGAGCCCGGAGACGAGCGTCGCCTCATTGGACTGCTGGGTCGGCCGCGGCGTGGCGAGCCAGCGCCATGCGCCGGCGTGCCGCACGTACAGATCGAGGCCACTGACCCCGGTCGCCGGCATGTGCGGCATTCCGAGCTCGGGACTCGAGAGCGACCAGCGCGCCGCGATCGAGGTCGCGTCCGTCGAAAAGCGTACGGCGATCCCCGCGCTGTTGCGCGAGAGCTTCCAGACCTGCTCGCGCACGAGCGGCTCCGCGCGGCGTGGCAAGCGGTCCCAAGCGGCGCGCATTTCCGACCATCCCTGGCCCTCGATCGTCAGCTCGCGCGCGTTCTTCCAGACCACCTGGGCGGCAGCAGGCTCCTGCGGAGCCGCGGACACGACAGCGACGAGGAGCGCGGAGAACAGCGTGGCCGTCAGGATGGCCATCGGGGTGGAACTTCGAAGCATGATCGGCAGTGTGGCTGAGTCGTCAGGTCCCCAAGATCCGTTCGTAGACCTCCAGCGTTTCCTCGACCATACGGTCGAGGGCGAAGACTTCCCTCACCCGTTGCCGTCCTTTCGCTCCAAGAGCCCTGCATCGCTCGGGAGACTGCGCGAGCTCGAGGAACGCGTCCGCCAGCGGCGGCTCCTCGGCCGGGGCCACGAGGCGCCCCGTCACGCCTTCGACGACGACCTCGGGGACGGCGGAGACGCGCGTCGCCAGCACCGGCAGCCCCGCGGCCATCGCCTCGAGGAACACGAGCCCGAGCCCCTCCCAGAGCGAGCTCATCACGAAGACGTCCGACGCCGCGAGCAGGCGCGGGACGTCGCGCCGGATGCCAGCGAAGACGACCGGGTCCTGCGCCCCCGTCTCGATCAATCCGGCCTCGCGCGCGACCGCCTCCGTACGCTCGCGACCGTCACCGAACGGATCGTCGCCGACGAGCAGCAGCTTCAGACGCTCGCCGCCCTCCCGTGTCCGCGCCGCGGCGAAAGCGCGCAGCAGCACGTCGTGCGCCTTCTGCGGCGCGAAGCGCGCAACGCAAAGGAACACCGCGTCGGTCTCGGCGAAGCCGAACTCGGCGCGGATCGCCGCGCGCTCAGCGGCGTCGAGCGCCGCTGCGGCTTCGAACGGCGACGGATCGATACCGTAGTAGACGCGGATGATCTTGTCCGGCCGGACGCGTCCGTGCGTCTCGATGAAGCGGCCGACGTGATCGGAGAGCACGATCGTGCGCACGGGCAGGTTGCCGATCCAGCCGTGCAGGCGCGAGACGAGCGGTCGCTTGAGCGCTTGCTCGTCGTTGTGCTTGCCGGCCACGAGCCGCCGCCTCTTGCCGAGCAGCGTCGCCGTCAGCGCGGTTGCGAAGTCTGCCCGCAGGAGGTGCGAGTGCACGAGGTCGCACCAAGCGAGGTGCTTGCGCAGGCGGAAGGGAAACCCGAGCCCCTTGCCGACGCAACCTGTCCACTCCGCCCCCGCCGCGCGGAACTCCTCGGTCAGCCGGCCCTCGCCGAGGACCCACGCGACGCGCACCTGGTGCCCGCGCGCGACCTGGCCGCGCACCTGCGACAACAGGTGCACCTCCGCCCCGCCGACGTCGAGCGTCGAGATCACGTGCAGGAGCTTCAAGATGCCACGCCCATCAAGCGATCTCAGCGTAGACGTCGAGGAGGCCGCGTACCATACGCTCGAGGCTGAAGTCCGCCAGGACGCGCGCTCTTCCGGCCGCTCCCAGGGCCACGCGCTCCTCGCTGCTCGCGGCGCAGGCACGCACGAGCGCGGCGTGGACGGCATCCGTTTCGATCGCGGACGCGAGGAACCCGCTCGAGCCTTCACGGACGAGCTCGCGCGCACCGTCGACCGGGGTCGCGACGACCGGCAGGCCGCTCGCCATCGCCTCGAGCACGATGTACGGCATGCCCTCCCAACGCGAGGGCAGGAGCAAGAAGTCGAGCGCGGCGAGCACCGACGGGACGTCTTCGCGCGGCCCCGTGAAGCGCACGCGGTCCACGACGCCGAGGGCGCGCGCCCGCGCCTCGAGCTCGGCCGTGTCGCCCGGGCCAACGACGAGCAGCTGAAGGTCCTCGCAGCCCGCGCGGGCGAGCGCGTCGAGCGCGAGGTCCTGGCCCTTGGCCGCGTAGACGAGTCCGATGACCGCCGTCGTCGGCCGCGCCGGATCGAGCCCGAGCTCGGCGAGCTCGATCGGCGCCGCCCCCTGGAAGCGACTCGCGTCGATCGCGTTGGGCACGACCCGCACCCGCTCGGCGGCGACGACGCCGGAGGCGCGAAAGGACTCCGCCTCGGTCTCGCTCACCGCGATCAAACGCTCGGTGCGCCGCGCGAGGTGGCGCTCCAACTCGCGGTAGACGCCACGCTTGACGCGTCCGAACAGGGCCTCGAAGAGGAACGCGAACGTGTGCGGCGTGTGGACGCGAGCGCCGATGCCGGCGGCGATCGACGCACGACGGCCGAGCACCCCGGCCTTGGAGCTGTGGGTGTGCACGATGTCGGGGCGCAGCTCGCGGATCAGGTGCACGAGCCGGCGGTAGTGGCGCCAATCGGTAGCGGGCCGGACCGCGCGCACCATCGGGATGCGCTCGACGTGCACCCCCTCGGCCTCGAGCGCCTCGAGGTCCGCGGGGAAGCCGGGGTCGCGCAGGGTCGAAACGGCGAGATGCACGCTGACCCCCTCCCGCAGCTGTCCGCGGGCGACGTCGACGATGTGCCGGCGGGTGCCACCGATCGTGGCCTCCATGACGTGCAAGACGCGCACGCGCGAGAGATTAGCCCGAACGGGCTAGTAAGCTCCAGTCCCCTTCGCGACCGCGAATCCGGTCAGGGCGATGATCACGAGGTCGAGCAGGATCGACTGGTTCTCGATGTAGTAGAGGTCGTAGTCGAGGTTCTCGTGGATCGCGCCCTTGCGCGCATAGGAGATCTGCCAGAGCCCCGTGACGCCGGGCTTGGCACGCAGCCGCTCGCGGTCCATCGGCCCGTAGGTCTCGACGATGAACGGCATCTCGGGCCGCGGCCCCACGACGCTCATCTCGCCGCGCAGGACGTTGAGGAAGTTGGGCAGCTCGTCGAGGCTGTAGCGCCGCAGGAAGCGGCCGACGCGCGTGACGCGCGGATCGTTCTCGCTGTTCGGCGCGACCGCATCGTCGCACGCAACGGTGTGCATCGTCCTGAACTTGAACATTCGGAACGGCTTGCCGTTCAGACCGATACGCGTCTGCTTGAAGAAGACCGGACCGGGCGAGTCGCGCTTGATCAGGATCGCCGAGACGAGGAAGAACACGCCGCCGCCGCCCAGGAACGCGAGCGCGACCCCGATGTCGACCAGGCGCTTGGCGAAGTTCTGCAGCAGGCTGCTGCGGCGCTCGGGCCGCGTGATGAGCGGGATCGAGTCGAGGTTCTCGATGCGCACCTTGTACGACATCAGGTGGTAGAAGCGCGGCACGACGTGGTATGCGACGCCGACCCGTTCGAGCTCGGAGATGATCGCCATGACGCGGTCCTCCTCCTCCTCGGGCATCGCGATGAAGACGTCGCTGACCTTGTGGCGGCCGAGCAGGTTCTCGAGCTCCCGGGTCGTCCCCAGCACCCGCGAGCGGTCGATCGTGCTGCCGACCAGCTCCTCGTCGTCGTCGATGAAGCCGGCCAGGTTGAGCCCGAGCGTGGGCACGATCAGAAAGCGCTTCTGCAGCCGCCGGCCCATGACGCCGGCGCCGACGATGATCACGTTGCGGTTGCCGATCCCGCGCCGGTGCAGGTGCTGGATGACCTTGAACGAGACGAAGCGGCTGATCAACGTGAAGAAGAGGATCAGCGCGAAGCACAGGATCTGCGTCAACCGCGAGTAGGCGTCGGGGTTGACGTCGAGATCGAACGCCTGGTGCAGGGCCACGAGGCGGCCCATGAAGCCCTCGGTGACTTCCTGGTTCGTGCCGCGCAGGAAGACCGCCAGGGCACTGACGATCAAGAAGGCCGCGACTGTGCTCTTGAAGACCCCCTTGAACTCCTGGACGTTCAAGAGGCTCTTGATCGGGCTGTAGAGTCCGAACCAGTGGAAGCAGACCAGCGTGACGGCGGTCGTGATCGAGAAGAACTCCCGGTACTGGCTGAGCGCGATCGGGTCGGTGATCAGCTGCTCGCGGACCCACCACGCCGTCAGGCAGGCGCCCACGACGACGAGCAGATCGACCACCACCTGCGCGGAGAGCAGGAGCGGCTCGAAGTTGCGTCGAACGAAGGTGCCTAGTTGGGTCATGTTCAGGTCGGAACCTGATCGAGCCCCTACGGCTCACATCGAGACGGCCCTCGCCCGGCGCTCCGGGCGCGTCGGGTCGTTGCAAAGCAAGCGATGTCGTTCGAAGGTGATGCCAGGGGCTGCATCAATCGTATCCGCATGCCCGTCAGGGTCCAATCCGGGGTTCGATCCGATGGGCGAGCAGATCCTCAACCGTATCGGCAGCCCGCGGCGCCTGAATGGGAAAGTTCCGCCGAAAGGCGACTCCACCGCCGAAACCCGCGCCGTCAGTCACCGCCCGCAGGGCCGCCCAGGGCACCCCCGCGGCCTGCGCCACGGCCGCGACCGCGGCTGTTTCCATGTCGGCAACACACGTGCCGGCGAACGCCCTGGCGAGCCGCATCCGCCGCCAGGGGCTCAACACGGGACGGTCCGCGGTCAGGAACCAGCCCGACGGCCCGGGCGCGACGTGCTGCCACGCTGCGAGGAGCGCCGCATCGGGCTCCACCGAGCGCCCTTCGCGGACCGCGAAATCGGCCTGGAAGGCCGTCGAGCAGTGCACGAGCGCTCCGAGCTCGAGCGACCGGACCAGCCCGCCGCACGTGCCGACGGTGAGCAGGGTCTCCGCGCCCGACGCGAGGAGCAGCGCACCGGCCCGCGCGGCGGCGACCTTACCGACGCCGGACACGATCATCGCGACCTCGGTGTCCGCGAGCCGCGTCTCGAGACGTTCGCAGCCGTGGCGGGTGACGCGGCGCGTCACCCGCGCGGCGAGGCTGCCGAGCTCGGCGGGAAGGGCACAGACGAGGCCGACTCTCCCGGGAGGAGGCGGCCGCGGATCGTCGGAAGTGGACACAGGCAAACCACCTATACCTGGAGTGGGCGCAGCAGTCGGGTATCCTTCTTGCGCTTTTGCCGGATCTTCCGTCCGGCGACCACTCCAGCATGAAGATCGCGATCACAGGGGCCACCGGGTTCATCGGCCAGTACATGGTCCAGGGCATGCTCGCCAAGGGGCACGAGGTGCGGGTGTTCGTCCGCCCCGGCCGCGAGCGTGTGCTCCAGCTCCCGAAGGGCGCCAAGGTGGAGTTCCACGTCGGGGACCTGACCGATCCGTCGAGCGTCGACGGCTTCCTGAAGGGGTGTCACTACCTGATCCACCTCGCCAGCGCCCACGACCACTACGCCGACGAGGTGATGCAGAAGGTCAACGTCAGCGGCACGGAGGCGCTGATCGAGGAGGCCAAGCGCAATGCCGCGGAGGGCTTCCAGTTCATCATCATCTCCTCGGCGGTGATCGGCGTCCCGGTCTACAGCTACTACCGTGACTCGAAACGGATCCAGGAGAAGATCGTGCGCGGGTCGGGCCTGCCGTGGGCCTCGTTCCGCCCGACGCTCGTCTACGGAGTCGGCGACTACCGCCACACCGCGCCGCTCCTGCGCAAGTGCGGCGCGCAGAAGGGCAACTACTGGATCTACCACGAGGGTGTCTCGAAGCTCAATCCGGTGCACGTCGAGGACCTCGTCGACGTCGTCCTGCGCTTCTTCGAGTACGACCGCGCCAAGGAGGTCGACTGCGTCTACGAGATCGCCGGCCCCGAGGGCATCCCGTTCAACGACTTCGTCGACCTCACGATCGAGGCGACCGGGGGCAAGGTGAAGCGCCGCAACATCCCCAGGCGCTGGGTCGAACGCGCGATCTTCGTGAAGGGGCTGTTCCGGGACGTGACGAAGGAGCGCCGCGGCGCGGGCTACTTCTCCCTGCACCACGACCACAACATCACGGCTGCGGTCGTCGAGCTGGGCTGGCAGCCGCGCCACTACCGCGAGGGCGTCAAGCAGATCGCCACGGGCGACTGGTGGTGCGAGGACCCGACGGACGGGCAGGTCGCGGCACGGCTCGGGACCTGACGCCCATCCGGGGATAGCTGCGCAGTCCCGGAACGAGCCCGGCATTCGGGCTAAAGCCTGCCCCCCCCGGGCGGTCGATGCTTCGATTCCTCCCCCGCAATCGGAACGCCTACCATGCCCAGCGAAGACACTCTGTCCGAAATCCGTTCGATGATCAGCGAGGCGGATCGCGTCGCGATTCGCGTGCGCGAGGTCGAGCGTGGAGCGCGCTTCCAGCGCAGCGACGACCGCGCCGAGTCGCTCACCGAGCGAGTCCGCAGGGCGCGCAGCCTCCTCGAACTCGTGATCAACTCGCTCGACGGCTCGAACGACAAGGAGAACGACGGCGACACCGCGAGCGAAGGCACGTGGCTACGCGGCAAGATCAAGACGCTCTCGAGCTTCCTCGCCGGTGGCGCGACCGCCGAGCCGCGCGACGGCGCCTGGAAGGCACGTCAGCCCGCCACGAGCGAGCGCAAGGCCTCCCCCGCGCTCAAGGGACGCCTCGGAACGACGACGATCACCGACCTGATGAGCTTCCTGCAGGTCTCGGCTCGGACCGGCACCCTGACGCTCGTCCATCCCGACGAGAACGTCTGCATGGAGTTCATCGACGGGCGCCTCGTGCGCGCGACGAGCGACAACATGCCGCCCGAGTCGCGCCTCGGCGAGATCCTGGTCGCCCAGGGAGCACTCGACGAAGCCCGTCTCAAATCGATCCTGTTCTGCACCGCGTCGACGAAGACGCTCATGGGCGAGGCCCTGCGGCGCGGCGACGTCGTCACCGAGGAGCAGCTGCGCTCGGCGCTCGAGGAGCAGTTCGTCGTGATGTTCAAGCGCGTGCTCGACCGCAAGGACGCGCGCTTCACGTTCGATGAGTGCGCGATCGAGTCGATGGACGGCGAAGGCGCCTACTGGACCGTGACCGAGCTGTTGACCTCGGCCGGCGGCGACGTCGACCACCTGCCGAACAAACCGGTCACTGACGACTGATCGGTCGCCGTGACTCCGGTTGGTGATCAGGGCGTCAGGGCCGGCCTCTTGATCAATGTGTAGTACGCGTCCGCGTGCAGGAGCGGCCACCCGGCGACGGACCGAATCCCGTCCGCGTGCAGCTCGTGCACGTAGCCCGCTCGGAGTCCGTCGACGACGAGTCGCACCCCGCGGCCGTCGTCCACGACCTCGGCCGCGACCACGACCGGCTCGGCGCGTTCGACCTCGGGGCTGCCGTAGCTGGAGTGCAGCTTGTAGGTGTAGCTCTCCAGCCGGTAGGCGGCGAGGTCCACCAGGGTCAGCGGATCGGCGGGCCGCGTGAAGACGAGCTCGAAGCCATCCGGCGTCGCGCGCATCGTCTCGATCTCGAACGGCGTCTTGCCCGTCCATACCAGGCGCTCGAACCCGAACGTGCGGATCCCCTTGCTGCCCCAGCCACGGTTCGTCTCGCCGACGAGCAGTGAACCGTCCGGCGCCCAGGCCGCTCGAATCGAGCCCGACTCGAGACCCGTACGGAAGGGGTAGCACGCGCCCTGCCAGTGGCCGTCGACGTTCTCGAGCGTGACGCGGTGCACCCACGCGTGGTACTGATCGGTCACGAAGACCTGGCCGGCGAACGGACCGAAGCGGCCCTCGGTCGTGTCCCACACGAAGCCACCCGGCGAGCGCCCCATCTTGTCGTAGGGAAACCACACCGCGGGAAGCTGGAAATTCGGGATCTCCTGCGCGGCGACGGGCATCAGCTTGCCGTCGGGGATCTCGCCCGGGTGCTCGTAGGGCCAGGCCGGGTCATTGCACGAGTCGATCCCGTGCGGGTGCCCCTGGAACGTACCGGGGACGAGGTGCGACAGCTTGCTGGCGCCGCACCACTCGCCTTGGTTGTCGGTGTAGAACAGGTCGCCCCACGGGCTCGTCTCGACGCCGCACGGCGAGCGCAGACCCGCGACCGTCGGCAGGAACTCGCCGCGGGGCGTGATGCGCACCGCGAACCCGCGCCACTTGACCTTGCCGAACGGCTCCCCTCCGAAGGGCTTGTTGAGCGTCAGCCAGTAGTTGCCGTCGGCGTCCTTGCGCGGGCCGAAGCAGTACTCGTGATAGTTGCCCGACAGGTTCCAGTCGTCGCAGATCGTCTCGAGCACATCGATGTGGTCGTCACCGTCGGTGTCGCGCATGCGCGACAGCTCGCCACGCTGACCGACGACGATCCACCCGTCGTCCTCGACGAGCAGCCCGAGCGGTTCCTGTAGGCCATCGGCGAACAGCTTGTACGTCAGCTCGCCACCGTCGAACACGCCCTCGACGATGTACACCTCACCGCGCCGGGTCGCCAGCATCGGCCGCCCGTCGGGGAGCATCGCGACCGCGCTGACCTCGAGCACGAGGTTCTCGGGGGTCGCGTAGGAGACGAGGTCGTAGTAGTCAGCCTCGGTCGGCTCGTTCGTCAGCTCGGGCTCGAGCGCCCGCGGCGCGGTGCTCGTGCAGCCCAGCGCCAAGAGCGCCACCCAGGAACCAAGAGCCATCCAGGAGCCAGGAACTCTCACCAGCGCACCTCCGTCTTCAGCGTCGTCTCCCACTTCCGCCCGTTCCGCGTGAGCTCGAGCTCGCGCGTCGCACCGCCCTCCTCGAGCGCCACGCGCACGCGGCGCGCCGACTCGAAGTGGCGGGTGCGCTCGAAGCCGATGCCGCCTCCCCCGTAGCTCGGGATCAGACTGTCGGTGACGACGACGTCGTCAGCCGCGTAGCGGAACATCGGCCGTCCCTCGGCATCGAAGGTCCTGCCGAGCGGTCGTGCGTCCGGCACCTTGCCGTCGACCCGGAGCGGGAAGCCTCCCCCGAGATCCAGCACGTCGACGCCCGCGGGCACCTCGAGCTGGCCCGCGCGCCCGTGCCACGTGCCCTCGACGTTGATGAAGTCGCCGCGCCACACCTTGGCGAGGGTGGAGTGTTGGACGTCGAACGCGTAGTGCACGCGCTCTGCGAACCCGACGCACACCGTGCGCGGCGAGACGTCCTTCATGAAGACCCCAACCGTGATCGGTCGCGCGGTCGGGATCAGGTCGTACGTCCCGATCGGTGGCACGAGTCCGGGCGGGTAGCCCATCGCCGAGCCCAGGGACAGGTACGCCCAGAGCGCGTCGATCTGCCGCTCGGGGTGGCCACCGAAGTGCTCGGCCGGACTCTTGCCGTCGGTGAAGAGCTCGGCCATGCGCGTGTTCATGTTGACCGCACTCGGATCGAGTAGCAGGGTGCTGAACCAGGCGGGGCGCAGCCGCCGGTGCATCGTCACCAGGTCGACCGCCTGCACGCCCAGTGAGCGCGCGCCGGCGAACGTGTGGCACTGGATGCAGCCGAGGCCGCCCTCGGTACCGGCGAGATCGCGCCCGGCCTCGATCAGGTCGCCCTCGAGGGCCCCCCCCAGGGGCTCGGCGGGCACCGGATCGGCCGCGACGAGCATCTCGACGAGCGAGGCGACGTTGTCGTGTCCGAACTCAGGCATCCGCGTCGCCATGTAAGGACGAGCGGTCGCGCCGTCGAGCAACACGGCCGAAAGGTAAGCCTCGCGCAGCTTCGCACCGGCCGCGGTCAGGTGCGGCGGGATGCGTCCCTCGTCGCCGAGCTCGGCGTCCTCGTCCGCGAGGTAGTACTCGCGCCGCTCGGGGTGTACGCCGCCCCAGTCACCGCGCCGGTGACAGGCGTAGCACGAGAGCCGGTCGAACGCGCGCTCGACCGCGGCCTCCGGGTCGAGCGGAGCAGCGAGAGCTGCGGCGTCCGCGACGGTGGCGCGGACGGCCTCGAGCTCGTGCGCCTCCAAAGCAAAGCGCGGCACCCCCACCCGACGCTCGGACCCGAGGCAGCCGCGCGCGGGATCGAGGGCGGTGAGGGCCGGCGGCTGGTCGCGCGCTTCGTCATCCAGCGCCGTCCCGCTCGTGTGGCAATGCACGCAGCCGAGCTCGCGGAAGTGTCGCCGGCCCGCTTCGGCGCGGGCCGCGTCGACGGCGAACGGTTCGGCCAGCGGCGGCTGGAAGACGATGCTCAGGTGCGAGAGCGCCTCGGCCGGAATCTCGCTCTTCTCGAGCTCGGGTCCCTCCCAGTGCACTTTCAGTCCCTCGCCTCCGCGCGCCTCGAACATCGTGACGAGGATCGTGTAGCGTCCCGCGCCCCGCCACAGCTTCAGGCTCTTCTCCGTCATCCCGTGGACGCCCCCGTTGTCGACGTGCTCGCCGTCAACCCACAAGTGCGAGCCGTCGTCGGACGTCACGGAGAACGTGTACTCGCCGTCGCGTGGCAGCGTGACGAAGCCGCTGAAGCGAAAGCCAAAGTCGTCGTCGCGGTCGCGGTCGTCGATGCGGAACGCGTCGATCGTCCCGCGCCGCTTGGGCGTGAAGGCGTCGAAGTCCGGTCGATCCCGGAACGCCTCCTCGAAGTACTCGTACGTCAGGCCGGGCGCGAGGTCGCCGGGCTCTTCGCCCGCCTGATCCCGCAACAGGTACGCGGCGACCGCGGCGGCCTCCTCCGCGTCGAGGCCGAGCGAAGGCATACGCCCCGACGGGCGCACGGCGAGGGGATCGCGCAGGAACGAGGCGAGCGCCCGGGGCGTCGTCTTGCGCGTGAGGTGGCCCAGCCCGAAGTCGCGCGGTGCGAGCGTGCCCGCCGGAACGTCGAGTGGGTCGTCGTCGTCCGCGCCTGACTGCTCTCCAGCCTCGATCGCGTCGATGTACGACGAGTCGAGGGCCCACATCGATTCCTGCGGAGCGTGGCACGCGATGCAGCCGACCTCGTGGAACACGAGGCGCCCGCGTTCGAAGGCGTGCGGCGAGACGTGCTGCGGCTCTGGCCCCAGGGGCTCCCCGAGCGTCATCAGGAAGTGCAGGAGGTCGTCGGCGACCTCGCTCGCGCGCTCGGCGGGCAGCGCATCGAGGAGCGCGGGCATCGTCGAGCCGGGCTGCTGTGCCCGCGGGTCGAGCAGGTAGTCGCGCAGCCAGCTCGGCGACACACGCCCCGCGACCCCCTCGAGTCGTGGCGCCGACTTGGAGCCGAGGCGCCGAGCGACCTCCGGCGCCGCGGCGTGACAGGCGACGCACCCGTGGTCGGAGACGAGCGCTTCCCCTAGCGGCCGCGGGCCGGGCTGCTGGGCGAAGGCGGCAAGGACGATACCTAGAATCATGTCACCTCGGATCAGTCGTCGTAGTTTCGCAGCTTGGCGAGGACGGCGTAGTCTTCGATCGTGCTCGTGTCCTGCACGGTCTCGACGCCCGCCGCGATGTCGCGCAACAGGCGCCGCATGATCTTGCCGCTGCGCGTCTTCGGCAGCGCGTCAGTGAAGCGCACCTCGGCGGGTCGCGCGAGCTTGCCGATCTCGGTCGAGACGTGCTCGGAGAGCGCCCGCAGGAGCTCGTCGGAGGCGCTGATGCCAGCGGCGGGCGTCACGAACGCGACGATCGCCTGCCCGGTCAGGTCATCGGGCCTGCCGACGACGGCTGCCTCGACGACGCTCTCGTGGCTGACGAGGGCGCTCTCGACCTCCATCGTCGAGAGCCGGTGACCGGAGACGTTGATCACGTCGTCGACGCGACCGAGGATCCACAGGTAGCCGTCCTCGTCCTTGCGCGCGCCATCGCCGGGGAAGTAGTAGCCCGGCCACTTGGACCAGTACGTCTCGCGGAAGCGTTCCTCGTCGCCCCAGATGCCGCGCAACATCGACGGCCAGGGCTTGCGGATCGCGAGCAGACCGCCCTCGTTGGCGCCCAGCTCGTTGCCATCCTCGTCGAGCACCGCTGCGTCGATCCCGAAGAAGGGTCGCGTCGCGGAGCCCGGCTTCGTCGTCGTGACGCCGGGCAGCGGCGTGATCGCGATCGAACCGGTCTCCGTCTGCCACCACGTGTCGACGATCGGGCAGCGCTCTCCGCCGATCTTCTGGTGGTACCACATCCATGCTTCGGGGTTGATCGACTCCCCCACGGTGCCGAGCAGCCGCAGCGACGACAGGTCGTGTTTCTCGACGTGCTCGTCGCCCCATTTCATGAACGCGCGGATCGCGGTCGGCGCGGTGTAGAAGACCGAGACCTCGTGGCGCTGGACGATCTCCCAGAAGCGTCCGGGATGCGGCGTGTTGGGAGCCCCCTCGTACATGACGCACGTCGCGCCGTTCGCCAGCGGGCCGTAGACGATGTAGCTATGTCCCGTGATCCAGCCGACGTCGGCCGTGCACCAGTACACGTCCTCGTCCTGGAGATCGAACACGAACTGAGTGGTCATGTAAGCCCCGACGAGGTAGCCCGCCGTCGAGTGAACGATCCCCTTCGGTTTCCCGGTCGAGCCCGAGGTGTACAAGAGGAAGAGCACATCCTCCGAGTCCATCGGCTCGGGTGGACATTCGGCGTCGACCTTCAGAAGAGCCTCGTGGTACCAGATGTCGCGCTCGTGGTCCCAATCAACGTCGTTCTCGGTGCGCCGCACGACGAGCACGGTATGGACGTAGTCCTTGCCCGCGACTCCGGCGTCGACCTCCTTCTTGAGCTCGAGGATCTTGCCGCGGCGCCAGCCGCCGTCGGCGGTGATCACCGCGCAGCACTCTCCATCCTCGATGCGGTCCGAGAGCGCCTGGGCGCTGAACCCGCCGAAAACGACCGAGTGGATCGCGCCGATGCGAGCGCACGCGAGCACGGCCATCGCGAGCTCCGGGATCATCGGCATGTAGATGGCGACGCGGTCGCCCTTCTTGATCCCACGCGACTTGAGGATGTTGGCGAACCGGCACACCTCCGTGTGCAGCTCGGTGTAGGTGAGCGTGCGTGTGTCCCCAGGCTCGCCCTCCCAGACGATCGCCCGCTTGCCTGAGCGGATCGACTCCAGGTGTTGGTCGAGGCACACGGCACTGGCGTTGATCTTGCCTCCGACGAACCACTTGGCGCGCGGCGCCTCGCTCCAGTCGAGCACCTTGTCGAAGGGCTGGATCCAGGGCAGCTCCCCCGCCACCCGACCCCAGAACGACTCGGGGTCCTCGATCGACTCCCGGTGCATGCGCGCGTAGCCGTCTTCGCTAGACAACCGCGCGTCGGCACGGAACGCGTCGGAGGGGGGAAATCTGCGGTTCTCGTGCAGGACGTTCTCGATCCGGTCGCTCATGTAAGGTCTCCTCGGCGCGACAGTGTAATCGGACGTCGACCGCGAAGCCCGTGTCGAGCCGATCTGCTCGCGCTGCTTCGCCTCTCGGGCGCAGGCTCCGGTCGGCTACCCTACGAACATGTCGACCGACCGAACCCGAACGACGTCCGGCTACGTCCATGGCTTCACCGAGGAGGAGCGGGCGCGTCTGCGCGGACAGGCCCGCATCGTCGAGCACCGCATCCACGACCGGCTGCCGTTTCACCGCTGCAAGCGGCTGCTCGAGGTCGGCTGTGGAGTCGGAGCGCAGACCGAGATCCTCCTGCGCCGCTTCCCCGACCTGCACGTGACGGGGGTCGATGCGTCCGAGAGCAACCTCGCCGCCGCGCGCGAGTTCCTCGACACTCAACCCTGCGCCCAGGGCCGCTTCGACCTGCAGCTCCAGGACGCGACCCGTCTCGATCTCCCGATCGACACCTTCGATTCGGCCTTCTTGTGCTGGATCCTCGAGCACGTCGCGGATCCAGCGCTGGTGCTGTCCGAGGTCCGGCGCGTCCTGCGCCACGGCTCGCCGGTCGTCGTCAACGAGGTCCAGAACGCCAGCTTCTTCCTCGCCCCGTACTCCCCACACACCCTCGCCTACTGGACGGCGTTCAACGACCACCAGTTCGAGCTCGGCGGCGATCCCTTCGTCGGCGCGAAGCTCGGCAACCTGCTCCAGCGCGTCGGGTTCCGTGACATCGTGACCGAGGTGCGCACCGTCCACCTCGACAACCGAGAGCCGGGCGAGCGAGCCGAGTTCCTGGACTATTGGACCGACCTCTTGCTCTCGGGAGCGGCCGGACTCCTGGCCGCGGAGCGCGTCTCGGCGGAGACCGTCGAAGAGATGAAGGGCGAGCTCGCCAACGTCGGACGCGACCCCGATGCGGTGTTCTTCTACTCATTCGTGCAGGCGCACGCGCGAGTCGATTGAGGCCAAAGAATTCCCTCGAAGTTGCCCCGCGCCGTCCCGCCATCGCGGAGATGCAGTCGTGAAGCCGACCCAAGAGCTCAGTTCCAACCGCAAGAACGTGGCACCCCCTCAGCCCGGCGCGGCGCTTGTCGTCGCAAGGTGGAACGCCTGGGTCCGTGTTTGGTTTCCGGACACGGACGAGACGACCTGGGTCAACCTCGAAGAGGTCGGCTGTGAGATCTTGCCCGCGCAGCGCTCGGACCTAGGAGAGCAGGGCTGAGCGCGCCCCCCCCTGACCGGGCATGATCAGACGACCCCCGCCCCAGCATCGCTGGCGGCGGGGGCTGTTTATTGGCGACGTTTCTGCCAGCTCGCGTAGTAGCGCGATGCGACGAAGTCAGCGAACTCGGACCGCTTGTCGAGGTCGTCGAGCTCGACCGCGCACTCCTTCTCCAGCGCCAGGAGCAGCTTGGGCAGCGCGCGAAAGTCCTTGCGCTCGAGAGAGACGTGGATGATCCCCCAGTGCGCGGGCGCGAAGGCCGGCTCGAGCTTGAGCGCCTTGTTGAACGCGATCTTGGCGGCACGTGCATCCTTGCGGTTCGCGTGCACGTGGCCGCGCATGCAGACCAGCATCGCGTCGGGCTGCACCTGGTCTTCGAGCTGGCGGATCGCCGCCAACACCTGCTTGTCGTCGTCTCCGCCCCGGGCGATGTCGAGGACGTGGAGCAAGACGCCGAGGTCGCCCGGAAACATCCCGACGCTGCTGCCGATCTGCGCGTCCCGCGCCGCCGCGCCGATCTCGCCGGCGATCGCGAGCGCGAGGAAGTGCCCCGCCGGCTCGGCGCGCAGTATCGCGGGCAGCGTCCTGTACTCGGCGAGCGCCGCCTCGCTCTCCCCCCGCGCGCGCCGGTTGTCGATCGTCTCGAACGTCGACGCCGAGCGGACGAAGCTCTTCTCGGGCTCCGGGAGCTTCTTGATGATCCCCGCCTTGTCGCGCGCGAACTGGACGCAGAGGTCCCGCCGCGCGCCGGTCGCGATGCTCTGGCCCTGGCGGGCGACGATCGCGTCGACGAGCTTGTCGCCCACGACGATCAACGTGACGTACTCGAGCTCGTCCTCGGACGCGACGCGCAGGAGCGGGCGCTCCTCCTCGTCGGCCTTCGCGGAGCCGACGACGTCGACGCGCGCGCCCTTCGGGAGCGCGGCGCACAGCTCTGCGCCCAGGGACAGGTCGGGCAGCGTCTCCGCCTCGTACTGGGCGAGGACCATGCGCGACAGGTTCAGGTCACTGGTGATGCGCGCGACGAGGGCGTCTCGGTCGACGAGCGCGTCGACCGCGGCCGCATCCTGCGCGGTGAGCGCCACGGCGACCCGGGCCGCGAACGTGTCCTGGGGAGTGGCCAGAGCAACGAGTGCGATCGGGGGGAGCATGGACGACAGGGTACTTGGAAGTTCCTCGTCTGCCCCGCCATTGCCGGGGCTGTTTCGCGCGGGCCCACGCAGTCCGAGCCGACGCTCGAGCCCACCCCGGAGTGCGCGGTGCGGGGTGCGGAGCCAGCTACCGCGTGAGGCGCGCTACCCGCGGGTCGTCCGCCGCGATTCGCGCGCCGCGGAACAGCCCGTAGGTCAAATTGCGCCCCCCGGGTCCGCGTGCGCCGGGTCCACCCCGCGGAGGAGGTCCGCCGCCAGGGGGCGGCCCCCCTCCGCGCGGGCCGTCGCTCGGGCGCCGGCCCCGCATCGGTTCGGTCCCGACGAACGGATGCCTGTAGTCCCAGACGATCTCCATGGCGCGCGACACCTCGAACAGCCGGCCGTCCACGCCGTCGCAGACGAGCGTGTTTCCGTTCGGCAAACGTTGCGCACCCGACACGAACGAAGCGAAGAAGTCGCTCTCCTCGGGGGCCGTGTAGGACCAGGCCGGCTCGGGGGGGCCAAACGCTCGGCCCTCCGGCGGCGAGAATCCCGTCTCGACGTCGAACGGGAGGACGATCTCGTCCACCGACGAGTGCCCGCGCCCTTCGCCATTGTTGAAGACCAGCAGACTCCACTCCTTCGAGTCGGGAGCGGCGACCCATGTGGGGTCGTGCTGTCCGAACAGCCTGCGGTCCTTCTTGCTGCCGCGACCGTAGCTGCGGGAGTTGCCCCAGCGGTAGAGCAGGTCCCCACCCTTTCCGTAGCGACCGCCCGAGTGTCCGCTCGCCTCGGCCGTCGTGGTGGAGTGGTCGATGATCCAGATCTCGCTCAGCGAGCGCGGGCTGAGCGCGATGAGGTCGAGCTCGGCGCAGTAGGAGATGCCGTTGACGTGGAGCCAGTCGCCCCCGCGCATCCTGCGTCGCCCGCCGCCATCGCGTCCCTCGTCTTCGTCTTCGTCTTCCTCTTCGTCGTCGTCGTCGCCCAAGTAGCCGAGCGCTCGCATCCGCGCGTCGAGCTCCTCCAGCCGCTTGCGCTCCGCCGCGCTGAGCGGGGGCTCGCGCCGGTGATCGGCGTTGATGTCGATGAGCTCGGGGTGCGCGACCACGTCGCCGTAACCCTCGCGCTCGGGATCGAAGTCCTGGACGAGGTGGTCCCAGCTGTGCCACTCCCAGACGACCTTGCCCCCGTCCGGCAGAACGGGCTCGATCTCGAGGACACTGTCGGGCCAAAACCCCTGCGAGCGGACCTGATCCGGATCCCGCCCGGCCGCGACGGCCTCTTCCGCCGAGCGGTACTCCCAAACGATCGCGAGGATGTTCCCGTTCGGGAGCGGCTCGACGTCGTGATGCTGGCGACGCTCGTCCGTCGACAGGTCGTAGTCCCACAAGAGCTCGCCGTCCCAACCGTAGATCTGGATGCGTCCGCCCTCTCCTCCACCGAAGAACACGCCGTTCGCCTCTCGCCCGCTGCGCAGCAGGCGGCCGTCGTCGAGCAAGTAGACGGACTGTCCGGGGGGGCGATCGGTCTCCCACTGATGGACGACGGCCCCGTCCATGCCGACCAGGTAGACCTGCTTGGAGCGCAGGGGCGAGAAAAGCGTGTAGCCGGCGAAGGCGTCGTCCGTGTGGAGCGCCAGACCACGGTCGTCCCGGCCTTCCCCTCCGTCCTGAGCAGGAGCCGCAAGCGCCAGCGCAACGAAGGACATGCACGAAAGGATCTTCATGCGACGATCATAGGGCAGTCCGCGGACTGCCAAGACGCGGCAGGAGCGAACGGCCCGCGCTACGTTGCGGCCGACGCTTACGCCCGCCGTCGGAACAGCGTGAAGTAGCGCGCCAGGCGCCCCGCGAGCATCCCCGGCTTCTTCAGCTGCCGCAGGAGCCGCTTCGGCCGGCCGTAGAATCTCCGGTACGCCTCGCGGATCTTCGCCTCGATCGCGGAGGCCGTCATGTGCTCGTTGCCCTCGAGCGCCTGGAAGCCGGTCATCGTCGCGTAGTCGAACTCGCGCTTGCCGCGCAGCATCTGGTACAGCGGCGTCCCGGGATAGGCCGTCACCGCGCAGAACTGAACCTGGTCGGGGTCGAGGCTGTCGACCAGGTCGATCGTCTCGTCGGCCATCTCCGGGGTCTCCTCGGGGAAGCCGATCATGCAGAAGGCGCGCGTCTCGATGCCGACCTCGCGGCAGACGCGGAAGACCTCGTGCGCCTTGTCGAGGTCGTTGAGCTTGTTGCCGCAGTACTTCTTCTGGATCTCGGCGTTGCCCGACTCGACGCCGAGCGAAATGTGCCGGCAACCCGAGCGCGCCATGTTTTCGAGCAGCTCGCGGTCGAGCGTCTTGACCGCGGTCTCGCACTGCCACTCGAGTTCGGTCAGGCCCTCGGCGCGGATCCCGCCACAGATCGCGTGCACGCGATCCTTGCGCGTCGTGAAGATCGGGTCGCGGAACACGACATGGCGTAGGCCGTGGTCCTTGTACAGGTCGACGAGCTCCCTGACGACATGCACGGGGCTGCGGAAGCGAAAGCGCAGCCCCTGCGCCAGCGTGTAGCCGCAGAACGAGCAGTCGAAGGGGCAGCCGCGCGAGGATTTGACCGTCGTGACCGGCCCTTCGATGCCGGGGAAGCGGTAGACCGCGTTGTCCAAGAGGTGCCGGGCCGGAATCGGCATCGCGTCGAGGTCGCCGATCTTGTCGCGCTCGGCCTCGTGCACGATGTCGCCATCGACGCGCTTCCAGCTCGTGCCTTCGATGCCCTCGAGGGCGCCGCCCGCGACGACGCGACGGGCGATGTCGCGCACCGTCCACTCGGGCTCGCCGCGTACGACGAGGTCGACGGCGTTGTCCTCGAAGATCTCGCCGGGCGTGAACGTCACCTGGCTGCCCAGGATCGCGACCGGGACGCCCGTGCGCTCGCGGATCGAGCGGGCGAGGGTCAGGTCCTGGTCGAGCGACGTGCTCGACGAATCGAGGCAGACGAAGCCCGGCTCGAGGGCGCACACCGCCTCCAGCGCACCGGCGACGTCGAGGGCCAGGGCGTCCGAGTCGTGGATCGCGACCTCGTGCCCGTCCTCCTCGAGCACGGACGCGACGTGCGCCAGCTCGATCGGCGGATAGAGCAGCTCGGCGTTCACGGCCATGCCGAAGCCCCCCATGAGCCCACGGCTGACGCGGAACTCCGGAGGACTGGGGGGATTGACGAGGACGACTTTCACCTGTGCATCATCGGTCACGGGCACCAGGAACTCGCGACTCCGCAAGGATTGTATCCGGCCGGCCCGGCCTCATATCGAGACTCAGCCCTTGCGCAGCTCCCCGCCGAGATCGGTGACGGCCCGCTCGAGGCGTCCCAGGAACTTCGCCACGTCCTTGTCGGACAGCGTCTTGTTCGGCGACTGCAGCAGCACGTGGTAGGCGAGGGACTTCTTGCCCGCCCCCAGGTTCTCGCCCCGGTACAGATCGAAGAGCTCGACGCCGCTGACCGCTCCCTTGCCCGCCTTCTCGATCGCGTCGACAAGCTGCGCCGCCTGTGCATCGGCGCCGACCAAGAGCGCGACGTCGACCTTGACGCCGGGGTAGCGCGGGATCGGCACGTAGCCGGAGCCGCGCGGCTCGAGCGCGAGCAGCCGATCGATCGAGATCTCGCAGACGGCGACGTCGCTCGCCAGCTCGCCCTCGAGGCCCAGCGCCCGAGCCAGTCCAGGCTCGAGCTCGGCCAGCACCGCGCCGGGCGCTTCGTCGGTCCCCCAGAACGCACCGAGGCGGCGCGCGGGGTGCGCCCACGCCGGGGCGTCGAGGTCCGCGCCCCAGCACGGGCGTGCGACGCCCAGGTAGCCGAACAGGTCGTCCACGACGCCGTAGAGGCGGCTGAACGCGTTCTCGTCGAAGCGCGCCTTCTTGCCCGGGCGTGGCGCGGCCCAGGCGAGCGCGAGGGAGTGCACCTGGTCGGGCTCGCCGCGCTCATTGCCGTTCTCGGGCCGGTAGCCCTTGCCGATCTCGAAGAGGCGCACGTCCTCGCGATGGCGGCGGTTGTTCTCCAGACGCGCGAGCAGGCTCGGCAGCACGTCGCGGCGAATGCGCGACTGGCTCTCGATCACCGGGTTCACGAGCTGCACGTGGGGCGCCTCGGCCTGGCCGACCTTGGCCAGGAGCTCGTCGTCGACGAACGAGTACGACAGCACCTCGTGGAAGCGCGCCGCCCCCGCGAGACGGTCCTGGATCTTGCGTACGATCACGCGCCGCGGGACGTGCGGCGGCGGCTTGACGTCGGCGCGCAGGAGGCGCTCGGGCAGGTTGGCGTAGCGATGGATGCGCCCCACCTCCTCGATCAGGTCCTGCTCGATGCCGATGTCCTTCGTCGCGCGCGCGGCGGGGATGCCGACCCGCAGAGCGCCGCCCTCGCCTTCGACGTCGAAGCGCAGGCGCGTCAGGATCTTCGCGATCTCGCCGTCGGCGAGGTCGGTGCCGAGCACGCTACGCACGCGGTCGCACGACAGCGTGATCGTGTGCGCGGGGTCGTGCCAGTCCCCCACGTCCGACGGCGGCGCGGGGAAGCGCACGTCGGGCTGCAGGCCCACGAGCGTGCGCGCGAAGTGCCCCGCCGCCGACATCGCGAGGTTCGGGTCGAGGCTCTTCTCGAACCGCGCCGAGGCGTCGGTCCGCAGGCCGAGGCGCATCGCGGTGCGCCGCACGACGGCCGGCGCGAAGTTGGCGACCTCGAGCAAGAGGCTCTGCGTGCCCTCGGCGACCTTCGAGCCCTCGCCACCCATTACGCCGGCGAGCGCAACCGGCTCGTCCGCGGAACAGATCAACAGATCGGCGGGGATGAGCTCGTGTTCGCCGCCGTCGAGCGTCGTCATCTTCTCGCCCGCGCGCGCGTTGCGCACGGTGATGCCCTCGGGCGAGAGCCGCTCGAGGTCGAACGTGTGGTTCGGCTGGCCGAGGTCGAGCATGACGAAGTTCGACACGTCGACGAGCTGATCGATCGGACGCTGTCCGACCGCCAAGAGAAGGAACCGCAGCCAGTCGGGCGAAGCCAGCGGCTGCGCCCCTTCGATCGTGAGTCCAATGTAGCGCGGGCAGTCGGGCGAATCGACGCGTAGCGGGTAGGACGTGCCGCCGCCGACGTTGGGCAGCGAGCAGTCGAAGGGCTTCAGCTCGCGCTCGTAGATCGCGGCGATCTCGCCCGCGAGCCCGCGGTGCCCCCAAAGATCCGGACGGTGCGTCAGCGACTTGTTGTCGATCTCGATCACCCAGTCGTCGAGGCCGAGCGCCTCGCGCACGGGGCTGCCGACCTCGCAGCCTTCGGGGAGGACCCAGATGCCGTCGTGCTCGTCGCCGAGGTCCAGCTCGCGCACCGAACAGATCATCCCTCGCGACTCGACGCCGCGGATCTTGGACTTCTTGATCTTGAAGTCGCCGGGCAGGACGGTTCCCACCGTGGCGACCGCGACCTTCTGGCCGCTGTCGACGTTCGGCGCGCCGCACACGATCTGCAGCGGCTCGCCCGCGCCGACGTCGACGGTGCAGACCGATAGCTTGTCGGCGCCCTCGTGCTGCTTGCGCTCGGTGACAAGGCCGACCGTGACGTCGGACAGGTGCGCCGCGAAGGGCTCGAGGCCCTCGACCTCGGCTGTCGAGAGCGTCAGGTCCTCGGCGAGCTGCTCGGGCGCGATGCCCGTGAGGTCGACGTGGCGTGAGAGCCAGCGGTAGGAGACGTACATGCTAGTGGTGTGAGTTGAAAGTTCGCGTTCTATGTCTGGTGACCTTGCGTTCGTGGCAAGGCGCAGCGACGACGCGTATTCGTAGATACTCGGAGGAGCTGCAACGCAGCCATGGGCGGAAGGGCGCCTGACATTGGACGTGAGCTTTCAACTCACACCACTAGTGGGGTGTACCCCACTAGAACTGCTCCAGGAAACGCAGGTCGCCGCCCATGAAGTGGCGGATGTCGTCGATGCCGTAGCGCAACATCACGAGCCTGTCCAGACCGAAGCCGAACGCGAAGCCCGTGTACTTCTCGGGGTCGACGTCGCCGGCGCGCAGAACGTTGGGGTGCACCATCCCGCAGCCGCAGAACTCGACCCACGTCGTCTTGCTGCACACGCGGCAGCCGTCCTCGCAGAACGGACAGCGGATGTCGAACTCGAACCCGGGCTCGACGAACGGGAAGTAGCCGGGGCGCAGGCGCACGTCGAGGTCGCGCTGGAAGAGCTCGCGCAGGAACGACTTCAGGGTCCCGGTCAGGTGGCCGACCGTGACGCCCTCGTCGACGACGAGCCCCTCGACCTGGTGGAAGGTGTGCTCGTGGCTCGCGTCGAGCTCCTCGTGCCGGAACACGCGCCCCGGAACGATCGCGCGAATCGGCGGCTTCAGACGCTCGAGCGTGCGGATCTGCACCGGCGAAGTGTGCGTGCGCAAGAGCAGCTTGCCCTCGCGGTCGCACCAAAACGTGTCGTACTCCTCGCGCGCCGGGTGGTCCGGCGGGAAGTTGAGCGCCTCGAAGTTGTAGTAGTCGAGCTCGACCTCGGGACCGTCGAGGACGCTGTAGCCCATCGACTGGAAGAGGTCCTCGACCTCGCGCATCACCATCGTCACCGGATGCAGGGATCCGCGCTGCACGGCGGCCGGCGGAAGCGTCGGGTCGTACCCCTCGCCCTTGCGCTCGGCGGCCAGCGACACCTGGGCGAGCTCGGACTCGCGCCCGGCCAACGCCTCGAGCACCGCCTGCTTGAGCTGGTTGGCCCCCTGCCCGACGCCGCGGCGCTCCTCGGGCGGAAGCGAGGGAATCGAGGCGAGCAGCGCCTGCACGACGCCGTCCTTGCCGGTGTACTCGCGCTCGATCGCCTTGAGCCCGGTCGCATCGGCACACGCGCCGATCTTGGTCTGGGCCTCTTCGAGTGTCTTCTGGTAGTCGTCCTGCATGGCCTGCTCGGTCTCCTCGTGCTCGGGCTTCCCCGAGCCAACGGCGCCCCTCTCGGGGAAAGCGTCTCTCTCAAGCAAACAGCCGCCGGCGGCACCCCTGTGAGGTGACTCGCCGGCGGCCGTGTCGTGTGCTTAGGGGGGTATCAGCTCTCGCCATTAGCCGCGCGCCGAGCGCGCTTCTTCGACGAGGGCATCAAAAGCCGCGGGATCGTGGATCGCGAGCTCGGAGAGCTGCTTGCGGTTGAGCTGGACCTCGGCCTTCTTGAGGCCGTCGATGAGCTGCGAGTACGTCAGGTTCCGCATGCGCGCGGCGGCGTTGATGCGGGTGATCCAGAGTCGACGGAAGTGGCGCTTCTTCTGGCGCCGGTCGCGGTAGCTGTAGGCCCAGGAGCGCAGCAGCGCCTCGCGGACGGTGCGCCAGAGCTTCGAGCGGCCGCCGCGGTAGCCGCGGGCCTGCTTGAACAGACGGGCCTTCTTCTGGTGGCGCGGAGCGCCGTAGGTCACGCGTACCATCGATCAGCCTCCACCCATCATCCGCCGCAGGAGCTTGGCCCAGGCACCCTCGACCACGAGGGCCCTGCGCTTGTCGCGCTTGTGCTTGGCGCTCCGAATCGCGTGCATGTGCCCGCGATGGGGTCGGTTCGACTTGAGCTTGCCCGACTTCGTCGGGCGGAAGCGCTTCTTGACGGCGCCCTTCGACTTCATTTTCGGCATGGGTCGTCCTCGGGTTGGGGCGGCGCCGATCGCTCGGACCACCCGTCTCGAAACCCCGTTCGCCGGCATGCCACCGCTCGCGGGGGTCCACCGGCCGGGGCCGGTGGCGCTTGGAGCGCAAGAGGATACGCATTGGGGGCGCCGGCACAAGCCGGCGCCCCCAGAAAGCGTGCCTTGGGGTGGAGCCCCCTGGATCGGATCCCCTACTGGAACTGGAGCGTCAGACCGTCCGTGAAGTTGGACGTGACGCCCGGGTTCAGGTCGCGGAACCAGGCCTGGTAGAACCAGATGTCGCCCGGCTGCACCGCGGCGACGGGGCTGACGGGGATCGCCGTCAGGTCGACGCTGATCGAGAAGGCGCCCTCGCTGCCCGAGTTCTGCACCTGGCCGACGAAGCGCCCGATCTGGCCGCCGAGGCAGAGGTTGCCCTGGGCGCCGCCGGGAAGCGCCACGAAGCCCGGCGTCAGCGACGTCAGGAAGTAGCCGAACTGGTTCTGGGGCAGGTTGCCGGCGGACAGCGTCAGGTCGTTCGCCGAGACGTCGAGCGAGCCCGTCGCCGCGATCGAGCCGGACAGGCCGGTCGAGTTCGGGACGTTGGGGCAGTAGATGTCGCCGAGCGGCTCGATCAGGCTGCTGAGCCAGATCTCGGTGCCGGTGCAGCGGCCGAAGACCATGTCGAGGTCACCGTCGTTGTCGACGTCGAAGGTGGCGACGTCGTGGGTGCCGCGCAGGTCGGACGCGGTCATCCCGACGACGCCCTTCCAGCCCGAGCTGCTGGTGAACTGCGCCTCTTCGACCGGACGGATCTGTGCACCGACCGCGCCACCGGGGTTGTGGTAGATGTGCGTACGGCGGCTGCAGCCCGGAATGTCGACGTCGACGTCGGCGATGATGATGTCGTTCCAGCCATCGTCGTCGAGGTCGATGATGTAGCTGTCGCTGCCGAACCCGTCGTCGCCCTGGTTCGAGGCGAACTGGAACGTACGGCGCGAGCTCCAGTTGACCCGCCCGAAGACGTCGGTGCCCAGGTTGTACTGGATCGCGTCGGAGGCGTCGTCACTGACGAGCAGGTCCGGCATCGTGTCGTTGTTGACGTCCCCGATCGTCGCGTGGTAGGGCGCGCCGTTGTAGGGCTCCTGGTACAGCGAGAAGTGCCCGACGTTGTTCGGATCGTTGTAGGAGCAGGCCACGTGCTGGTTGATCAGCCCGCTGTCCTTGACGATGTCGTTGTGGCCGTCGCCGTTGAGGTCGACGATCTGCGTATTCGTCCCGAAGTCCGACTGCAGCATCTGCGTCGTCATCCGGTTGCTCTCGTCGATGAAGTGGCCGGTGCCGTCGTTGACGAGCAGGCGGTCGTTGTAGTCGCCGCCGCCGCTGCCGCCCTGGTCGTAGTCGGAGAAGTACAGGTCCGGCCAGCCGTCGCCCGTCACGTCACCGGCGTCCACCCCGCAGAAGCGCGGGAAGGAGGGCTGGCCGTTGCCGAGCAAGAGCTGCGGGATGCGAGCGTCCTCGTGCAGGAGGCCCTGCCAGTTGCCCTGCGCGTCGTTGCCGAGGTTGAGGTACACGCGCGGGTGCGAGACGTGCTTGGGGGTGCCGTCGCTGAGCGTCGTCGCCGTGACGACGTCGTCCCAGCCGTCCATGTCGACGTCGACGATGACGACGTCGCGGTCGTTGGTCGAAGTGTTGAAGCCCTCGTCGCCCGAGACGTCCGACGCCGAGGCGTATTGCGTCGAGCGATCGGTGAGCACACCGTTCTCGTTCATGAACAGCACGTTGACGCGCCGACCGGTGCTCGTGCCCATCTGCTTGCGCACGACGACGAGGTCGGTCCAACCGTCCTGATCAAGATCACCCCAGGCGTAGTCTTTCTCTTGTGTGTCGTCGGCTCCGAGCGACTGCGTCGCAACGAGGCGCGATGCATCTTCGGAGAACGAGAGCCACTCGTTGCCGGTCTGCTGCGCACTGGCGGCGCTGGCCAGAGCGAAGGAACCAAGAACGAGTCCGGTCCGAGCGACGGAGATTTGCTCGACTTTCATGGGAGTCCTGCTGGATGAAGAACGGAGATGCCGTGTGTGGAGAGCGGCACTATCAGGGACGAGGGTACCGGATCGACGGGTCTCCGATACCTGCTTTTTCGACCATCTGACACGCACAAGAGTGAATCACACCACTAGCGATCCTCACGGCGGGCAGTGCGAGCCAGTGCGCCATAGAACCGTGCCTCGCGTTCGAGACCGAGACGGGCCAGCGATCGGGAAAGGCCGGAGAGGTCGCGCGGAATGCCGAAGAACCAACGTCCCGGATAGATCTCCGGTCCTCGCTCCGATAGGGACGCAGCGTCCGCGAGCAAAGTTCCCAATTCGAGTGGACCGAAGTAAATCACACGCAACCAGCCACGCTCGTCGATGAGCAGGCTCGTTGGGAGACTCAGCTCACCGCGACCAGGGACGACATGCTCGATCAGACCCTGGACAAGTTGCAACAGCGCGGGCGAGGCCGGATCCGAGCTCACGCCCGGTGGAGTGGCAGCGGGCAACACGCGCTCCCGAAAGAAGCGCTCGGCAGCATCGTGATCCTCTACGCGATCGGCGTTCAGGAGCGTGAGCGTGAGTCCCGTCGCTTCGATGTCGCCGGCGTGCGCGGCGAAGAGCGTGAGCTCCCCGATGCACGGCGCGCACCAGTGCGCCCAGAGGTTCACGAGTCGTGGACGTCGCGTCTCGTTCTGCGCACCGAGGCGCTCGAGCACCGGCGGGGGCAGCGGCAATCCGGTGCGCAGGACGACGCGCGCGGACGACTCCCCCAGCTCCGCCAGCGCTCCCTCCGCGAGTGCCGCGACCGGCTCGCGCGCCGGGCGCGCCTCGAGTGTCCCCGCGCCCTGCACGAGCCGGAAGCGCCCCGCGCGCACGCCCGAGACGGTCTCGACGTCACCGCCCGGCCAGCGCACGACGACGCGCGCTTCGGGGTCGCTCGCGGCCGCGAACGGGGCGAACAGGAGCGTCGAAGTCGACTGGGCCAGGTAGCCGTCGCCGGCGCGCACCTCGCGCACGAGCACGCGCCCACCGGTGTGCAGCTCGACGCGCGCACCGACCGCGTCACGATTCGCGGTCGTGCCGACGAGCTCGAGCGAGAGGCCCGCGGGACCGCGTCCCTCGAGCAGCCGTAGCTGTGGCGCCGTGCGGTTGCGCAGCCAGAGATCCGGCACACCGTCCCCGTTCCAGTCGCCTTCGGCGACCGCGCGTCCGTCGTCCTCGAAGTCGAGGCCGGTCGCGCCCGAGACGTCGACGAAGCTGCCCGCGCCGAGGTTCAGGAACGCGCCATTGCGCTCGTGGCCGCTCCAGGACGAGCCGGAATCGATCGCGCGCGTGATCTCCGCCCAGCCGCGCTCGTACGCGCCGAGCCCGCCGCCAGCATCCCCAGCCGACGGGGATGACTGCGCCGAGGAGGGCTGCGACGCGACGCGCCGCCAGAACTGACTTCAGAGATCGTCGGGCTCGGTGCCGGTCAGGAATCCGTTGGGCACGAGGACGTCGGGGAGGCCGTCGTGGTCGAAGTCGGTGAAGCGCGCACCCCAGGCCCAGCGCCCCATGCGCAGGCCGGCCGCGTCGCTCGCGTCGACGAAAGCGCCCGTTCCGTCGTTCAGGAGCAGCGTGTTGCCAAGCGCGTGGCGGCGCGTCCCCTCGCGCACGGCTGCATCGCTCGCGTCATGGAAGCGCGGCTGGCCGCCGACGCGCCGGCCCGCGGACGAGAACATGTTGCTGACGAGGAGATCGAAGTCGCCGTCGAGGTCGACGTCGCCCCACGCCACCCCCATCCCCGCCGCTTGATCCTCGGCGCTCGCGCGCGCGGCGACGTCGACGAACTTGCCGCCGTCGTTCTCGAACAGATTGTTGCGGCCAAAGTCGTTCGCGACGTACAGGTCCGGATCCCCGTCCGCGTCGTAGTCGCTCCATCCGGCCGCGAGGCTGAAGCGGTCGTTCGCTTCCGCCAGACCGACCTCGTGCGTCACGTCGGTGAAGCCCGCGGCGCCGTCGTTGCGCAGGAGGTGATTCGCGGGCCCGTTGCGCGCGTCGTGGAACGGACGCGGCACGCTGTCGCCATAGCGCGTCTTGACGTACCGCACCCCGTACACGTCGAGGTCTCCGTCGAGGTCGTAGTCGGCCGCCGCAAGCGAGTAGAAGGCCGCGCCGCTCGCCGCGCGCAGATTGCGCACGGGTGTGAACTTGCCTTTGCCGTCGTTCTCCGAGAGCACGATCGACGGCCCCATGGCGATGAACAGGTCGCGGTCACCGTCATTGTCGTAGTCGATCAACAGCACGCCCTTGGTGTCGTCGAGCCATGCGGCTTGCGAGGCGTGCGCGCGCTCCTCGAAGGTTCCGTCGGGACGCTGGACGAACAGGAGGTTGGGCAGGCCCGTCCCGGTTCCGACGTACACGTCCTCGCGGCCGTCGCCGTCGACGTCCCCCACCGCGATCCCGTTGTGACCGAAGAAGTTGGGCTCGCCGACGTGGTCGATGCGGCGCCCCCACTCTCCCGCACCGCGACCGAGCACGGCGGCCGAGGCGCCTGCGCGCCCGAGCGCCGCGCGCGTGCGCTCGACGAACGGCCGGCGCGCGACGTGCACCTCGTCGAGTCCGCGCGGAACGAGCGCCACAATGCGCAGGTCGTCGTCCACGGCCCGCCAGCCGATCTCCCAGAGCGCGTTCTGCTGCACGCCGCCGGCGCCCAGCTTGGCCGAGCTGGCGTAGAGAACGTCGGTCACGAGCGTGGCCTCCGCGCCTTGGCGCTCCTCGACCGCGATCACCTTGAAGTGCACGTGCAGCTCCTCGGCACCGGCGAAGGGAGCGAACAGGGTCGCGAGGGCCGCGGCCAGCGGCTCGGCTTCGCCCGCGGCGGCGCTCAGCGCCTCCGGCCCGTCGCGTCGAACGCGGAAGTCACCGCGCTCTACGAGCGGCGTCGACTCCGGTCGCAGGACGACACCCGCGACCTCCGGTCCGCACAGACCCTCGAGGACCGCCTCGAGCTCGGTCCCCCCCTCCAACGCGCGCGCGAGGTCCGCGAGGCGCGAAGCCGCGCGCGCCGCGAGCTCCTCGCTCACCCAGGGCTCGGAGGGATCCTGCGGCGGCGTGAGGTGGGCATCCTGCGCGGATGCCGGAAGGACCGCGAGGGCGACGAGCGCCCCCGCGGCGATTCGGTCACGGACAGATCGCAAAAGCGAGGCCATCCGTCAGGCCGATGGCGAAGCCGTCGGGGTGCTGGGGATCGCGGTACCAGAACTGCGCGAAGACCGTCGTGCCGACGGTCAGGCCCGCGTTCGCCATGTCGGTCTGGGTGAAGTGGTGGTCGAACGAACCACCGCAAGCTGCGGCGCCACCGGAGAGCTGAACCGCAGTCCGCGTCAGCGTGCCGCCGACACACAACGTTCCACCGAACAACGGAGTGTTGTCCGGCATCATGCCCCAGAACATCAGGCCGTTCTGGCCGTCGACGATGTTCGACGCGGTCACGTGGAAGTCGTCGGGGCCGGTCAGCGTCGGCGCGCCCGTCGAGGCGATCGCCGGCACGCAGCCCTGCGAGCTCACCTTGGCCGAGCAGAACGAGGCCGAACCACAGTCGAGGACGTTGACGATCAGGTCGACGGGAACGCCCCCGTCGACGAGGTCGACGAACCAGAACGGGTCGGCAGCCGACGAGCGGCTCGAGAGCACGTTGGCGCGCAGGTCGCTAACGCTGAGCCGGTAGGTGCCCGCCGCCTGCGGGGCGGTGAGCGTGCCGCTCACGAGCGTCGCGCCCGCGCCGGGCAGGGCGACGCCTTCGACGACGGAGCCGACCGGCTTCGGCGCAAAGGTGTTCGCGATCGTGTTCTGGCCGCCTCCGACCTGAACGAGGTCGCCCGCGACCGGGGTCCCTCCGAAGCCGGCGGGGTTGCTGATGCCGTCGGGCGCGAAGAACGCGAGCATCGGACCGCTGGTCGGGTCCGCCGCCTGCGCGAGCGGACCGCCGTCGAAGACGAGATCGAAGCTGAAGCCCGCGAGGCCCTCGTGCTCGTTCGTCGTCGTCTCGCCGATCACCTCGTAGGGCACGGTCGCGCCCGGCACGACCCAGACCTCGAGGGCGCCACCGCTCTGGACGGTCACGCTCATCTCGGTCACGAGCTTGCTCGGGACGATGCGCGGGGTCGAAGCCGCCGACAGCTCGCCCGTGTACGCCTGCTGGACCACGAGGTAGTCGTGCAGATCGAAGTCGCCGTCACCCTCGATGTCGTTGATCGATTCGGGGTCGTCCGGCGTGTAGATCGAGGTCGGTCCGTTGAAGCTGGGCTCGATGAAAAACCAGTCGAAGAAGTCGACGTCGTGGTCGCCCTCGAAGTCGAACTCTTCGCGGCCGAGCGAGTCGAGGAACGCGTAGAGGGCGTTCTCGTCGGCGACCGACAGGTTCATGAAGTTGATGCGCGAATCGGCAGCCTCGCCGTCGTGGGCTAGGATCGAGGCGCGTGCGTTGTCCTCGAACGTCCCGCCCTCGGCGCGACCGTCGTGCAGGAAGGCGCTGCGCGACCGCAGGCCCCACAGCGTGCGCGTCATCATCTCGGTCTCCTGCGCGTCGCCGTCGACGATGCCGTCACCGAGCGAGCCCATGTTGTGGACGAGGAAGTCCGAGTACGGCTTGATCGTGCGGTTCGCGAAGCCCGGAGCGGCGCTCTGGCTCGTCGTCCATTCGGGTACGTGGCACGCGGCGCAGCCGACGCTCGTGAAGACGGTCTCGCCCGTCATGCCGAGCTTGGGGGTCTGCGGCGGCGGGGCCGAGAAGCGTTGGAAGTTGTCGAAGTGCTCGATGAACGTCAGCCCGACGACGCCCGGCTTGTCCTCGGGGTCGGGCACCGTGTCGCACTGCGCCAAGAGTCCTTGGTCGCCGTTGGGCGCGTTCTCGTTCGGTGCGAACGGGCTCGTGAGCCCCATCTCGTTCAAGCTCGCGTCGATCGAGAAGCTGGTGACGGTCGAGACGCCGCCCTTCCAGCCGAAGCGACCGACGCGCATCGGCCCGCTCGGATCCTCGAGCGGCTGCACCATGCGCGCATACCCCATCAGTGGCAGCTGCTGGTTCTGCGCACCGGCGATAATGTCCGCGTCGTCGATGGCCTCGACGAGCCCGATGCCGAACACGATCGGCGTCTGGCGCTCGATCACGACATCGGCCTGCGAGGGCACGGACTCGAGGCAGATCGGGTCGATCGCCTGCTCCTGCAGCAGCGAGCCGCCCAGGTTCGCGAGCGGGTCGAACGGCAGGCCACCACCGGCGGCCTTGCCGAAGCGCACGACGCGCGTCGTGCTCGCACCGCCCGTGCGTGGGCTCGCGTGACAGACGGCACAGCTGATCTCGTTCATGATCGGCCCGAGGCCGTCATCGATCGTGAGCGGCGTTTCGAAGACGACTCGACCGTGATCGAACAATCGACTTTGTTCGACCGTCAGTCCGCGCAAGATCTCGCCTGCGCGAGGTTGGAACTCTTGGGCGAGCGTCCGGCTGGAAGAAAGGGAGGTCAGGAAGACTGCAGCAAGGTGAATCGATCGCATCGTGGCCGGGCGGCGTGGGGTCCGGGGAAACGTGATGAGCATCTATGGTTCGCCCTGTCGGACGAATCCGCAAGGAAGCGAGTTCCACGAGTGTGTGGGGTGTTACCGCGGGCTTGCGCACCGCTCCTCGTATTGAGACGTTGCAACGCGCTGCGCTACGCCGCAATGCGTACGAGAGAGAGCCGCGTCCCCTCGGACGCGGCTCTCTCTCGTAGCTTGGCTTTTGTGCAGGACTCTCGTCTGGACCTTCGCTGGCGGCGCCCCTCAGGAGCCACCACTCGCGGGCGGCGACTCTCCGTCGGCACCCGCTTCCTCCTCTTTCTTCTTCGCCGCGGAAGGCTTGTGCGACAGGAGCATCGTCATCCGACGCCCCACCATCTTCGGGTGGGCCTCGACCTTGCTGATGTCCGAGAGAGCATCGGCGACCTTGCGCATCACTTCGAACCCATGTTCGGGGTGCGCGAGCTGACGGCCGCGGAAGATGCAGACGACCTGCACCTTGTGACCCTGCAGGAGGAACTTGCGCCCGTTGTCCAAACGGTACTGGAGATCGTGTGTGTCGATCGCCGGTCGAACGCGCAGTTCCTTGAGATGCGAGACGTGCTTGGGGCCCCCCTTCTTCTCCTTCTTGCGCTGCTGATACTTGAACTTACCGAAGTCCATGATCTTGCAGACAGGAGGGCGCGCTTGGGGGGAAACCTCGACCAGGTCGAGGTTGGCATCTTGCGCGCGCCGCTTGGCGGCATCCGTGGGAACGACTCCCACCTGCTCACCGTTTTCGTCGATCAGCCGGACCTCGGGAACGCGGATCCGGTGGTTGACGCGGTAATCTTGTACTGCCACTTAGCTCCTTTCAGAACGGTTCGGAAATCGGCGCGCACGCGACGGGGTGCCCGCACGACCGGGGGAATCGTATTTCGGCCCGTGCGAAACCGCCAGCCCGGGAAAAAGCGCAAACCAGCGCGGGAAGTACGCAGCCCGCCCGGGGACCGGCGTGCAGGGGAACGGCGGTATTCCTCGGGGCGGGCCCACTACGCGTCGTCCTGCGCCGCAGCGGCGGGCGCCGGCGCGGTCGAGGCGACGTGGATCTCCGCCAGTTGGAACGCTTCGACCGCGGAGGGCGCGTCGCACATGGCGTCGGCCGCCGAAGCGGTCTTGGGGAACGCGACGACGTCACGGATCGAGTCGAGGCCGAGCGTGAGCGCCACTATGCGATCCAGCCCCATCGCAAAGCCCCCGTGCGGCGGAGCACCGTAGGCGAGCGCGTCGAGTAGGAAGCCGAATTTATTGCGCTGGTCCTCGGGGCTGATCCCGAGGATCTCGAAGATGCGTGACTGAACGTCTTGGCGGTGGATCCGGATCGAGCCCGAGCCGAGCTCCCACCCGTTCAGCACCAGGTCGTAGGCGCGGCTCTCGAGCGTGCCGACGTCTCCGGCGAGATCCCAGTCCTGGGGCGCGGTGAACGGGTGATGGAGCGAAGTCCAGCTGCCGGATTCCGCATCGCGCTCGAACATCGGGAAGCGCGTCACCCACAGGAATCTCCAATCCTGCCCCTCGCCGACGAGGTCGAGCTTCTTGCCGAGGTGGACGCGCAGCTCGCCGAGGATGCGCCAAACGAGGCTCTGGTTCCCGGCCGCGAACAGGCACAAGTCGCCTTCCTTCGCGCCCAGGATCTCCATCAGCCGCGGTGCCGCGTCGTCCGCGCAGAAGCGCGCGAGCGGTCCGGCGCCGCCGCCCTCGGCGGACTTCCACCACGCGAGCCCCTTGGCGCCGTAGGTCTTGGCGACTTCCTCGAGCGCGTTGATCTCCTTGCGGGTCATTTCCGCCCCGCCCTCGATCACCAGCCCCATCACGCGGCCGCCTGCCTCGATCGCGCCCGAAAAGACCTTGAACTCGCACTCCTTGGCCCAAGCGGCGACGTCGATCAGCTCCATCCCGAAACGGATGTCGGGCTTGTCCGAACCGAAGCGCGCCATCGCCTCCGCCCAGGGCATGCGCGGAAACGGCGCCTCGACCTCGACCCCCATCGCGTCGCGGAAGGTGTCGACCATCACGCCCTCCCACACGGCGAAGACGTCATCTTCCTCGACGAAGGACATCTCCATGTCGAGCTGGGTGAACTCGGGCTGGCGGTCCGCGCGCAGGTCCTCGTCGCGGAAACAGCGCGCCACCTGGAAGTAGCGATCCATCCCCGAGACCATCAAGATCTGCTTGAAGATCTGGGGCGACTGCGGGAGCGCGTAGAACTTGCCGGCGTGCACGCGGCTGGGGACGAGGTAGTCGCGCGCGCCTTCGGGGGTCGCCTTGGTCAGGACCGGGGTCTCGATCTCGCAGAAGTCCCGCGCGAGCCAGGCCTTGCGCATCGCGCCGATGAAGCGGCTGCGGTGCATCAGCTTGGCCTGCATCGTCGGACGGCGCAGGTCGAGGAAGCGGTACTGCAGGCGCGTCTCGACTGCGGTGTCGAGATCGTCGATGATCTCGAACGGCGGCAACTTGGCCGACGAAAGAGTCTCGACGGAGCTGACCGCGATCTCGATCTCGCCTGTCGGCCGGTCCGTGTTGACGTTCGCCGCATCGCGCGAGACGACCGCGCCGCGCACGCTGAGGCAATCCTCGGGCGAGAGCTTGATGCCCTCGGCCACGGACGTCGTCAAGACGATCTGGGTGAGGCCGTAGCGGTCACGCAAATCGACGAAGTAGATGCCTCCATGGTCGCGCCGGGCGCTGACCCAACCGTTGAGGGTCACGACCTGTCCGACGTGCTCCGCGCGGAGCTCGCCGCAGGTGTGAGTCCTGCGCCAGGTGCATTCGGCGGTCACCGGTTGACCTTGCCGGCGACGAACACGCGCATCATCGCCCGACGCAACGCCGCCTCGGCGCGCAGGACGTCGAACTCGGAGGAGCCCTCCTCGACGCGCCGGTCCTTGAGCCGCTCCTTGGCTCGCTCGGCCGCCTTCGTCGCGCGCTCGATGTCGATGTCGCCGGGCCGCTCGGAGGCCTCGGTCACGACGCGCACGGTGTTGGCGCGCACCTCGGCGAAACCGCCGGAGACGAACATGTCGTCCTCGACACCGTCCGCGGTCCAGTGCAAATCGCCGGCGTCGAGCGCCGTCACCATCGGCGCGTGACGCGCCAGGATGCCGATCGAGCCATCGAGGCCCGGGACCTGCACCGACGACGCCTCGGTGTCGAGCACGATGCTGTCGGGGGTGATGACGCGCAGGGTGATGCTATCGGCCATGAGGATTCCTGACGAGCGGTGGTTCTTGCCGGAACAGGGGTTACTGGTGTTGGGACGGGCTACGCGCTCGCCTCCATCGTCTTGCCCTTCTCGATCGCCGCCTCGATGTCGGCGACCATGTAGAAGGCGTCCTCGGGCAGCTCGTCGTAGCTGCCGTCGAGAATGCCCTTGAAGGACTGGACCGTCTTCTCGCGCGGGACGAACACGCCGGACATGCCGGTGAACTGCTCCGCGACGAAAAACGGCTGCGAGAGGAACTTCTGAATGCGCCGCGCGCGGTGCACGACCTTCTTGTCGTCGTCGGAGAGCTCTTCGACGCCGAGGATCGCGATGATGTCCTTGAGGTCGGCGTAGCGCTGGAGCGTCTGCTGCACCTGACGCGCGGTGTCGTAGTGCTCTTGACCGACGACCTGCGGGTCGAGCATCCGGCTCGTCGACTTCAGGGGGTCGACCGCGGGGTAGATCCCGAGCTCGGAGATCGAGCGGTCGAGGATGATCGTCGAGTCGAGGTGCGCGAACGTCGCGACGGGCGCGGGGTCGGTGATGTCGTCGGCGGGCACGTACACGGCCTGCATCGAGGTCACCGAGCCGTCTTTCGTCGACGTGATGCGCTCCTGCAGCGCACCCATCTCCGACGCCATCGTCGGCTGGTAGCCGACGGCGGAGGGCATGCGGCCGAGGAGTGCGGACACCTCGGAGCCGGCCTGCACGAAGCGGAAGATGTTGTCGACGAACAGCAGGACGTCCTGGCCGCGCTCTTCGCGGAAGAACTCGGCCATCGTCAGGCCGGTCAGCGCGACGCGCAGGCGCGATCCGGGGGGCTCGTTCATCTGGCCGAACACGAGCACCGCGTTGTCGATCACGGAGGCCTCGCCGCCGTCGGGCGTCTTGTACTTGGCCTCGGTCATCTCGAGCCAGAGGTCGTTGCCTTCGCGCGTGCGCTCGCCGACGCCCGCGAACACGCTGAAGCCACCCTTCTCGACCGCGGTGATCCGGATCAGCTCCTGGATCAGAACGGTCTTGCCGACACCGGCACCACCGAACAGGCCGATCTTGCCGCCCTTCGCGAACGGGCACAGAAGGTCGACGACTTTGATGCCGGTCTCGAAGACCTCGGAGACAGCCTCCTGCTCGTCGAACCGCGGCGCAGAGCGGTGGATCGGCCAGGTGTCGCCCGCGGGTAGATCGCCGCGCGAGAGCGTGTCGAGCGGGTCACCCAGGAGGTTGAAGATCCGCCCTTTGGTGCGCTCGCCAACGGGCACCGAAATCGGCTGGCCCGTGTCTTTGGCGCTCATGCCGCGGCGGCAGCCATCGGTCGTCGACATCGCGATGCAACGCGCGACGTCGTTGCCGAGGTGCTGAGCGACCTCGAGCGTCAGGTTGATCTCCTTGGAGTCTTCCTTGACCTCGACGGCGTTGAAGATCGCCGGCAGATTGCCGGGTTCGAAACGGACGTCGACGACGGGGCCGAAGATCTGCGCGACGGTTCCTACGTTGCTCATTGGATCGGTGAGGGGTCGGGTGAGGGGTGGATTGGATCCGCCGCTATCTGACGGCTTCCGCGCCGCCCACGATGTCGAGCAGCTCTTTGGTGATGTTCTCTTGGCGCTTGCGGTTGTAGATGCCGCGCAGAACGCCTTGCATGTCGTCCGCCGCGTCGGTCGCGTTCTTCATCGCGAAGCGTCGACTGGCGTATTCGGAGGTCAGCGCCTCGAGCAGCGAGTTGTAGACGCGTGTCTCGAGGAACCGCGGGATGAGGTGATCGAAAATCGTCTGGGCATCGGGCTCGAGGAGCACGTCGCCACTCTGCTTCTCGCCGTCGTCCGCCCCCAGTGCCGTGGCGTCGATCGGCAGATACTGTGCGACCGTCGGCACGTACTTGGCCATCGACTCGAACTTCGAGTACAGGATCTGCACGTCGTTGTACTCCCCGGACTCGAACTCGAGCTTGAGCATGCGCGCCACGATCGACGCGTTGCGGTAGTCGATGTCCTCGAGCCGCGGATCCTCGATCACGCGCTTCACGTCGAAGCCGCGCTTCGACATGTACTGGAACGCCTTGCGGCCGTAGACGAAGTAGTCGACGGTCTTGTCCGCGTTGGCGGTGCGCCAAGCCTCGAGCTCGCGGAAGAGGTTCGAGTTGTACGCGCCACAGAGGCCGCGGTCGCTCGAGACGACGAGCATCAGGATGCGCTCGCCCTCGCCCTGGACGAACAGCGGCAAGTCCTGGACGCCGTCCCCGAGCACCGCGGCGAGGCGGCCGACGAGGCCGGCAATCTCTTCCGCGTACGGACGGCTCGCGATCGCACGGTCCTGGAAGCGGCGCAACTTCGTCGTTGCGACCATCTCCATGGCGCGGGTGATCTGCTTGATGTTGCCGACGGACTTGATCCGCTGGCGGAGCTCCTTGACGCTGGCCATCGTAGTTACGCCCTATGTGCCCTAGGACTGGGCCACGATCTGTGCCTTGACCTTGGCGACCGCGTCGTTCAGAAGCGACTTCACCTCGTCGGGGATGTCCTTCTTCGCGCTGGTGATCTGTTCGCCGATGTCGGGGTGGGTGTCGTGCATGTATTCGATGAACGCCTTCTCGAATTCCTGCACTCGGTTTGCGGGCAGGTCGTCGAGGCCCCCGGACGTACCGGCCCAGATGATCATGATCTGGTCCTCGACGCGCACGGGGACGTATTGGCCCTGCTTGAGGATCTCGACCAGACGCTCGCCGCGCGTCAACTTGGCCTGCGTCGCCTTGTCGAGGTCGGAGCCGAACTGCGCGAACGCCTGCAGCTCGCGGTACTGAGCGAGGTCGAGTCGCAACGAACCGGCGTTCTTCTTCATCGCCGGGATCTGGGCCGAGCCGCCGACACGCGACACCGAGATGCCGGCGTTTACCGCGGGACGCACGCCCGAGTTGAACAGGTTGCCCTCGAGGAAGATCTGTCCGTCGGTGATCGAGATCACGTTGGTCGGGATGTAGGCGGACACATCGCCTTCCTGCGTCTCGACGACCGGCAGCGCCGTGATCGAGCCGCCGCCCGCCTTGTAGCGCGGGTTGATCTTCGGCGCGTCGACTGACAGCTTCGCCGCGCGCTCTAGGAGGCGCGAGTGGAGGTTGAACACGTCTCCGGGGAACGCCTCGCGTCCCGGCGGACGACGCAGGAGCAGCATCACCTGGCGATAGGCCAGCGCCTGCTTGTAAAGGTCGTCGTAGAAGATCGCGACGTGGCGACCCTCGTCACGGAAACGCTCGCCCATCGTGCAGCCGCCGTAGCAGGCGAGGTACTGCATCGAGGCTTCGTCGATGGCGGAAGCCGAGACGACGATCGTGAACTGCATCGCGTTCTCGGCCTCGAGCCGGCGCACGATCTCGACCACCGTCGACTGCTTTTGGCCGACCGCGACGTAGATGCAGATCACCTGGTCGGGGTTGCTCGGGTCGCCGCCACCGGTGGTGCGCTGGGACAGGATCGTGTCGATGATCAGAGCGGTCTTGCCGGTCTGGCGGTCGCCGATGATCAGCTCGCGCTGGCCGCGGCCGATCGGAATCATCGCGTCGATGGCCTTGATACCGGTCTGCAGCGGCTCCTTGACGGGCTCGCGCTCCACGACCGATGGGGCGGGCTGCTCGATCGGGCGCAGGTCCGCGTCGGTCGTGCCGAGCGGTCCCTTGCCGTCGATCGGATCGCCCAGGGCGTTGACGACGCGCCCGAGCAGGCTCTGCCCGGTCGGCACCGAGATGATGCGTCCCGTCGACTTGACCTGGTCGCCCTCCCTGACCTTCGCCGCGTCTCCGAGGAGCACGCAGCCGACGTTGTCCTCCTCGAGGTTCAGCGCGACGGCGCGCACGCCGCCGGCGAACTCGAGGAGCTCGTTCATCATGCAGTCGTCGAGGCCGTAAACGCGCGCGACGCCGTCACCGACGGAGAGCACGGTGCCCACGCTCTGCATGCGGCTGTCGCCCTCGTAGGACTCGATCTCTTTCTCGAGGATCGAGGTGACTTCAGCGGGTCGAAGGTCCATTGGTTCTGCTCTTACGTGAGGGGTGGAGATGCTGCGGCGGGTCCGTACGCGTTCAGGCCTGACCGACGGGCAGCCGGGCTTCCATCATCTTGCGGCGCAAACCGTCCATGCGGCCCTGCACCGAGTAGTCGATCATCTGTGAGCCCACGATCACGCGCACGCCGGCCACGAGGTCCGGGTTGGTGCGGTGCGAGAGCTTCACGGTCTTCTTCAGGCGCTCGCCGAGCGCCGTCGTCAGCTGGTCGAGCTCGGCCGTCCCCAAGGGGTGGGCCGACTCGACGATGCCGATCGCCACGCCCGCGTCGGCGTTGCGCCGGCGATCGAAGGCTTCGGCCACGTCGAGGAGAACCTCCTCGCGGCGCCGGTCGAAGATCAGGTTGACGAAGTTCTTGGTCAGCGGGTGGAAGTCGCTCGACACGCCGCCGAGCTTGGCGCGCTTCTCGTCGAGGCTGGCCTTGCCGAGGAAGAAGGCCCGCACGGCGGAGCTCTTCATCTCGGCGCCGATGCGCTCCATGTCGCGACTGACGTCATCGAGCGCGCCGGCCTTGTGGGCGAGGTTGAACAACGCGCCCGCCCAGCGAGTGGTGACGGCGTCGAGGTTTGCGGAGCTCGCGCGACTAGCAGTCATCCATTGGCTCCGCGCTGGGTCGAGACCAGCTCACTGGCGAGCCGGCGATCGTCCTCGGAGTTGACCGCGCGGCCCAAGACCGTGCTGGCTGCGGACAGGGACAGGTCGACGACTTCGTTGCGAATCGCCGAAAGCGCCTTCTCCTGCTCCGCCTGAATCGTGGTCCGAGCCGACTCGATCATCGCCTCGGACTCTTGTTTGGCCTTCTCGAGGATGTCGCGCTCGCGCACCTCGGCGCGCTCGCGAGCCTGGGAGAGAACCTTGGCCGACTCGGCCTGGGCCTCGCCCAACGCCACCTCGACGGCGGCGCGGGACTGCTCGGCCTCTTCGCTCGCGCGTTGGGCGGCGACGATGGCCTCGGAGGCCTTGGCGTCACGCTCGACCAGGGCCGCCGTGATCTGCCCGAACACGACCTTCCACATGAAAGGAAGTGCGACGAGGAAGATCACGATCGTCCAGATCATCCCCCCGCCTTGGCTGACGTCGAGCGGATTGAAGCCGCCTTCGGCGGCAGCGATGGGCAACGTGATGGCCATGATGCGTTCTCCGAGAAGAGAGGGTTGCGGGTCACGCGCCGCCGAGCGGCCCGTGACCCGGTGCGCACTAGAGCGCGATGATCAGCGTCACGACGAGACCGAACAGGGCGACGCCCTCGATGAGGGCCGCCAGGATGATGGAGCCGCCACGAATGTCGCCGGCAGCCTCGGGCTGACGCGCGATGCCGTCGTTGGCGGCCGCACCGATGCGACCGATGCCCATGCCCGCGCCGATGGCAACGAGGCCGGCTCCGATGCCGGCGCCCATCTTCGCGATGTCCATGACTTGGTCCTGGGGAAGGTTCATGTTTCGGTGTCCTCGTACGCGACTTCTGTCGCTCTCTGGTTAGGGGTTTAGTGCTTTGCGTTCTCGGGAGACCCCGAAGCTCAGGACGGGAGTCCTGACTAGTGCTCGGGGTGGATGGAGGCTCCGACGAAGATGACGGAGAGCTGCGTGAAGATGTACGCCTGCAGCATGGCGACGAAGGCTTCGATGATCATGATGAAGACCGCGAAGCCGACCGCGACCGGCGAGATCAGATAGCCCGTACTGGACAGACCTTCACCGGCGAAGAAGAAGATCAAGCCCATGAAGGAGAGCACGACGAGGTGCCCCCCCGTCATGTTCGCGAAGAGACGAATCATCAGCGCGAACGGCTTCACGAGCAGGCCGAGGATCTCGACCAGGAACATCAGCGGCCACAGCCAGCCGGGGACGTGCGGGACGAGGTTCTTGAAGAACGCCACCGGTCCCTGCGCGGCCATGCCGCAGCCGATCATCGAGCCGAAGGTGATCAGCGCCAGAGCCGCCGTGACGAAGATGCTCGCCGTCGCCGTCGCCGATCCGGGGACGAGCCCCATCAGGTTCATGAACAGGATGAAGAAGAAGATCGTCAGGAAGAACGGCAGGAAGCGCTGCCCGTCCTTCTCCCCCATCACGGGGTAGACCATGTCGTCGCGGACCCACATGCAGAAGCCCGCGAACATGCGCGTGATCCCGTCCCCCTTGCCCGTGCGCAGGTAACCCGGCACACCGGAGAAGACGATGAAGATCAGGAGCACCGCCGCGATCTGGAAGATCTGCAGGTTCGTCAGCGCGAAGTGGGCCCCGTTGTCGAGGTTGTGGTCGTGGTCGAACGTCTTCAAGAAGCCGGGCAGCGGCAGCTCGAGCAGCGGGTGGACCGCGTGGTGTCCGGCGTCTGCGGGCTCGGCTCCGGCTTCAGCGTGGGTGTCGTCATTGACGACGAGCCTGGCCGGCGTGACGTGCATGTAGAGGATGTTGAACGCGTCGGCGTTCGTCCCCTCGTGGTGCTCCGAGTACGTCGTGCTGAGGAAACAGGCACCGAGCACGACGGCTAGGATCAGGATCGGACGCAGGAGGCTCAATGGGCGGACCTTCTCTTGAGGGCTCGCGAGATGTCGATCGAACCGAAGACGAGGGAGAGAAGCACGGCAGCGGCGTAGGCGAGCAGGAAGCTGCGCCACTCCGCGACACGCGCCAGCGGTTCGAGGAAGCGCAGGCTCAGGACCCCGAGCAACGCGCCGAACAGCTTGAACAGGAACGCGACCATCGATGCATTCATCACCTGACTGGGTCGGGTGCGCAGAATGTGGTTCTGGTAGCTGACCCCGAGGAGCCCTAGCGCCCCGCCGAACAGGTACCCACCGGCCACACCGGTCCCCTCAGCCCCGCCCAGGGAGGCGGACACCACGATCGCGAGCGCGAGGCCGGCGAGGGTCGCGATGAGGGTCAGGTTCATGGATGGGAGGGAGTGGACAACGGCGGACAGGGAGAGACAGCTAGTCGGACGATGGCTTGCTCGGTCGACCACCCGTCGGCGGTGGGACCTTGCGAATGATCGCAATGGTCCCGCCGACGAAACCGGCGAAGACACCGAGCAAGAGAAAGAGCGGGAGAGTACCCAGGCGGCCGTCCAGCCAGTAGCCCCCGAGCGCCAAGACCGTGATCGAGGCGCCCAGCTGCAGGCCGAGACCGGCGTAGCGCCCCAGCTCGCGCTGAAGGCGCACACGCTCGCGCACGCTCTCGGACCGGTCACCTGCGTTGTCGTCGGGATCGTTGACCATCGAGTCACCTCGGACGCGGGATGCGGACAATCGGCGGGGGCGTGGGACGAATGCCGTGGGCGGGTAGGTTTCCAAGGTCCGCCGCAGGCTCGAAACGGAGAGCCAGCGCCTTTGGCGGCTGTTTAGGCGAAACAATCTAGGTTTGCGAAAGCCTCCGTCAACCCGCCGACTCGCACTTTCGGCGGATTCTCCCGATACCTCTGCTCGGCGAGAAGCCGGGCGTGGATCGGCGCGGGAGCGGGCGCTAGACTCTTCGCCCGAAATTCAGGCGGATCGACGGTGTTCTCGGCAGGCGGGTTCGCGCGACGATTCGCCCGGAGTCCCCCTGAAATCTCTACTTGGCCGCATCCCGGCCGTCATCCCCGCCCTAGCCGCTCGCGGGTCCTCCGCCTGAACGGCATGGTCGTCGGGGCGGCCACGGCCTCCGCCGTGGCCCAGAACAACTTTTTTATTTCGTTCGAGGAGCGATCCCGTCGTGGAAAGAACCCTGGTGCTCTTGAAGCCCGACGCCGTCCAGCGCGGCCTGGTCGGCACGATCCTGTCCCGGTTCGAAGCCAAGGGGCTGAAGCTGATCGGCATGAAGATGCAGACCTTCCCCGAGGACCTCTTGCGCAAGCACTACGACGTCCACAAGGAACGCCCCTTCTTCGCCGGGCTCGTCGAGTACATGGGCTCCGGCCCGGTCGTCGCGCTGGCGATCGAGGGCAAGGACGCCATCGCCGTCGTGCGCCGCATGGTCGGGAAGACGAACTGCCGCGAGGCCGACCCGGGCACGATCCGCGGCGACTTCGGCATGTCGTTCTCCAACAACCTCGTCCACGCGTCCGACGGCACCGACACGGCGGCCTTCGAGCTGGGCCTGTGGTTCTCGGACGCCGGCGAGGTCTCGGAATGGTCTCCGAACAACGAGCCCTGGATCTACAACGTCGCCGAGGAGCTCGCGTAGGACGATGACCACCGGAGCCGGCGCGGAGCGCTTTCGGGCACTGAAGGCGCTGCACGTCGGCGAGCTCACCGGGGAGATCGATCCCCTGGTGCGCGGAGCGGAGGTCAAGGACGTCCAGGGGCTGCCCCCGCGCGACGCCCTCTTGATCCTGGTCCCGACGCGGGACGAACGCATCCTGCGCCTGCGTCTCTCGGCCGACCCCGACGCCGCGCGCGTGCACCTGCAGCATGCGCGCGTGCGCGGCCACGAGGGCCCCATCGGACCGTTCTTCCAGCGCCTCGCCGAGGAGCTCGTCGGCGCCACGTTGCGCCGGCTGGAGCAGGTGGGCGGCGACCGCATCGTCCTGCTCGAGTTCGCGGGCACGCCCGCGGGTGAACGGCGCGCGCTGGTGCTCGAGTTCTTCGGGCGCCACGCGAACCTCGTTCTGCTCGGCCGTGACGACGTGGTGCTCGACCTCCTGGTCGGCGCGCCGACCAAGGCGAAGAAGAAGGGGACGCAGCGGCTCGAGATCGGCGCCGCGTGGGCCCCCCCGGGCGGATCGGCGCGTGCACCGGGCGGCGAGGAACCGGCGCCGCTCGCCCAGACGCTGGCGGAGCCCGCCGCCCCCGTCCCGCAGAACCTCACCGGGCTCGCGCCGCTCTCGTGGCGCGTCGAGCACGTGCTCGGCGCGATCGCCGAGACGAGCCACAAGGACGCGGAGCGCAAACGACTCGAGCAGCGCGTCACGCGCAAGCTCGGACGCGCGCGCTCGCTCGTCGCCGGGCTCGAGAAGCGCGAGACTGCCGCCGACCGATCCGAGCGCGTGCTGCACGACGGCGAGCTCCTGAAAGCGGCAGTGGCTCAGGTGCGACGCGGCATGGAGTCGATCGAGCTCGACGACTGGTACTCCGAGGACGGCGCCAAGCGCCGCATCGCGCTCGACCCCAAACGCTCTCCGCAGGAGAACGTGCAGCGCCTGTTCGACCGCTACAAGAAACTCGAGCGCTCGCGCGCGAGCGTCGCCGAGGAGCTCGAGCGCGCAAGGACCAAGCGCGCCGCACTCGAGGCACTCGCCGCCGAGGCGGTCGAGAGCGACGACCCCGCGGCGCTCGATGCCCGTGCGGTCGAGCGCGGTCTGCTCGACCGGCGCCAAGAGGCGGACGTGCGCAAGAAGAAGGCGCCGGCGCCGCGCCTGCCCTACCGCTCGTTCCTCGGCTGCGCCGGCGGCGAGATCCGCGTCGGCCGGACGGCGCGCGACAACGACGACCTGACGTTCCACCACGCGCGCGGCAACGACGTCTGGCTGCACACGGCCGACTGCCCCGGCAGCCACGTGATCCTGCGCCTCGAGCGCGGCAAGGAGCCCGACGAGGAGGAGCTGCTCGACGCCGCCCACCTCGCCGTCCACTTCTCTCCCGCCAAGGACGCCCAACGGGTACCCGTACACGTCGCCCGCCGCAAGCACGTGCAGAAGCCCAAGGGCGCAAAAGCGGGACTCGTACGCCTGTCGGCCGGACGGATCCTGCAAGTCCGCGTGCAACCGCAGCGCCTGGAGCGGTTACTGCGCTCCACCCGTACCCAGCCCGAGTAGGCTCTCAGGAGCCCTCGGCCCGCCCGCCACTCCCCCCCCAGCGCCCCATGTCCATCCGTCTGACCACCCTCGCCCTCTGCGCGCTCTCCTTCGCCTGTTCGTCCAACGGGCCGCCCGAGCTCACCGATGAGCAGAGGCTGGGCCTCTACCTCGAGAACGCGTTTCGCTACTACGAGATGAACGATCTCGACCGCGCGGCGGACCAGGCGCTGCGCGCGCTGGAGATCGAGCCGCGCAATGAGCGCTTCCTGCTCATCCTCGGGAAGGTCTTCCAGCGCCGTGGGTCCACCGACGACATCCTGAAGGCCGAGCAGATCTTCCGCGGTCACCCCAACCAGGACGACTACCGCATCCGTCTCGGCCTCGGGGAGGCGCTCGAGCGCAAGGGGCTCCTGATGGACGAGGCCTCGCGCCAGATCGAGAGCGGTGAGCGCTACACCGACGCCGCCGACCCCGACGAACGGGCGCGGGAGCTAGCCGAGGGCGCGACGAGTGCTTGGAAGGAGTCGTACGACGCCTACGAGGACTCGCTCGAGCTGCACTCGGGAGGGCTCGATGCGACGAACGGCCTGTTGCGCGTGTGCGCGCTGCTCGGCCGCGACGAGGAGAGCATCGAGTGGGGCGGCGCGTTGATCGAGACGCTGCACGGGCTGAACCGCCTGTACCGCAACCAGCTGCAGGAGGTCGACATCTCGGCCGTCGACGAGGCCAACTGGCGCTCCGCGATCCTCGCCAACGAGGAGCTCGAGGTGAAGACGCGGCTGCACATCGCCTCGTTGCACCGGCGCCTGTCGCGCGACCGCGAAGCGATCGCCGAGCTCGACCACATCATCGCGCTCAACCCCGAGCTTGCCGCGGCGCACGCGCGTCGCGCGCAGATCAACTTCGCGCTCGGCGAGTACTCCGCGGCGAAGAACTCCCTCGAACGCTTCCTCGAGCTCGAAGCAGACAAGCCCTTCGACGACCCCGAGGTCCGTCGGGCGTACGACCTGTTGAACAAGATCGAGATCGCGCTCGGGCACGGCTGAGCCGCGCGGTCCTGGACCTACGAGAGGCGCTTTGCTGCATCGTGGTCGGGGCGCCGCTCGTGGCGCCCGCCGCTCGTCACGGGTGGAATGCTGTACTTGACGACGGCACACCTCGCCGTCGTCGCGCTCGACGCGACGACGGGAGCGGAGCGTTGGAAGTTCGACGCATACAGCGAGCGTGCGGAGCCGTGCTATCCGCTCGCGTCCGGTGGCGTCAACCGTGGTCTCGCATACTGGCAGGATGGCGAGGAGCGCCGGATCCTCTTCGAGATCGAGGAGGTCCCGGCGCCCGCCTCCGACGCCCCCGGCGAGCGCGCGTGGCCGACCCAGCCCGCGCCCGAGGCGCCGCCTCCATTCGTGCGCACTTCGATGGACGTGAACGACCTGGCGCGCCTGTCCGAGGCGTCGCATGCAGCGATCCTCGCACGCTTCCAGAAGCTGCGCTCGGAGCGCTTCCGCGCGTTCGACAGCGCGAGCGGCGCGGTCTTGTGGCAGATCCAGCTCCCGGCGGGCGGGGCGGGCAAGATCGGAACGCGCGCGGGCGACGCCTTCGTGGCGTTCGCCCTCGCCTAACGCTCGTACGCTGCGTGCAGCGCTTCGTTCGGGAATACGCGCTCCTGGAACCACGCCACAGTCGCGCGCAATCCGTCTTCCAGAGTCGTGCGCGGATCGTAGCCGAGCAGCTCGCGCGTCTGCGTGAGGTCGGCGCGCGTCGAGAGCTGGTCGCCGGCGCGCTTGGCGACGCGCTCGATGCGCGGCTGCTGACCGAGGATGCGCCCGACGAGGTCGATCGCGTCGCCGACGCGGTGCACCTCGTCCGAACCGATGTTGAAGATCTTGCCGAGGGAGCGTGGCGTGTTCTCCATCGTCGCGAGACAGGCGTCGACGACGTCACCCACGTAGGTGAACGTGCGCACGTGCTCGTCGCTGCCCTCGTAGAGGTGGAACGGCTTCTGGCGCAGCGTGTTCATGATCAGCTGCGGGAAGAGCTTCTCCGGCCGCTCGCGCGGTCCGTAGACCGAGAACAACCGTAGGGCGCACGCCGGCAATCCCATCTCGCGCTGGTAGCTCAAGGTCAGCTGTTCCGCGCCGAGCTTGGTCACTCCGTAGAACGACGTGGGCTTGGGCTCGCTCGTCTCCGGCCCTGTGACGTCGCGTCCATACACCGACGAAGTCGAGACGTACACGAAGAGCTTCAGGTCCGCACTCGCGCGCGCGGCCTCGAGCAACCGGTGCGTAGCGACGAGGTTGTTCTGCAGGTAGTCCTCGAACGGTGTCGAGGCGCTGATCCCCGGCTGGGCCGCGAAGTGAAAGACCGTGTCGACCCCCTCCAGCAGCGACTCGACGCTGGTAGTGGCAAGGTTCTCGCGCACGACCTCGACGCCAGATCCGATGAGGTCCTCGGCGTTCAGCTCCTTGAGCGCGACCGCGTAGTAGGGCTCGAAGCTGTCGACGCAGCGCACCGCGTGGCCCTCCGTGGCGCAGCGCTGGGCGAGGTGCGAGCCAATGAAACCCGCGCCGCCTGTGACGAGAACACTCATACCAAGTACATACCCGCCTGAAGGGCCGGAATCAAGGTGAACGGAGGCGCGGCGTGCGATGTCGATCATGAGCGCGTCCGCACGCGCGGACGTGCTGTTTCGGTCGAGCGCCAGCGCGCAGGACCAGCCTGGGGCCACTCAGGGGGCCGGCACGAAGATTGATGTTCTCGCGTGTTTCTTCCACTCCCCGTGGAGCCCCGTGACCTGGCCCTCACGTTCCCACCAGGACCGCGATGCTCAACGTCCAGTCCCGCAATTGCGCGCTCGCCCTCCTTCTTCTCCTCACTGCCTGCGGCGGTGGCGGCGGCAGCTCATCGGGTTCGAGCCCCTCGGACCAGGGCGCGCTGCTCGAGATCCCGGGCCACGGAACCGTGTTCGTCGACGCGAACAACGGAGGAGACGAGCAGGATCTGCGCATCACGCGCGTCGCTTGGGGCCGGCTCGTCGAGGTCCTCGGGCGCGATGCGAACGGTGCGAAGGTGCCGATGCACTCCAACTTCGTCATCGCGGGCTCGCTCGCCTCGGACGGCCAGAACTACCTCCTGGAGACGAACGCCGTCACGGGCAGGCAGACCCTGACAATCGAGAAGGACGTGACGACGTCGGGCGGGCGCGAGCGGTTCTACGAGTTGCTCGCCGAAGCCGAGCGCAACGTCACGCCGATCTTCGACACGCCGCCAGGCGGAGCGGGTATCTTCACGATGGTGCCGCGCAACGCGGTCGTCGTGATCCAGCTGAACGACTTGATCGACGCAACGACGCTCGATCCGACGACCGTTCGGATCATGACCGGCATCTCCGCCGAGTCGCCGTTCGAAGCGCGTCTCATTCCCGATCCGAACCACGGTGACGCCGCCGACCACGACGGCGAGCCCGGAGTCGAGTTCTACACGACCCGCGTCCTCATCGACCCGACGATCTCGCTGCTCGAGGCCTTCGAGGTCGATCCCCCGCTGTCGGTCAACGGCGTCGGATTCCCGGCCTCGATCGACGTGAACCTCGCGAACATGCAGCTGCGCGTGCCCACCAACGGCGCGGGGGCGCAGAGCCAGCTGCTCGCGAACCCCAGCGGGCACACGCTGACCACGAACGGCGCCGGCTCCACCGATCCGAGCGACCCGACCCAGCCGATCGTGCGCGCCGCGCGCGCGGGCGGAATGACCGAAGTCACGGGCGACCCGTTCAACGGCTTCCTGCCGGATCGCGAGGCGCCGCGCGTCGTCGGCTCGACGCCGGTCGCCATTCCGCTCGCACCCGTCGCGCTCCCGCGGCCGGACGAGTTCCTCTTGCCCGAGATTCGCTTCGACTCGACCTTCTGCTCGCAGCAACCCGGGCCCGGCGACATCCTGCGCCAGGCCGGCGTCTTCGCGGAGGTACTGACGAGCCCCGGCACGACGTTCGTCCCGGGCGTCGCGAGCGACGTCCTCGTGCGCCTCCTGCTCTTCCCGCGCGACTGGAGTGGACCGGAAGAGTGGCTCAACGCTGCGGTCGGCGCCCAGACGGACTTCCTCACCGTGTTCGACCCGGACGCGGACGTCGGCAAGGAGGCGTGCTTCGTGACGGTCTTCCCCATCCCGGACGGCTTCCCGGAGAACCCGACGATCGGAGTCGCGACGGGAGCGACGGTCGGAGTGCGCTTCAGCGAACCGATGTCCCCTTCCTCGCTCACCGCGTTCGACTCGATGACGCTGACGCGCGCGCCGATCCCCGCGCCCGGCGACCCGCCGCTCGCCTCCAGTGCGTTCGTGGTCGGCGCAGTCAGCCAGTCGCTCGACCTGCAGCGCTTCACCTTCGTCCCTGACCTGCCGCTCGCGCACGCGGTCGGTCAGGCGGAGAGCTACTTCTTGACGCTCGTCTCGGGCGCGCGCGGACCGACGGACCTCGCGGGCAACGCGCTCGAGTTCGAGCTGCCCCCGGTCGAGACGCGCATCTCGGCGGCGGCGGCCGCGCAGACCAACGGCGGCCGCGTGAGCCGCTTCATCGGCCAGGACGAGGAGGGCCCCGAGGGTCCCGAGTGGTCGGGACAGCACGTGTATGACCTCACGCGCGAGCTGATCCGCCCGCGTCCCGTGCAGCGCTTCCAGCTGATTGCGGACCGCTCCCAGCCGACGATCAGCAACATGACCTCGATCTCCACGGGCGTGGTGACGCCGTGTTCGAACTTCGGCAGCAAGACCCACGCGATCTGGCGCTACGTCGACTTCGGGATCTCGTTGACGGACACCTCCGACTACAACCTCGACGTGGAGGGCATGAACTGGGCGCCGGTCGCGGGCCTCGTCTCGGCGGACAGCTTCGACGAGTTCCAGATCGGCCTCGCGCACTCACGCTGGGCGCCGGACGAGTCACTCGACCCGTTCCTCTTGCCCGCTTTCCGGAACTCGGGGCTGCAGAACGAGTACGTCGACAACGTCCTCGATCCCGGCGCCTTCCCGCAGCGCGTCGTGCACGAGAAGTTCCGCGGCTACGACATCGCGCCCGGTGAGCTGTTCCAGACGCCGACGGGCACGCGGATGATGCCGTTCCCTCTGAACCGCTCCCTGCCGGTGGACCAGTGGCAGACGTTCACCTGGCGCGACACGTCGATCCCGACACGCGCCGGCAACTTCAACGGCGGCGTCGACCCGCTGATCCTGTACACCGTCCTCGGCCTGACGCCACCGGCGAACCAGTTCCAGGGGGCGGGACAGATCCAGACGATTGGTCTCCCGCTCTTGATGGAGTTCCGCTGCTACCCTGACGACGGCGCGCAGGGCATCAACGCGTTCGACATCTCGATCGCGATCACGAGCTCGTCGCGGCCCTACTTCCGAGCCTTCACGACGGGCGGTGTCAACACGTCGAACCTCCCCGTGATCATCGACCCCGACCTCGAGACGATGGCGAACGGCGGCCTCAATCCGACGTCGACACCGACACCCGGCGCGGCCACGTTCGGCCGCGACCCGAGCGTCTACATCGGCGCGCTCGACATGGTCGTTCGCATCAGTCGCTCCTACTCGATCTGGTTCCCCGCGACGGACCCGCGCGACCCCGACCTCGACCCGTTCCTCGACCCGACCTACAGCCCGCCCGTGATGGAGCCGCGCCTCGAAGAGCAGCCGAACGGGACGACGATCGAGCTCGCCTACCGCGGCACGGACGCAGTCGACAACGAGGAGGCTCTCTCGAATGCGATCACGATCGACAACTACGGCGATCACTACTTCGACCTGAACGTCGTGCCGCCCGCGCAGCCGAACCACAACGCGGGGCTCGCGAACCTCGACGACGGCGCGACGCCGGCACCGTTCCTCACGCAGGAGGAAACGGTCTGGCAGGAGGACATCGCGGCGATCGACGGAAAGGCGTACTACCAGGTGCGCCTGACCTTCCTCGCGAACTCCGTGACGGGGCTCGTACCGGAGCTGTCGGCGCTCGCGCTCGCGTGGAGGGAGTGAGCGAGCACCTGGCGCAAGCGCGGGCGCTCCAGCGATAGAATGGTGCGACGTCCCGCGCGTAGGGGCTCCCATGACCGCCTCCCCCACCACTGAGCCGACCTACACCGAGCTCGTCGTCGAGCCGACTTCGATCTTCGCGACGGGCTACCGGATCGAGGACGAGACGAGTGGAGCCGAGCTCGGCATCCTCAAGTTCGACTGGGTGGGCGAGAAAGCGCGCTACCTCGCGGCGGGCGAGAACCTGCGCCTCACGCGCGAGCCTTGGTGGGGCGCATTCTGCATGCAACGTGGTCGGCGCACGATCGCGCGCGCGGTCAAGCCTTCAGCCTGGTTCCGCAAGTTCGAGGTGCGCATCGGCTCCGAGCGCTACGAGCTGCGCGCACGCGGCCTCGGCCGCAAGTTCGAGATCTTCCGCCACGGACGCAGGGTTGGGCGCGTCGAACCCAAGTCGTTCCTGACGCGCGGTGCACGCCTGTCGGCACCGAGCGGTCTCGAGCAGCACCAAGCGGTCTTTCTGATCTGGTTGACCCTGATCCTGTGGAAGCGTGAGCAGGCAGCGGCGAGTGGCTGAAGACGCCAGGTTGCCGAAACGCGGCCGTCGTGGATGATCGACGATGACGAGCGCACCCGCTCGCCCACCTGCCATCACCCAGGAGACAGACGGCCGGGCGAGATCATGCTCTCCGACTCCGCCGGCATGGTCGAGTTCACCCCCGCGATCTCGAACCTGCCCAGCCCACCAGGTGGCGCGGTGATGGTGACGTTCAGATAGCCCACTCGGCTACGACCGCCCGTGGCGCACTCGACTTCCGTCGGGTGCGCCACGTCGGTTCGGGGCTCTGGGAGGGATCTCCTAGAGGAATCTGACCCGGACGGCGTCGGTCAGATTCGACGACCCGGCACCGTCGCGGTACCAGGCCTGGAAGCCCCAGGTGCTGCCAGCCGTGATGGCCCCGGACACCGGCCCGCTGGTGCCGATGAAGCGGCCGAAGCCTCCGCCGAGCTCGGCGGTGTTGTTGCCCGGCAGGAACCCGCGCAACGCATGGGCGATGCAAAGCCGCCCGGCGCTCCCGGGGGGCGTGTAGCGGGTCGTTCCGAGCCCCATCAGGAAATACCCGAAGTTGGGCGTCGTCGGCAGCTGGGTCGCCCAGAGGGTCAGATCGTCGTCGCTGGCGACGTCGCTGCCGGTCACGACCAAGGTCCCGGCACCCCCGGTCGAGTTGGCCACCCCGGGACTGCAGTAGCGTTTGCCGATCTGGTCGCAGCCGCTCGGGCAGTACCCGGGATCGAACGGGAATGTCCCCATGTCGGTGCCGGAGACGCCGGCGCCGATGCACGGGGACCCAACGCGCAAGTGGAAGTCGCGTCCACTTCGCGACCAGAAGATCGGGTCCGCATCGATGTTGCTGAGCCCCGGCCAGCCGCCTTCGACGTCGCTGTATCCAGCCACCGTTCCCGAGGCGAGGTTGCCGGGGGTGTTGCCCCAGATGATGGAGCTCAGCAGGGTCGCTCCGAACGCGGCCCCGCCCTCTTCCGGAAGTGCCGGTGGCCCCGGCCACTCGACCGAGTTGTCGGCGAGCGCGCAGTGCATCAGGGTCGCCGGCCCGAACACGGCGCCGCCGCGCCCCCCGAACCAGCCCGGCTGTCCCTCGGCTCGGTTTCCCGAGAACACGCACGCCTCCATCTTCACCTTGGCCGCACCCCGGACCGCGACGCCCCCACCGGCACCGGTCTCCTGGTACGGCGGCCACGCCCACGTGACGTTGTCGAAGAAGGAGCAACGCCTGAACCGCGCGGTCCCGCCGCCGACGAATGCTCCGCCGCCCTCACCCGAGATGTTGCCCGAGATCACCGTGTCCTCCACGGTGAGGTCGACCACTCCGGTAGCGTGGACGTAGATCGCTCCGCCCGCGAAGTAGTCGAACGACTCGTTGTCCGACAGCGTACAGCTCGCGATCGTCGCGGTGCAGTCGGTCAGCGACACGGCTCCGCCGCGGAACTCGTTCACGTTGAACGAAAGGCTCGAGTTCGTGATTTCGACCGTCCCGCCCGAGGCGTAGAGCCCACCGCCCATGTCCAGCGCGTTCCCGTTCGCGTCGATCGCGCAGTCGTCGATCGTCGTATCGCAGTCGACGAGCGAGACCCCGGAGGCCTCCTCCGAGATCTGCGCGATGCGCTGGTTGGACGTGACCGCACAGCCGGTCATCGAGACGGTCGAATTCTCCGCATGCAGGCCGCCACCGACCAAGTTGTTGTCGATGACGCAGTCGACGAGCGTCAGGTTGCTCGACGCCGCAAAGATCCCGGCGCCGCGCTCGAACGTGAAATCGATGACGATGTTGCCCGTGATGATGCAGTCGGCGAACGTCGGCTGCGCACCGATGCAATAGACGCCACCGCCATTGGTGAATCCCCCCGGCTGCCACGTGCCCGTGCCGCCGGTGATCGTGAGGCCCTCGATCCTCGTCTCCGGTCCCTCGCCGGTCACGAGCGTGAGCGCGCTCCCGTTCGAGTTCGCGTCGAGGATCGTCGTCAGCGGACCGTCGGTCCCACGCAGGATCAGACTCTTGCCCTCGAAATCGACGGTCTCGACGTAGTGTCCGGGTCCGACCTCGATCGTGTCGAAGTCCTGCGTCATCCCATGGACAACGGCATTTTGAATCGATGTGAACGGATCTTGGGCCGTGCCTGTGCCGGGTGGGGTCCCGTTCACGTCGACGTACCACGTCGCCTGGGAGCGTGCGAACGGACAGAGCAGCGCTGCAGTGACGATGCTCGAAAGGGTCGAGGCCCTCATGATTCTCCAACCTCCTCCAATATTCCAGAACCTCTTCGAGGGTACCGTCCCCGGGGGGAAACCGGGAAGTCCCGACCTTTGTACAAGCGGCAGAATCTCGACGGTCCATGCCGTCGAATCGCGAAAATGTCTCCACGTGCGACATTTTCGGTTTGCACAAGCGCACACCGGCCTTCCGCGCGAAACGCGGAAGGCCGGTGCTCGCGCCAGGGCGTGCGCTTTACTCGAACGTCACGCTGACGGCATCGGTCAGGTTCGCGGGCCCGAAGTTCGTGCCCGTGGGCAGCTGGGTCGCCCACAGGGTCAGGTCGTCGTCGCTGGCGACGACGCCGCCGGTGACCGTCATCAGACCGCTCTCGCCCGAAGAGCTGGGCACCGCGGGACCGCAGTAGCGCTTGCCGATCTCGGAGCAGTCGTCGGGGCAGTAGGCCGGGTCGACGAGAAGGCCCCCATGTCCGAGCCCAGGTTGCCGGCGCCAATGCAGGGCGAACCCACGCGCAGGTGGTAGTCTCGCTCTTCCAAACACGTAGCCCAATCCGCTCGGCTCCCGATTCGGCGGAAGGGCGGCGCACCCGCGGTGTTTCGCCGTACGCGCCCCTGCCGAATGAGCGCATGATCGGCCCGAGACGGGCGCACGCGGCAGCTGCGGTCCGCGGATTTGACGCGCCGAGCCTTGTATCGCCCTGGCCGATCATGCATAATCATGCACACCGAACGCATACTCATGCGTAGTGCCTCCATGAACGACCCGCGCACCACCCGCCGCGACCGCATCCTCGAGCTCCTCGCGGCCGGCGCGATCCCGAGCCAGGCGGCGCTCCAGAACGAGCTCGCCCAGGACGGCATCGACGTCAACCAAGCGACCCTCTCGCGCGATCTGAGGGCCCTGGGGGTCGCCAAGCGCCCCGAGGGGTACGCGCTCCCCACCGGCGGTGAGAGCGGCAATCCGACCGGCAGCCTACGGATGGCGGCTCGGCAGTGGCTCGTGTCGACGGTGACCGCGCAGAATCAGGTGGTCCTGCGCACGCCTCCGGGCGGAGCGCAGCCGCTCGCGCTCGCCCTCGATGAGGCCCAGCTCGAACGCGTCCTCGGCACGATCGCCGGCGACGACACGATTCTGGTCATCACGCCCGACCCGCGCGCGGCGAAGCGCGTCGCCAAGACGTTGGCGGAGCTCGCGGCATGACGCCCGCGGTCCTGATCGTCGGCGCGACCGGCTACGCGGGCTCCGAGCTCGCGGGGCTCGTCGACGGCCACCCCGCCCTCACCCTGGCCGCCGCCATGCGCGCGCGGCCCGACGCGCCGGCTGTTCCCGCCGGGCCATCGACCCGAGCCGTGGAGCCGCTCGACGTCGCACGCTTCGCGGACGTCGACGGCGTCTTCCTGTGCACCCCGCACGGCGCGGCCGCGCCGCTCGCGCGCACCGCCCTCGAAGCGGGCGCGCGGGTCGTCGATCTCTCCGCCGACTTTCGACTGCGTGACGCGGCGCTGTACGAGGCGACGTACGGAGCCCCGCACCCCGCGCCCGACCTGCTCGACGCCAGCGTCTACGGCCTGACCGAACACGCCCGCGCGGAGGTGCGGACGGCGCGCCTGGTGGCCAACCCCGGCTGCTACCCGACCTCGATCCTGCTGCCGCTCCTACCGCTGCTCGCCGCCGGCGTCGTCCACGCGGACGCTCCGATCGTCGCCGACAGCAAGTCGGGCGTCTCGGGCGCGGGACGCGCGCCGAGCGAGGTCACGCACTTCGGCAACGTGCACGACAACTTCCGCGCCTACGGCGTCGGCGCGCATCGCCACACGCCGGAGATCCACCAGGTCGCCGGCACGGACCGGATCGCGTTCGTCCCCCACCTCTTGCCGTGCGAGCGCGGGATCCTATCGACTCTGCACTTCGCACCCGCCGCGGGTTGCGACGCATCGGTCGCGCGCGGGGTGCTCGATGAGGCCTACGCACACGAGCCGTTCGTCACCGTCTACCCCGCTGGCCCCACGCCTGAGCTGCGGGCAGTGCAGCGCACGAACACCTGCCACGTCTCCGTTCACGACGTCGGCCCCGTGCTCACCGTCGTCTCAGCGCTCGACAACCTCGTCAAGGGCGCGGCCGGTCAAGCGCTGCAGAACATGAACCTCCTCCTCGGGCTCGAAGAGACCCTCGGACTCCGGTCCCCGGCCGGGGAACCAGAACAGGGGAAACGATCATGAGAGTCCTCGTGAAGATCGGCGGTGCCCAGCTCGAGTCACCCGGGCCGCGAACGCTGTTCGCCCAGGCGGTGCGCGAGGCGCGCGCGTTCGGGCACGAGCTAATTCTCGTGCATGGCGGCGGACCGACGATCGGTGCCATGTCGCGCAAGCTAGGGCTCTCCGAGCGCCGCGTTCAGGGGCTGCGCGTGACCGACTCCGAGACGGCCGAGGTCGTGCTCGGCGCGCTCGCCGGTGTCGTCAACCGCAACCTGGTCAAGAGCCTGGTCGACGCGGGTGTCGACGGCGTCGGCCTGACGGGCGCCGACGGCCGCGCGTGGACGGCGCGCAAGCACACCCCCGACGGCACCGATCTCGGGTTCGTCGGGCGCGTGGATCAGGTGCGACCCGCGTTCTTCCTCGAGCTCTTGGCCAAGGGCTACGTCCCGGTCGTCGCTCCGCTCGCTCCGCTCGCGCCCGGCTCGCCCGGAGACGCCTCGCACTTCTACAACGTCAACGCGGACCAGGCGGCCGCGCCGCTCGCGCACGCGCTCGAAGCCGACGCGCTCCTGTTCCTCACCGACGTTCCGGGCCTGCTCGACGGTGAGAACCAGCTCGTGCCCACGGCGACGCCCGAGACGTGTGCGCGGCTCGAGCGAGCCGGTGTACTCGAGGGCGGAATGCTGCCCAAGGTGCAGGCTGCCCTCTACGCCGCCGGCGCGTGCCCGCGCGCGATCGTCAAGATCGCACCGGGCGACCGGCCGTGCGCGGTGCTCGCGGGCTTGGAGGATCACGTCGGGACGCAGTTCTGCGCATCGGAGACCGTTCATGGGGAGAAAGCCATCGATGGATGAACACGTCCTCCCCACCTACCGCCGCGCGGACCCCGTGTTCGTCGGCGGCACCGGCGCGCGACTGACTGCCGACGACGGGCGCGAGTGGCTCGACTTCCTTTCGGGCATCGGCGTGACGGCCCTGGGCCACGCTCACCCGCGGCTCGTCGCGGCGTTGCGCGAGCAGTGCTCGGCGCTCACGCACGTCTCGAACCTGTTCCGCCACCCGTTCACGGACGAGCTCGCGCAACGACTCGCCTCGCACACCTGCATGCACGCCGCGTTCTTCAGCAACAGCGGCGCCGAGGCGATCGAAGCCGCGCTCAAGATCGCGCGCAAGGTCCAGAAGGCACGCGGCAAGGGCGCACGCACGGCCTTCGTCGCCCTCGAGGGTGGGTTCCACGGCCGCACGTTCGGCGCGCTGTCGGTCACCGCCAACGCCGCGTACCGCACCCCGTTCGCACCGACGCTGGAGACGACGTTCGTGCGCGCGGGCGACGTCCGCGCGCTCGAGCGCGCGCTGGCCAACTCCCCTGCAGCGCTCGTGCTCGAGCCGCTGCAGGGCGAGGGCGGCTTGAACCGGCTCGGCGTCGACTACCTGCGGGCCGCGCGCGAGCTGTGCGACGCGACCGGCACCGTGCTCGTGCACGACGAGATCCAGTGCGGCGCCGGGCGCACCGGACGCTTCTTGTGCGCGCAGTGGGCAGAGGTCGTGCCCGACGTGGTGACGCTCGCCAAGCCACTCGCGGCTGGGCTCCCGATCGGCGCGACGCTCGTGCGCGAGGAGCTCGCGGACATCCTGGCCCCCGGCGATCACGGCTCGACGTTCGGCGGCGGACCGCTCGTCTCGCGCGCGGCGCTCGTCTTCCTGGACGAGCTCGACGCGGGGCTCGCAAGCGCCGTCACCGAGCGCGGCCAGCAGCTCGAACGGGGACTCGACGAGCTCGCCGGCCGCCACGACGCGATCACCGAGCGGCGCGGCATGGGCCTCATGCAGGGGCTCTGCGTGCCCGGTCGCGCCGCCGACCTGCAGGCGGCGCTCTTCGAGGCCGGACTCGTCACGTGTACGGCGGGCGGCGACGTCGTTCGCTTCCTGCCTCCCTACGTCGTCACCGCTGCGGACGTCGACGAGGCGCTCGCCCTTCTCTCGTCGACCCTCGACGGCACCCTGAACTGACTGGAGCAGCCCCATGCAAGACAACCCCTTCGGATCCCTCGACCACAAGGACCTGGTCAGCATCGCCGACCTGTCGACCGCCGACGTCCTGAGGGTCTTCGCGACCGCCGAAGCCCTCAAGGCGGGCCGCGACCGCTACACGGGCCTGCTCGCGGGCAAGCGCCTGGGGATGATCTTCGAGAAGGAGAGCCTGCGCACGCGCTTCACGTTCGACATCGGCATCCAGGATCTCGGCGGCAGCGCCGTGTTCCTCGACCACAGCGCGATGCGCCTCGGCTCGCGCGAATCGGTCCCCGACATGGCACGCAACCTCGACCGCTGGGTGCACGGCATCGTCGCACGCACCTACCGCCACCGCGCGGTCACCGAGCTCGCCAGGAACTCCTCGGTCCCCGTCATCAACGGCCTGTCGGACTTCCTGCACCCCTGCCAAGCGCTCGCGGACTTCTTCACGCTCACCGAGCACTGGGGCGACGTCCAGGGCAAGACCCTCGCCTACGTCGGCGACGGCAACAACACGTGCCACTCGCTGATGCACACGGCCGCCAAGCTCGGGGCCAACATCACCGTGTGCACGCCCGAGGGGTACGAGCCGAACCTGAAGGTGATGAACGAGTCCCTCGAGGCCGCGCAGGAGTCGGGCTCGAGCGTGCAGACGACCAACGACCCGCGCGAGGCGGCGTCGAGCGCCGACGCGATCTACACCGACGTCTGGGCCAGCATGGGACAGGAGGACGAGACCGAAGAGCGCGCTGCCGTCTTCTCCCCCTACCAGGTCGACGCCGAGCTGATGGAGCTGACCCGGAACGGTTTGTTCATGCACTGCCTCCCCGCGCACCGTGGACAAGAGGTCACCGCGGGTGTGATCGACGGCGAACAGTCGATCGTCTTCGACATCGCCGAGAACCGCCTGCACGTGCAGAAGGCTCTGATGGTGCTCTTGATGGCCAAGGCACCGCAGCCGGCGGGGGCGCTCGTATGAGCTCGCGCAAGGTCGTTCTGGCGTACTCGGGGGGGCTCGATACATCGATCCTGATCCCCTGGCTCAAGGAGAACCGCGGCTTCGAGGTGCACTGCCTGGCGGGCGACGTCGGGCAAGGCGCGGGAGAGCTCGAGGGGCTGGAGGAGAAGGCACTCGAGACGGGCGCGGAGAGCTGCCGCGTCGTCGATCTCAGGGAGCCGTTCCTGACGGAGACGGTGTGGCCGGCGCTGCGCGCGGTCGCGGTCTACGAGGGTCGCTACTTGCTCGGCACCAGCCTCGCCCGCCCACTGCTCGCGCGGGCGCAGGTGGAGTACGCCCGGGAGGTCGGCGCCGACGCGGTCGCCCACGGCTGCACCGGAAAAGGCAACGACCAAGTGCGGTTCGAGCTCGGCTACGCCGCGTTCGCGCCGGAGCTCGAGATCGTCGCCCCGTGGCGCTATTGGGAGATCAAGAGCCGCGAGGACGCGCTCGCCTACGCCGCCGAGCGCGGCATCGCCGTTACGGCGACCAAGGAGAAGATCTACAGCCGCGACCGCAACCTCTGGCACCTGTCGCACGAGGGCGGCGCGCTCGAGGACCCCGGCACGGCACCGCCCGACGACGTGTGGACCTGGACGACGTCGCCCGAGGACGCGCCGGACACGGCCGAGCTCGTGACGGTCGGCTTCGAACGCGGGATTCCGAAGTCGCTCGACGGACAGGCGCTCGCGCCGGTCACGTTGCTCGAGCGCCTCAACGCGCTCGGCGCCCGCCACGGTGCCGGCCGCGTCGACATCACCGAGAACCGGCTGGTGGGCATGAAGTCGCGCGGCGTGTACGAGACGCCCGGCGGCACGATCCTGTACGAGGCGATCCGGAGCCTGCGCGCACTCACGATGGAGCGCGACACGCTGCACCTGTGCGAGCAGCTCGCTCCCGAGTACGCGCGCATCGTCTACAACGGCCAGTGGTTCCATCCGGCGCGCGAGGCGCTCGACGCCCTGTTCGCCGAAGCCGCCCGGCCGGTCAGCGGGGAAGTGCGCGTCAAGCTCTTCAAGGGCTCGGCAACGTCGATCACCACGACGAGCCCGTCCTCGCTGTACTCCGAGGACCTCGCGTCGTTCACGATGGGCGCCGGATTCGAGCCCGCACACTCCGAGGGTTTCGTGCGGCTGTTCGGCCTGCCGGGCACGGTCGCACGGCGCGTCGCCGCCGGAGGCTCAGCATGAGCATGTGGGGTGGCCGCTTCGAAGGTGGACTCGACGAGACGTTCGAGGCCTTCAACAAGAGCCTCGGGTTCGACCAGCGCCTGCTCGCCGACGACCTCGTCGGCAGCCTCGCGTGGGCGCGCGCCCTCGGGGAGGCCGGTGTCCTGACCAGCGCCGAGGTGACCGAGCTCGAGGCGGCGATCGAGGGACTGGGCGTCGAGCTCGCGAGCGATCCGGCGCCCATCGCGGCGTCGGAGGCCGAGGACGTCCACTCGTTCGTCGAGGGCGCGCTCGAGGAGCGCGTCGGAGCCCTGGCGCGCAAGCTGCACACGGGGCGCTCGCGCAACGACCAGGTCGCGACCGACCTCAAGCTGTACCTCACGCGCTTCGGGCGAGAGTTCGACGGAGCGTTGCGCGACCTGATCGAGGCGCTGGTCGAGCTCGCGGGCGAGACGTTCGACCTGGCGCTGCCGGGATACACGCACCTGCAGCGCGCTCAGCCGATCACCGCCGGCCACCACGCACTCGCCTACGTCGAGATGCTCGCCCGCGACGCGGAGCGCATCGAGGACGCGCTCGAGCGCATGGACACCTCGCCCCTGGGGTGCGGCGCGCTCGCGGGCACGGCGTTCCCGATCGACCGCGAGGCACTCGCCGACGACCTCGGCTTCACCGCCGGGCCGACCCGCAACAGTCTCGACGCCGTCAGCGACCGCGACCACGCGCTCGAGCTCGCCTTCGCGTGCTCGGTCATCATGGTGCACCTCTCACGGCTCGCCGAGGACTGGATTTTTCTCGCGAGCTCCGAGGCCGGCATGCTGCAGTTCGGCGACGCGGTTTCGACCGGCTCGAGCCTGATGCCGCAGAAGAAGAACCCCGACGCGATGGAGCTCCTGCGCGGCAAGACGGGTCGCGTCATCGGTGCGCTGCAGTCACTCCTGGTCACGTGCAAGGGCCTACCGATGGCGTACGACAAGGACCTGCAGGAGGACAAGGAGGCGCTCTTCGACGCACTCGATACGACCCACGCGTGCCTGCGCGTCGCCGCGGTGTGCGTGCGCAACGTCCGCTACGACCGCGAGGCTTGCCGCGCCGCCTGCTCGCGCGGCTTTCTCGACGCGACAGACGTCGCCGACCTGCTCGTGGCGGCCGGCGTGGCGTTTCGCGACGCACACCAGCGCGTCGGGCACGCGGTGCGGGAGGCGATCGAGACTGGGGTCGAGCTGCGCGAGCTCGCACCCGAGCGGCGCCAAGCGCTCTTTCCGGAGATCGAGGAGGACCTCGTGCACGCATTGAGCATCGAGCGCGTCCTCGGCCGCCGCGCGGCGATCGGTGGAACCTCTCCGGAGCGGGTCGCGGAGGAGGTCGCCGCCTGGAAAGAGCGGCTCGAGTCCTGGTAGGAGATCCTGACCCTTGTAGGAGACCCAGACATGCTAGACATCAAGATCCGCAAGGCACGCGTCGGCGACGTCGAGCCGATCCTCGAGCTCGTCAACTCCCTGGCGACCGATCAGGTGATGCTCCCACGCTCGCCGGCCTCGGTCGTCGAGAAAGTGCGCGACTTCCTCGTCGCCGAGGTCGACGGCGTATTCGCTGGCTGCGGCGCGCTCGCGATCATCTGGACCGACATCGGCGAGGTACGGTCGATCGCGGTCGCCCCCGAATTCCAAAAGCTCGGCCTCGGTCGACGCATGGCGGACGAGCTGCTCGCCGAAGCCGAAACCCTCGGCCTGGCGCGGGTCATGGCTTTCACCTACGTGACCGGCTTCTTCGAGAAGCTCGGGTTCAGCGTCGTCGACCACGCGAGCCTGCCGCACAAGGTCTTCAACGACTGCCTCAACTGCCCGAAGTTCAACAAGTGCGACGAGGTCGCGGTGCTGAAGGTCCTGCGCGAGGACGAGGACTCGCCCGAGCGCGGGCCGCTCAGCCTGCCGCTGGCTGGCGTTCCCCTGCCGCGAATCCGGTAGGTGACTCGGCAAAAGAAACTCGGCCCCCGACGCCAGGAGCGTCGAGGGCCGAGCCGGTGAATCCGACGTCAGATCACGGAGCGAATGCTTGCCCGTTGAACTGCTTGTCGGTGCTTTCCCAGAGCAGGTGGCCGCCGTCGAAACGGGTGCGGCCGCCGGCCGTGATGGAGCCGAGGATGGCGCCATCGTCGGAGACGGGCAGGCCACCGGTCGTGCGGACATCGACGCTGTCGATGATCGCCCAGCCGGTTTCCACCGTGTCGTCACCAGCGAAGCAGTCCAGGTCGAGCTCGTCCGGATCGTGCGGAGTCGAGTTCTCGAGGAAGTCCTGCGTGAAGAGCTGGCTGATACGCCACAGCGGCTCGTCGAACCAGCAGCTGAACTTCAGGTTCGTGGACAGCGGGAACTCGTTGTCGTTCCAGACGCTGAACTGAACGCTGTTGACGTCCTGCGACCGGCCGGTGAGGCTCAGAAGCGAAAGCTGCGACTCTTGGATCGCGATGAAGCTGTCGATGTAGAGAACATCCGGGATGCCCTCGTACTCTTGGCCGTCGAAGTCCAAGTTGCTGTCGCTGTCCAGGTCCGTCGCGGCGCCGAGGGGCAGCGGGGACTCGAACGGGATGGCGTTGAGGGAGTACATGACTCCACTCGCGTTGATGACGAGCTCCGAGCCGATCAAGAAGTTGAACGACCACGGAGAATCGAAGTGATCCGGATCCTGCGCAGACAGGACCACGTAGCCTTGCTGGCCCGCGGGGTTGACCGCGTTGTGGCAAGACGTGAGGACACACAGCGTGTCCGCCGGAGTCAGCAGTTCCATCCGGTTAAAGATGGTGCAGCTGAAGGGAAGGAAGGGGTCCTGGGGGTTTTCGTTCACGTTGGCGTACTCGTAGTGCACCATCGTGTCCCCGTTCATTCCGGGCACACCGGGGTCGGTGTTGGTGTTCGTCACGCAGATGACCGTGAAGAAACCGTTTCCGGAATAGTGGACCGGGTAAACTAGGGCGCTCCCGGGGTTGCGCCCATCGGCCAGCGCCGGGCTGGCCGTGGCTGCGACAATCGCAGCCGAGGCAATAATAGACAGGGCTTTCAAGTTAGCTCCTCTTGTTGTCCAGTTCAAACTGTCGGTCAAAGCACCGGCAAAAACACCGGTACCTGCAACACGCAGCTCGGATCCGCTCCACGTGTTGTCTCTTCACTTGCGGTAGACCCATCGGTGAGCTCGCGCGCATCACCGCCCTCCATCCGGGCTGGGTCCGATTTGTGCTCCATAGGTCTGCGGTACACGACCTGACTGGTCGCGCCCCTTGACGAGCGCCGGGTCGAGCTCGAAGAACCAGTCGCCTTCGCGCCACACCCAGGTGATCTCGAACTCCGACGTCTGCCGCAGGTCCTCGGGACCCTTCGTCTTCAGCCCCTTGCGGAACGTCGGCGGCAGCCGGTCGAGGACGAGCTCGCCGTCCAAGTCCATCGTGACGAGCGCGGCGCGTCCGTCCTTGGAGAACCGGGTCGACTTGGGCGTGAGGGACACAACCCGCATCGCCCCGTGTCCGTACGCGTTCAGGAAGGCTCGCAGGTCGACCTTGCGCCGGTGGGCCGGGGCCGCCATCTCGTAGACGTCCGCCCAGTCGTTCTCGAGGCGCTTCGCGATGTACGTCTCCACGCGGGTCCGGAGACCGCTGCCGGTGGCCTGGGGCTTCTGCTCGGCCTCGGAGGTGGGCCGGAAGATCAGGAAGGCCAGCGCCGCGACGAGCGCGACCATGATGATGCGTCGAATTGCCTTACTCATCACGACCTCCCAGATCGTCGAGGTGCAGAACCGTGACTCCGCGGAAACCGACGTAGACGATCTCTTCGAGGCCGTCCCCATCGACGTCGCCAGCGGTCAAGTTGATGACGCCGTCGGTATCGACGACCCGACCGACGCGCTCGAAGTTGCCCTCGACCGTCATCTTGTTGACGCTGATGCCGAAGCGTCCCGCGGTCACGACGTAGCGTGCCTCACCCTCGACGAGCGTCGCGAAGCAGACGTCGAAGATCGCTTCGTCGTCCGGCAAGCCGGCGCCCCAGGGAGCCCACTCGTCGTCGTACAACTTGTACAGCTGCAGCGCGACGTGATCGGAGTAGGTCATGCCGCCGACGAGCAGCTCGTCGACGCCGTCGCCGTCGAGATCCATGACCGCGGTGCACAGTTCCGAGCCGCCAACCTCTGGCGTCGGTAGACCCGCGGAGCGGTCGAGCGGCTGCATGTCCTCGTCGAAGCTCCAGACGCGCGCGCCCTCGTTGGTCGCGGCGACGAGCTCGAGCACACCGTCTCTCTCGATGTCGCACGCCGTGACCTGCGCGCCGAACGAAGTTTTGGAGAGCAGTACCGGCCCGAGAGTGAACTCACGGTCGCCGCCGCCCTTGTGCATCGTGAGGCCACCCTGGCGCGGGTAGAACCCCATGACCGCCATGTCGAGGTGACCGTCGCGGTCGAAGTCCGCCAGCGCCACATCGGACGCGATCACGTCGACGTCCACGCCGTGAGACGCGGGCCACTTGCCCGAGCCGTCACCGAAGAACACGTGCGGCGTCACGTCGTGGCCGGAGAACGCGATGTCGAGGTTGCCGTCACCGTCGACGTCATCAAGCTCCGCGCCGCCGTAGCCCATATCGCGACGCAGACCGTCGAGCGTCTCGCGCCACGTCCCATCGCCGTCGTTGATCCAGGCGTACACGCCTTTTCCGGGTGTGCTCGAGTCGATGCGCCGGATCGACGCGACCAGGTCGAGGTCGCCGTCGCCGTCGAGGTCACCAAGGGCGGGCTTGCCGCGCCAGTGTCCCGATGTCGGTAGACCCGCGGACGTCGAGGTCGCTTCGATCGGAGCAGCGGGGGGAGCGACCGGCTGGCCGGTCGTCATCGCTTCCATGAACTGTTCGGTCAGGTCCTTGCCTGCCGACGCGTCGACGTCAGCCAGCGACGGGGAGCCCGCGGCCTTGATCTCGTCTTGCGCACCGTCGCGCTTGTACGCGAACACACCGACGACAGCGGCGGAGAGGCACAGCGCGAGGCTCCATTCCATTCGAGCGCTCATCGCTCCCCCCCCCTATTGGCAGAGTCGGGGCGCGAATGCGCCGGGCGCATCCTGGTGGTCTTCATTGTGTCGACAGGTTGAGTGCTTCGCAGGGTCGGTCGAAGCGGAGCGTGCGGAATAAGACCCTGTAATCTCTCTAGCGTGGCCCACATAGACAAAGCAATTCCGAAGGGACCAAAAGGGAAATTATCACTGCCCAGGATAGCCGTCAACGGCGCGCAGAACAAAGGCAGGACAAAGATATGCGAAGAAGGCGTGGCGTTCGAAGTCGCGTACGAACCATCTCGCAGAAGTTGTTGATCGAAGGCGTGCATGATCGAGACACGGAGCATCTGTAGGGCCGCGGAAGAGCGCTCGAGGTCGAGCACCTGAGGATCTTCCCTCATCCGAAGTGACTAGCGGTCGGAGACGATGGCAGCGCCGAAGCGAGAACCGATTCCCTCGCCGCGCAACGTCAGGTCGTCGTCCGTCGCTGAGCCGCTCGGCCCAGCCTGGCCACCCTGGAATACGTGAACTTTGCCTGCGCCGTTGTTGAGGGCGGCCACGCACAGGTCGAGCATCCCGTCGCCGTCGACGTCGAGCAGCTGGAGGGAGGAGCCGAAGTTCTCGTTCGGGACGGTCTCTCCGACCACCTCGCGATCCGCGGCGCCGGCGCCCGTGCTGGACAGGCCGGCCCAGCCGAGGAACGCATAGACCGCGCCGACGTTGCTGAGGATCACGTCGACCCCCTGGGCGCCGACCACGATGTCGTCGACTCCGTCGGCGTCGAGATCTCCGACGACGACGTCCTCGCCGAACTCGTCCCCTGCGCTCTTGCCGGTGAACGTCACGTCCGCCTCGCTCGCGGTCGCGCCGACGAGGCCGGCGCCACCGAAGTACACCGAGACCGCGCCCTGCGAGTTGCCGGGCGCGTCCGAGCCGGGCGCCCCGACGACCAGGTCGTCGGTGCCGTCGCCGTCGACGTCGCCGAGCTCGACACGGGCACCGAAGCGGTCGCCGGCGGCATCGCCCTCGAACGTCATACCCAGCGTGGGATTCGAGTCGATCGGCCCGGGGTAGACGTAGACCGCGCCGCGCAGGGAGCTCTTGAACGGAGCGCTGATCACCAAGTCCGCAACGCCATCCGCGTCGATGTCGGAAACGGCGAGGTCGGCGCCGAAGCGCTCGTTGGCCGAGCTGCCGGTCATGCGCGTCGCGCCGTCCGTCGTCGCGGTCGCGATGTCCGGGCCGCCGGTGAAGACGTAGACGGCTCCGGTGAGCGAAGCACCGCCGTCGTGCCAGAGCGCCGTGACGATCAGGTCCTCGGTGCCGTCGTCATCGACGTCGCGGGCGAGCACGCGGCTGCCGAAGTAGTCGCCGGTCGTTCCGGTCTCGGAGAAGAGCACCAGGTCCGCGGCGGAAGCGATGAAGGTGCCGCTCTGGAGCAGGGGGCCGAAGAACACGTAGACGGCGCCGTCGTCGATCCAGCCGATGTCGAGGCCGGGGGCGCCGACGATGAGGTCTTCGGCGCCGTCACCGTTCACGTCACCCGATGCGATCGAATGGCCGAACGCAGTGCCCGGAAGGGGCCCGAGGATTTGGATGTCCGCCTGTGAGGCCACCTGGTCGGTCGGCATGGTGCCGTCGCCGAAGTAGATGCACACCGAGCCAGCGTCTTGAGCCGGAGTGTCGCTCTCGCTCGAGCCGACGATGAAGTCGGCGAGCCCGTCCCCGTTCAGGTCCGCGCGTGTCGCGAGCTCGACGTACTCGAACCCCTGCTGCAGAACCGCCGTGAAGCCCCCACCGGCGACCTGCACGTTGACGACGCCCGCGCCCGCGGAGGGCGTCGTGCACGTCAGCTCGTTGTCGCTGATCACGACGACGTCGGAAGCGGACACGCCACCGAACTCGACGGACATTGTCGCCGATTCAGTGAACCCTTCTCCGTTGACCGTCACGGTCAGACCGCCCGCGAGCGATCCGCTCGCCGGCGCGACGTCGCTCACCGTCAACGGGTTCTGCTGATTGTTGCCGCCGTTGTTGCCGCCGTTGCTTCCACCTCCACTGCTGCTCCCGCCTCCACTGCAGGCGGACCCAAGCAGAGGTAGGACGAGAACAAGGAGGTTGGGCAAGGTCGGGACCTTTGCCTTCGAACCGGTGGAACGAAACATGGCGGGGACTCTCTAGGAGGGAAGGGGGGACGTCCGCTCTCGTGGGGATGAGGGGGGACTGCAGAAAACTACCCCGCTCCCAGGGCCGAGGTCGGGCGACGGCGAAAGTCCTATCGAATCCCCTTTTGGTCCCGGCGCTGAAGGCCCGCCGCGACGCGCGCAAAGGATCGGCAAGACGCGGCAGCCTCGTCCGCTCGCAGGGCGCAGACGGCCTGTTCCGCCAAGCAGGCGCGGTCGCGGTGCCCTAGGATGAGATGGTCCCCCCCCCGCCTCCCCAGCAACCTCCCGCCATGCAAGTCCAGTTGGCGCGTCGCGTGATCGCGACGCTCTCAGTCGGCGCCTTGACGGTGCCGCTCTTTGGCCACGACGACGACCCCAAGCTCCTGGACCGCACGCCGTCCTACCGCGGTCCGGGGTACTCCCCCGGCCTCGGCGGCAATCCCGTCACGGGGCAGAGCGTCGGCTTCTCGTCCCAGAACGTTTACCTGCGCTCGTGGTTGACGATGAGCGACCTCGGCGTCGCCGGAGAGGAGGGCTCGGACTGCTGGGGGTATACGAGCCCGAGCGGTCGCGAGTACGCGATCTTCACCTCGTCGACGGACACGATCTTCATCGAGATCACGATCCCCTCGAGCCCGCAGATCATCGCGCACATTGACGGGTCCAACAGCATCTGGCGCGACGTGAAAGTCTGGGGCGACCGCGCGTACATCGTCACCGAGGGCGGTGGCGGCATCCAGGTCGTCAGTATGGCGAACATCGACTCGGGCACCGTGACACTCGTCGGCACGGCCGGGACGGGCTCGACCCACAACATCGCACTCGACGAGACCAGTGGCTACGCCTACCGCTGTGGCGGCAGCAGCAACGGCCTGCGCATCTACGACCTGAACGCGAACCCCGACGACCCGCCGCAGGTGGCGGTGTGGAACGACCGCTACGTCCACGACGCACAGATCGTGACGTACACGTCCGGTCCTCTCGCTGGCCAGCAGATTGCCTATTGCTGCGCGGGGCTCAACGGGGGCGGCACCGACACGGCGCTGACGATCCTCGACGTCACCGACAAGAACAACATCGTTCAGCTCAGCCAGACGCCGTACCCCAACCGCGAGTACAGCCACCAGGGTTGGCTCTCGCCGGACCGCCAGTACTTCTACCTCGGCGACGAGCTCGACGAGCCGTCGGTCCCCTCGACCGTGTACATCATCGACGTCGCGGACCCGTCGAACCCGAGTGTCGTCGGGCAGTTCGACAACGGCAACACGGCGATCACGCACAACCTCTACACGCGCGACAACTTCATCTTCGCCGCGAACTACCGCAGCGGGATTCGCGTCTTCGACGCGACGACTCCCACGGCACCGGTCGAGGTCGGCTTCTACGACACGTTCCCGGGTAGCGACAGCGCCGACTTCAACGGCCTGTGGAGCCTCTACCCCTACTTCCCCAGCGGCGTCATCATCGGCAGTGACGTCGAGCGCGGACTCTTCGTGTGGCAAGTCTCGTTCGCGAGCCTGACCGTCGACCTCCCGATGGGCGTCCCGAGCGTACTCGACCCGCGCGGCGTGACGCTGCCGGTCACGATCGCCGAAGGCGCGCCGGGGGACCTGATGCCCGGAACGGAAGTCCTCGTCTACGACGACGGCAGCGGCCCCCAGACGGTGCCCTTGACGAACAACGGCGCCGGCAACTACGACGCCGTCTTCCCCGCCCTGACCTGCGGCTCGGAGATCGTCTGGCAAGTGCAGGCCGAGACGATCGACGGCGTGCCCTTCTCGAGCGGCGGCGGAACCGCGCACGTCTCGCTCGCGGTCGACGGCATCGTCGTGGTCGCCGAAGACGAGGTCGAGGCGCCCGGAAGCTGGACGTCGGGCGCTCCGGCGGACACCGCGACGACGGGCATCTGGGAGCACGGCGATCCGATCGGGACGGCCGCTCAGCCCGAGGACGACCACACGCCCAGCGGCACGAACTGCTGGTTCACCGGTCAGGGCACGCTGGGTGGCCCGCTCGGCGAGCAGGACATCGACGGAGGGGCGACGACGCTCCTCTCGCCGGTGATGGACCTGTCGAGCTCCGCGACACCGCAGCTCTCGTACTGGCGCTGGTACACCAACGACGGGAACGGCAACGTCGACGACTCGCTCGTCATCGAGATCACCGACGACGGCATGACGTGGTACGCGGTCGAGATCCTCGGACCGGGACACCCCGAAGCTTCGGGCGGCTGGTTCCGGCACGACTTCAACGTCCTGAGCATCCCCGGCATGTCGCTCACGAGCACCGTCCAAGTGCGCTTCGTCGCCGCCGACCAGGGCAACGGCTCGATTGTCGAGGCCGCGGTCGACGACCTGCGCATCGAAGAGCTCTACTGCGACCCCGGCGTCGGTGCCCCCTACTGCCCCGGCGTGACGAACTCGATCGGCCGCGAAGGACGCCTGACCGCACTCGGCAGCGACGTCGTCACCGACAACAACGTCACCCTCGAGGCCAGCGACCTGCCGACGGGTCAGTTCGGCTGCTTCCTCGTCAGCCAGACGCAAGGCGCACCGACCCAACCCGGTGGAAGCATGGGCAATCTCTGCCTGGCCGCGCCGATGGGCTTCTTCTACCAGAACGTCGGCAACACGGGAGCGAGCGGGTCCCTGAGCGCCCTGATCGATCTGGCGGCGATCCCGATGACGCCGCCGGTCAGCGTGCAGGCGGGCGAAACGTGGAGCTTCCAGTGCTGGTACCGCGACCAGCCGGCTTCGAACTTCACCAACGGCTACTCGATCCTGTTCCAGTAGCCGCAAGCGCACCCCGGACCTGAGTCCGGACCTGGCGCGTCGGTGCCGGTGCTCTCGCGAGTGCCGGCACCACGCTATTTGGGCCGCGCCCGCCTCTCCAATCACTCCGCCCGCACCTCGAGATCGACCTCGGTTCGCTCGCCCGCGACGAGCCTCACGTCTCCATCGGAAGCCAACACCCATCCTCCGGGCGCCGACACCACCCGCCAGGCTCCTCCCTCGGTCACCGTCAGCACGTAACGTCCGGTCTCCTGACGCAGCAGCTCGGACTCGCCGTCGTGCCCGACCGCCTCGATCCTCTCCTCGCGACCGTCTTCACCGTAGCCCTCGTGCCAGAACCCGAAGTGCAGCGTACCGGCGGGGGCCAAGAACGTGGCGACGCGCGACGTCGCGTCCGGCCGAGCGACCTCCATCCCCAGCAGCCAACCGGGTGGGCGCACGCTCCTCTGCCAAGTCCCGGGCGGCCAGGGGGACCACGCGAGGCCCTCGATCGGGAGCCGTTCGCCGCTCTCCGCATCGCACACCTCGACCTCGACGCGCGCGAGGGATCCGCAATCGAGTCGGACCTGGCGCGCGCCGGTCTCCGGCAGGTCGACGACCCACGACTCCCTCACGGGATGCAGGCCGAGCTTGATCCTCCCCGGCGTCACGTCGCCGAAGTCGAACCGCACGCGTCCGGGCTCGCCCGGTCCAGGAACGCTCCACGCAGCTCGATCGGCGTCGGTCCGGAACAGTCGAAGGCAAGCCCGCCGCGCGTGACCGCGACCTCCAGCGGCCGCTGATCGCGCAGGCGAACCACGCTCGAGTGCCCGTTCGCCTCGCTCCGGCGCTCGCCGTCCTCTTCGACGAGGATCACTCTCCCGTGCACGCGATTCGCCGCGCTGCTCGCGACCGGCGCCTCGGGCGCCCCGAGTGCCCCAGGTGCGACGCCTCCAGGATCGGGCGCGCGGCGCTCCTTCCGAACCGTGTCCCGATTGGGTCCAAACGAACCAGAACGCGATTCCCGCCACCACGCGCGCCGCTATGCCCGTCTTCATCGTCACCACCCCCGCGGTCGCCGCGGCCGAGAGAGAAGGAGCAGGCGCCGGTGCACCCACGATTGCGAGTGGCGTCAGCGCCGCGCACCAAGCGTCCCGATCGCCGCCCGAGGGCGCGCTGCGGCGTTGCGCGTCGTCGGCGCGCCTTGCATCGCATCCCGTACGAACCGCCGATAATGCCCCATCAGGGTGAATCACACGACTAGATGCCGCCGAAGGCCGCGGCAGTTCACCGCGACCGCCAAAACCCGCGCGAAGCCGCCAAAGCGGGCGAACGATCGTCTGCTCGCCCCGCCGACAGCTGTCCGCTCAGGGAATGAACTGCACGGCGATCCCGTCGGTGAAGTTGTTGGTGCAGCACGCCCCCTGGCTCGGCGCTGCCGAGTCGCGGTACCAGCGCTGGAAGTACCACGTCTCACCGGCCATCAGCATGTGCGGCAGGCCGACCGCGACCGGAATCGCGGACAGATCGAGGCCGAAGCTGAACGTCCCCGTGATCCCCGAGTTCTGGATGTCGCCGTCGTAGCGTCCCAGATTCGGACCCAGCGCCAGGCAGAAGTTGCCGTTGCTGGTGGCCGGGCTGAAGATGCCGGCACCGTCGGAGGCGAGGAAGTACCCGAACTGGGCGAGCGGAAGATCGGTCGCGTTGAGGGCGAAGCTGCCGACGGGCTGCGAGACGCTCGGGTCCCCCGTCACGACCATGCGACCCGGCAGGCCGGTCGAGTTCTCCGCGTTTGCGCAGTAGCTCGTCCCGACCGCCAATCCGACGGGGCCGATCGACCAGGGACAGTAGAAGACGTTGTCGCTGACGAAGTTGCCGAGCCCGTCGTGGTTGGCGAGGTCGAAGATCGGGTTGATGTTCGGGACGAAGCACGGCGGACTGCCTGCTTCCTGAGCACCGCTGTCATCCAGGGGTCCGGTCGTGTCTCCCCACCAGTTGAACTCGGCCTTGACCTCGTTCGCCTGCGACGTGTTCGTCACGCCGAAATCGTTGTCCACGATGTTGTTGAACTTGACGAGGACCGAAGATGCATCCGCCGCGTCGAATCCAACTGCGATCCCGATCGTGTTGTCCGAGATCGTGGAAAGCGTCACCTTGGCCTCGCTGATGCCGGGCGGGAACAGGGTCGACACGAGGATGCCGGCCGAAGCCGACCCGTCGCTGGCGTCCCCCGCGCAATCGGTGATCGTCGCCGCCTCGACCTCGACCGTCGCGCCCCCGCCCACCTCGATCGCGTAGTCGAGCCAGTTGCCCGGCCCTTTCCCGACGAAGCTCGTTTCCTCGACGCGATTGACCGCGAGGCCCGGCCCGAAGACGTGGAACCCGATCCTGCCGATGTTCGCGAACGTGCAGTTCGTCAGGACCCACTCGGCCTCGATCGAGACCACGCCGGTCCCGGCGTACGCGGGCCCGGAGGCCTCGTACTGGATGTTCGCGAAGTCGCAATTCGTGAGCGTGCCGTCGCCCTTGGCGCGAATCCCCTGCCAGACCCGGAACCCGGTCCCGTCGAAGGTCAGGTTCGAGAACGCACAGATCGTTCCGAGCTCGGTCAGGAACCAGCCGCGACTGTCCCCCGCGGCGCCCGTGTCCGCGGTCGTGGTGAGCGTCGTCCCGCCGGTGTCGCCGATGAGGGTCAGGTCCTTGTCGAAGAAGATCTGCGGCCCCTCGGCGTGCGTCGCGACCTGCATGATCAAGGTGTCGCCCGACAGCGTGTCGATGTCGTCGATCGCCTCCTGGATCGTGGTGAAGAATTCACCGGAGTCGGCGTTCAGCACGTTGGCGCCAACGTGGGTACCGGCGGACGCCCGCGCCCCCAGAACGAGAGCGGCGAGGCCCAACAGGACCGTTCGAGTTCCGTGTCGAGTCATGGCTGAGACGGCGGGGAGCCGTCCCGCCCGTGCCATGAGGTTAGCACAGTGCGCGGCAGGCGATGTCTCTTCGCGGGAGTCAACGTCCCAGGGCCTCGAGCAGCGCCAGGCTGGGGCGGTGCCCAGGGTGAATCCCCAAGTGATCACGCAGCTGCCTGCGCGCCTCGTCCGTCTCACCATTGGCCACGAGCGCCTGGGCCAGCTCGAATCGCAAGCGGTGATCGGGCTCCAGCACGAGGAGCGAGCGAAACGCCGGAATCGCCCGGGCGGGCTCTCCGGCGCCCAGGTACGACTGACCGAGCTCCGCGAACATCCACGCCTCCGCCCCCGGTTGGGCGCACGCGCTCGCGAGCTCGGCCTGCAAAGCGGCTCCGACCTCTTCCAGAATGGGCGCGCCATCCTCGGAGGAGAGTCGATTGCGCACGTAGAGCAGGCGTGAAGCGTCTCCGCGCGCGATTTCGAGCGCTAGCGCCGGTCTGTCGAAGTCGACGATGAGCAGATCCACGATCGCTTGCGTCTTGGCGCCCGCCAGGAGCGCGCTCTGCAACGTCGCGAGCGCGGCGACCTCGTCGCCCTCTCGGATCGACTGCCCCGCTGACGCGAGCAGCACGGTGGGGTGATGCGGAGCAAGCTCGCGTCCGCGATGGATCCACTCGCCGGCGCGCGAGTCGTCGAGCCACACGACGCCGAGCTGTCCCGCAATGGACCACAGCGGTCCGTACGTCGGACAGACCCGACGCAGCTCGAGCAGCCTCGCGTGCACTTCGGCGGTGCGTTCGACGAGCTCCGGCGTCCTCACGTCAGTCGGCCGCGAAGCCGTCGCGGTGTATCCACTCGCCGCCGCGAGTGCCGCATGCCACCCGTGCGTCGCGTACCAGAAGCCGTACTCGACGTTCGACGGCTGCAGTTCGAACGCGCGCCGCGCACTCGCGAGCAGCTCGGCGTAATCCTGCGCCGTACCGGCGAAGCGCGGCGGGAGGACCTTGCTCTGCAGACCCTCGACGACGTTCCACTCGAGCTGCGCGCGCCAGGCTGCGTACGCGCCGGGCAGGAGCGCCGCGAGCAGCGCGGCGAACAGGATCGCCCCGGCACCGACGGCTCGCACGACCACGCGTCCATGGGCGACGCGCGCGCCCGAGAGCACGGCGAGCAGCGCCACGAGCACGGCGGTCAAGGCACCGATCGCCGGGACCTTCAGACCGAAGTCGCAGACGGCGTGGAACGCCACCGCGATCAGACCGAAGCCGATGCCGAACGCAGCTGCGTCCGCCGGCCGCCGCCGCGTGCGCACGCTGCGGGTCCAGAACAGGACACCCGCGCCTCCTATCGCCAGCATCAAGGCGAACCCGACGACGCCCGTCTCCGCGAGCGTCTCCGCGTACAAGTTCTCGGCGTGGGTCGCCGTGCCGAGCCGCGTCGCCGCGTCGAACATGGGAAACGCGACCGCGAAGGTCCCCAGGCCCGTGCCGAGCACCGGGAAGCTCGCGGTCATGCTCAGCGTGTCCCGCACGAGCTCGTAGCGCCCCGCGTACTCCTCGACCGGTCCCGTCAAGGTGGAAAACCGTTCGTAGACCGGGTCGAACCCGATGGCGAGCAGGCTCAGGAAGGCGACGAAGAGCAGGCCGACCAGCGGCCATCCACCGCCCACGAAGAAGCGCGTGCGGTGCAGCGCCGTCGCGGTGACCGCACCGGCGAACACGAGCGAGATCAGCCCGCCGCGGGACATCGAGAGCGCGATCGCGAGGATTCCCAATACGATCAGCACCGCGCACGCGTGATCGAGCCCGGTCGCCCCGCGCCACGTCTCGATACCCAAGGAGCGCCCGGGGCGGCGTTCGGCCGCCCGCACGAAGAACAGAGCGATCGCGCACCCGAGCGAGAGGTTGACGAACTGGCTGAAGTGGCCGTAGTGCACGAACGGGCCACCAGCGGTCCCGCCCGGCGTCTCGAACGTCCAGTACAGACGCGTCGCGCCCGTCACGTCCTGCGCCAACGCGAGACCGACCACGAGCGCGCCGACGGCCGCGATCCCGAGCAGGACACGGCGCAACGCAGCGGTGCTGCGCACGACGTCGACCACGACGAACACGAGCGCGAGCCCGGCGAGCAGGAGCCGCAGCTCCTCGCGCGTCGCGTGCGGGTACAGGCTCAGCGTCACGCGGCGCGGGGCGCCGTCGGCCAGGGGTGGCTCCCCCAGCAGCTCGAGCCACAGTCCCGCGGTGCGCGGCGCGAGCCGTTCGACGAGTCCGATGGGAATGGGAACGAGCTGGAGGGCGACCAGAGCGGCGAAGGCCGCGATCGGCACGAAGGCCCACGACCAGACCAGGGTGCGCGGAGCGATCAGGAGCCTCGCCCCCACGATCGCGGCTGACGCAGACACGGCAGCGACGAACACGAAGTGCCCCGAAGCAAGAACACCCCCGAATGCGAGCGCCTGGTAAGCGAGCAGGAGGACCAGGATCACTTCGAGAACGCGGTCCAGGCGGCTCGCGCGGCTCGTGTCGAAAGCCCCGCTGGGCGACCCTACGAACTGTGCGAGTCCGCTCAAGGCGCACCCGTCCCCACGATCGGCCGTAGCCCAATCGTCCCCCGGTGGACTACCGGAATACCCCACGCCCCCCCCCGCCAAAAAAGGCTACGCTCTAAGTGGCAGGCAGCTCGCTCGAGATCGGAGCGCGCACAATCATGGGCAAAAGAGAATCGAATCGGGCCCTCTACATGGGTCTCGTCTTGGCGTGCGTCGTGCTCGCAGCCGCGGCACGCGCGCGGTCCGTTCGCAGCGCCCCGCAGGGCCGGCCGGCGTACGCCCCCAACCCCGGCGGCGTCTATCTGGGCACCTCGCCGCCCCCGATCTCGCCGACGCTTCCGATTCAGACCCGCCGCACGCGGTCGCGGTTCGAGTAGCCCGTCCCGTTCGGCCATCCTCTCGAGCACTCCTGACCTTTCGGGGCTCAGCGCCCCTGCCGCCGGCGCCGCTTGCGCACCGCCGCGGAAACCAGCTCGGGCTCGGCCGGCGAATCGTGCGCTGCTTCGCTCTGCTCAGTCTGCTCAGTCTGCTCAGTCTGCTCAGTCTGCTCAGTCTGCTCCGTCTCTCCGTAGCGCCCGTAGCGGTGGCCGTACCCGTAGCCGTAGCCGAACCCGGTCGGCAGCGCGTTGAGGATCGTGCCGAGCACGCGCGCCCCGACCGACTCGAGCCCGTCGCGCGCCGCGATCGCGTGACGCTTGTTCGAGTGCTGCGCCCGCAGCACGAGGAGCACCACGTCGCACTTGGTCGCGATGATGCGCGCGTCCGCGACGGCCAGGACCGGGGGCGAATCGACCAGGATCCGGTCGTACTCTCCGTCCAGCTGCTCGAGCAGCTCTTCGAACGCCGCGCCATTCAACATCTCGGCGGGGTTCGGTGGACTCGGTCCCGTCGTGAGCAGCTCCAAGTTCTCGACGCCAGTGTCGCGCACCAGGTCCTTCACCTGAGCACCGCCGAGCACGTCCGCGAGTCCCGCCTGGTTGCGGACCCCGAACAGCCGTGACTGCTGCGGCGAGCGCAAGTCCGCGTCGACGATCAACGTGCGCTGCCCCGCGGACGCCATCGCGATGCCGAGCTGCGCCGTCACGGTGGACTTGCCTTCGCCCTTGCTCGGCGAGGTGACGAGCAGGCGCTTGCCCTCGCCCTTCGGCATCCCGAAGTACACCGCCGTGCGCAGCGAGCGCGCGGCTTCGGCCAGGCTCGGATCCTCGTTCCACTCGGCCACTGCGGCCTGCGGTCCCTTCGAGCTCTTGCGGGGCAGGATCGCCAGCACCGGCAGGCCGAGCGTGGAAGCGACCTCGCTGTCGGACCGCAGGCGGTGGTCGAATGCGGCATACAGCCAGGAGAGCGCGCACCCGGCGAGGAGGCCGAGCATCGTGAAAAAGGCGAGCGTCGACGCGCGCGAGGTCGTCACGCTCGCCGTCTGCACGCTCGCCGCGTCGAGTACGACGACGTTGAGCGAGCTCTTCTCGTCATCGCTGATGTACGTGAGGTTGAGCTGGCTGATGCGCTTCGCGAGATCCTCGATGATCGCGCGTTCCTGGTCGACGCGCGTGTTCAACAGCTGGTATTCGGCGTTCTTGCCACCCAGCTCCTGCGCCCGACTCTTCTGCGCGGCGACGCGGGTCTCGAGCTCGTCGACCTTCCTCGAGACGGATGCGGCGCGCTTCTCGAGCACGACGAGGTACTTGCGCACCAACTCGCCCCTCGAATCGTCGTCGGCCTCCTGGTAGCTACTCTCCAGCTCGTGCCGGCGCTCCTCGACGCGCCCGAGATCCTCGCGCACCTGGGCGATCTCGGCGTCGAGTGCCTGCACGCTCGGGTGTTCGGGGGTGCGTGCCTCGAGGATCTGCCCGCGGCGAGCCAGCGAGCTGCGCAGCGTCTCGGACAACACCGCTTCTCTGCGATCGAACTGACGCAACCGCTCGGCGAGCAGCGGATCGACGCCGCTCGTGAACGACTGGACGTCGACGAACTCGCGCAGCAGGACCGGCGAATCGACGAGCACCTGAGCGAGCTCCAGTCGCTCCAGCGCCTGGCCTTCCTCGATCTGTGCCTGCAGCAGCGCCGTCGAGAGATTCTGGAGCTCGGCGAACTCGTAGGTCGCGGTCCCGGCGGGATCGAGTCCCAGCGTGCCGCTGTCCTGCAGGAACTTGGTCAGCTCCTCGAGCTTCTTGTCGAGCTCGGTCTCGCGCTCCGACTTCTCCGTCCGCAGGTGCGAGAGCAGCTCCTCGACGTTCGTCTTCTTCGTGCTCGCCTGGAACTCCCGGTACGAGTCGACCGTCGCGTTGACGATCGAGCACGCCCCCAGAACGTCGACGGACTCCATCGAAACGGTGACGATGTCGTCGCTCTGACCAACGCTGACGCGCAGCTGCTTCTTCAGCCAGCCGATCTTGTTGTGCACCTCCGCCAAGAGCGAGCTCGTCCGCAGCTCCTCGCGCGCGAGAGCCCGGTTGAGCACGGGCGTCGACTGCAGCAGCTCGGCCTGCGTGTTGACGTAGTTGCGCGTGTCGCCCGAGACGAGCAAGCCACCCGTCGTCTGCAGGCTCGGCCCCGAGCGCTCGATGTAGATGCGCGACGCGACGCGCGAAACGGTCCCGCGACGGCTGACCTGGAAGAAGCCGGCCGCGACGCCGAGCGCGAGAGTGACGAGCAGGATCCAGCGGCCGCGCCAGAGGATGTCGAAGACGGCTCGAATCGACAGCACCTCCTCCGTGGTGGGTACGGGAGCGAGCACCCGGTCATTGGAGCGAGGAGAGGACATGGGAACTGGCTGGCTTCCGTGTTGTCGGATCCTGTGGGTGGCGGAGAGAAGTCCAAATGGGGCCGCGGGTTGCACCGCCTGTCGCGGCGCGGGCGGAGTCCGAGGGTCTCCGCGGCTCGAGCTGGGCTCAAGTGACTTGTTGGCAAGGGCTTGAGACACCCGTGTCTCCGAGTGCAACACACGCGCAAGCCAGTCCTGCAGCCTACACCGGATCCCTGGGATCCGCCAAGCCAGGCGCTCGCGCCCCCACGACATCGGCGAGCAGCCCCTCGTATTCCCGCGCCAACCGATCGAGATCACAGTTCCGCAACACGAAGGCGCGCCCCGCCTCCCCGAGCCCGCCGCCCGCATCCGTGCTCGCCGTGAGCTCTCCAATCGCCGCGAGCAAGCCCTCCGCGTCCTCGGGCTCGAAGCACACGCCGCATCCGCTCTCCCGCACGAGCCCCGCGGCCTGACCGCGTGCGCCCAACAAGATCGGCCGCGCCATCGCCGCCGCTTCGAAGATCTTGCTGGGCAGGACCGTCTCGAAGAGCGGCTTGGCGGTGAGGTGAACGAGCGCCGCATCGAGACTCGCCAGCCACGCCGGCATCGCCTCCTTCGGCTGGCGACCGATCCAGCGCACGTTGCCCGGATCGTCCGCACGCGTCGCCTCGCGCAGCGCGTCGAGCCGCGCGCCGTCGCCGACGACGACGAAGCGCAGGCGAGCGAGCCCGGCGGCCCGCGCGCGGCGCGCCGCGTCCAGGACGACCTCCAGACCGTGGGCGAGCCCGACGGTTCCGACGTAGCCGACGAGGAAGTCACCGGGACGCGCCCCGGCCCTCTCGCGCAACTCCGGGTCCGCGGGCCGGGGGGTGAACAGATCGAGCTCGACGCCGTTGGGGATGACCGACAGCTTGGCGCGCGGCACGTCGCGCGCCCCCAGCTCGCCCGCGTAGCCGGGTCCGACCGTCACGATGTGCCGCGCGGCGCGGTACATGCGCTTCTCGAGCCACTCGAGCACGCGCATCGAAAAGCTGCGCTTGCCCGCCGCTGCTGTGCTGAGCGCCCCCACTGCCGCGATCGACTCGGGCCAGAGATCGCGCACGTCTAGAACGAGCGGCCGGCGCCGCAGGCGCGCGCCCCAGACGCCGGCCCAACCGCAGAAGAACTGCGGCGTCGTCGCGACGACGACGTCCGGACGCGCGACGCGCAGGCTACGCCACGTCGCGCTCGCGAAGTAGCTGAGGTAGTTGAGGGTGCGCCTGCGCGTGCCGCGATTGGCGGCGAGGAAGGTCCACACGCGCACGACGTGTACACCGTCGAGCTGCTCCTCCTGGCGCCAGCGGTTGCGGTAACCCGAGTACGGGACGCCGCCCGGCACGTTGGGAACGCAGGTGGCGACCGTGACGGCGTGACCCGCGCCCACCCAGCGGCGGCACATCGCGTGCACGCGCGAGGCCGGCGCGTTGCCCTCCGGCGGGTAGTAGTGGCTGAGGACCAGGATCCTCACGCGTGCGCCCCGGCCTCCTGGCCGCGCGGCTCCGTCCCGCGCTGCAGAATCCAGCGCACTGGGAGCGGGTCGGGACCGGAAGCGGTGCGCTGGCGCAAGAGATGCGCCGTAGCGACGGTGCCGAAGCGCGGGAACCAGCGCGAGGCGCTGACCTCGATCTCGCTCCCTCCGACGACCCAGACTTCGGTCGCGCCGCGCGTGAAACGCAGACGCTTCGGAGCGACGCGCTCGAGCCGCCAAGCTCCATCGACGCGCAGCTGGCTCGTGCAAGCTCTGGCGGCGCGCGCCTCGACGGCGTCGGCGACCTCGACCGTCCCGCCCGACCACACGACCCGCCGGCTCGGCACGGGTGAGCCGCGTAAGTGACGGTAGCCCGTGTGCCGCGCGCGGAACACGCGCGCGCCGTCCGCGCGCGTGTCACACGCGACGTCGATCGGTCTCCCGCGCCGGCCGACGCGGAACGCGCCCCACAGCTCGAGGGGCTCCTCCCCATCGACGTACACGGTGCTGTGCGCCTCGACGCTGCGCGCCCACGCCCGCTCGCGACTCGGCTCGTAGTCGTGGTTCCCGCCGTCGACGATGAAGCGCATGTGCGCGAAGCTCACTTCGATGGCCAGGAAGTCGGCGTGTGCGTGCCCCGGCTGGTGATCGGGCCCGATCTCGGCGGCATCCATGAACAGGGCGTCGCCGCTGTCGTCGCGAACAGCGAAGTAGCCGCTCGGCATCAGGGCCCCCGCCTCACCCTCGGAGCGCAGCGGCTCGACGTCCATGCGTCCTAGCCACTCGCGCAGCTTGCTGGTCTCGGGATGCAGCCCCAGCGCCGCGTCGTTGAAGAGAGCGATTCCTCCATCGGGATGGGTCATCGCCTCGAGCCAGCCAGCCATGCGCGACGCAGGCTCCCTGCACAGCCAGCCGAGCTCGGTGTCCCCGGTGTTCACCAGCGCCGCGAGCGCGTACAGCACTCGCTGCTGATACATCGGGCTGCGCTCGTAGTGACCGCCGTCGGCGAGGATCTGCTCGTCGAGTTGCTCCTCGAGCAGCGCGTATCCACGTCCGCGCCACGCTGCCGCGCACTCGCCCTCGAAGCAAGCGCCGGCGAGACTGATCGCGACGGCGTTCTCGAGCAAGTGGTTCGCCATCAGGTGCGTCTCCAGGTGCTCCTCGAGCCAGTCGACCATGCGCCGCACCTCCAACCACAAGCGTGCGGCGAACGCGGCGTCCGCGCACGTCCGCGCCCGCCAGCGACCGAAGAACAGCGGCAGCCAGGTCATGAGCCGCTGGCTCAGCGGGTACGGTTCCCACCCCTCGAGCTGCGCGCGCACGCCGCGCACGGGTCCGTGGGACTCCATGTAGTCGCGGACCCACGCGCGCGCTTCGGCGAACTCGAGCGCGAAGAGGAAGCCGTGGTAGTGCAGGTGGTAGCGCCACAGCCGCGGCGCTTCAGCCTGGTCCCAGCTCGGTGGCGAGCCGACGGAGCGCGTGATGCCCAGCATCGAGAGCGACCCCGCGCGCAGCGCATCGGCGGCGAACGGCGTACCGTCCGGTGCGATCCAAGGCACGACCGGGTTCCACCCGATGACAGGTGCCGCGCCATCGTCCGGCACGCGCGCGATCAGGCGCGCCGGATCACGAGTGTGCACTCGGACGCGCTCGCGGGTCTGCCCGATCCATTGGCGGGCCTTGAGGTGCCGGACCGTTCGCAGAAAGCGCAGAACGCTCATCGGCGCTCGTTCACCCCGACCGGCGCGCCGGTCGCCAGACTCGTGAGCGCGGCGAGGCAGACGCGATGGGTCGCGAGCAGGCTCGACCATGAGATCGGCCAATCGCCGCCGTCCCTGCAGGAGTCGAGGAAAGCCGCGAGCTCGCCGGCGTGACCCTTGTCCTGCGCGCCCTTGAGCTTCCCTCCGCCCCCGAAGAACTCGGTCGTCTTGAAGTCGTCCATCACCGCGCAGCGCGCATCCGCGTACACCTCGCAGCGTTCCTTGGGAAGGGCCGCGTCGCCTTCGGCAAAATACTGCACGACGGCGAGCGAGCCGTCGTCGTACTGGATCGTGATCACGACCGAGTCGTGCGCGACGACATCGCGGCGCTCGGACGCGATGCTCGTCGCGGTCACGCGCACCGGTACGCTGCCGGTCAAGAACCCGCAGAAGTCGACGAAGTGGCACACCTCGCCGAGGATGCGACCGCCACCCACCTGAGGGTCTTGGATCCAATGCTCGGGCGGTATGCGTCCGGCGTTGACGCGGTACGAGACGACCATCGGCGTCCCGCGCCCCGCGAAGCCATCCGCGAGCGCGCGCGCGTGGCGCGAGAAGCGGCGGTTGAACCCGACCGTCAGGCACGGCTCGTGACCGCGCGCGCGTGCGGTGTCGAGGGCCTCGACACATGCCTCGAGCTCCTCCGAGCTGAGCGCGAGGGGCTTCTCGACGAACACGTGCTTGCCGGCCCGCAGCGCGGCGCACGCGAGCGAAGCGTGGCTCGCGTGCGGCGTCGCGATGAAGACCGCATCGACGCCGTCCGCCGCGAACAGCTCGTCCGCGTCGGTCGTCGCTGCGGCGAAACCGAATCGCTCGGCGGCCTGCTGGGCACTCTTGCCCGTGCTCGTGCACACCGCTTCGCGGCGCAGCCCGTCGAACTTGTTCAGGGCTGGAAGCAAGACCCCCTTGGCGAAGCTGCCCGCCCCGACGACCGCGATCCCGAGCTCGCCGCGGCCGGAACCGGTCGCGCGCGGGTCGGCGTCACGGCGCAACGTGGGCGCCAGCGGGACGTCCTCGGTGTACTCGAGGACGATGCCGAGCGGCGCGCTCGTTCCTTCCGCGGTCGGGTCGGCATCGAGCAGCCCGTACGCCTCGAGCGCGTCCGCGAACGCGACACGGTGCGTGATCAGCTTCGCGGGCGTCACGCGTCCCTGGTCGACGAGGTAGAGGAAGCTCTCCAGGTTGCGCTGCTCGGTGAACCGCACGTACGCGAACGGGTAGTCGCGCCCCCCCTCCTCGTACGCGGGGTCGTAGCGCCCGGGGCCGTAGGACGTCGACAGGCGCAGGTCGAGCTCCTTCGCATAGAACGCGTCGCGCGGGACGTTCATGCCGACGAATCCGACGACGACGACACGCCCCTTGTGACGCGAGACGCGCGCCGCGCTCTCGATCGGCCCGTTGCTCGGCGTCGCCGCGGTCACGATGACCGCGTCCGCTCCACGGCCACCGGTGAACGCCGCGCACGCGGCATCCACGTCCGCGTCTCCCGCGACCGCGAGGTCCGCGCCCTGCGCGCGGGCGAGCTCGGCACGCTCGGCGTCGAGGTCGACACCCAGGACGGCGCAGCCGTTGGCCTTCAGGATTTGCACGGTCAGCTGGCCGAGCAGACCGAGGCCGATCACGACGACGCGCTCGCCGAGGCGCGGGTCGGCCTGTCGCACGCCTTGTAGCGCGATCGCACCGACGGTGGCGAACGCGGCGTCGGTGTCGCTGACCCCGTCGGGCACCCGCGCGCACAGGTTGCGCGGCACGTAATTGAATTCGGCGTGCGTCGCGTACCCCGCGCCCGCGAGCGCGACCCGCTCCCCCGGGACGAGATCGCCCGTGCCCCGGCCGACCTCGACGACCGTGCCCATGGCGGAGTAGCCGAGGGCGACCGGCTCATCGAGCTTCGCGTGGACCTTGTCCAGCGTCGCGCGCAGCCCCTCGGTCTTGACGCGGGCCAGGACCTTCTTGACGAGGTCCGGACGCGCCCGTGCCTTGCCGATCAAGCTCTTGCGCGCCAGGCTCGACAGCATCCGCTCCGTGCCCGCGGACACGACGCTGCGCCGCGTCCGCACGAGAACGCCGCCTGGCCGACAAGCCGGAGTCGGCACTTCGGCCAGCCACAGCTCGCCGGAGCGGTAGGACTGCAGGATCTGTCTCATCGGGGCGGGAGACGCACTCGGGGAGGGCCTGTCGACGGTCTCAGTCTAGAACTGCTTCGGTTCATCACGAAGGCTACCTTTGTATGATCCCGCAGCAACCGATGAAGTCCCAGCCTGCAGGCCGACAACGAAACAAAGGTCCGGGCCATGATCCCGGCCATAGCGCGGGCCGGGACCCAGCGGCTCCGGCCGGGAACGACGTCACCTGGGCGGCTGCCCTGCCCCTCGTGGTCTGCTATGTCCTGCCGCTCGTGCAGGTGCGTGGCGCGTTCTACCTGTACGACGCATTCCTCGTGTTCGCTCTCGCCGTCCTCAAGATGCCGCGCGTCCAGGCGCGCGCCGGCCAGCGCTTCGAGCAGGCCTGGTGGACGCTGCTCGTCGCAGTCCTCGTCGGCTTCGGCTCGACGGCGATACGGGCCGGGATCGGGTTCAAGACGGTCGCCTACACCGTCCAGTACCTGCTCGTGCTCCTCTACGCGCGGTCCCTGTTCCACAACGCGCTCGCCGGGCGCGTCGATCCCGTGCGCCTCGCCGGTCACGTCTCGATCGGTGGCATCGTCGCCGCCTCGCTCGGCGTCCTGCACGGCCTGCTCCTCCTCGGCTCCCCCGAGCTCGGACACCGCTTCTACACGTCGTACTTGAGGTTGGCTGGATACTCGAGCGGCTTCTACGAGCGCAAGCTCATCAGCCACATGGACCGCACCGGCCTCACGCGCGTACTCGGCACGTGGGACACGTCGACGACGTTCGCGGGGATGATGGCGCTCGCCGCCGCTTGGTTGCTGCTGTGTCGTTGGAGGGCTTCGAACCGCGGCATGGGCTACACCGTGATCCTCCTCGCCGCGCTGATGTCGCTCTCGCGCCACTCCTGGGTGCTGTGCTCGGTCGTCCTCATCGGCATGCGCACGAGCCGCTTGTGGATCACTTTCTGGATCGCGTGTGCGACGCTGCTGCTCGTCAGCGGCTTGTTCCCGGGCCGCTCGACCGGCAACGCCGGTGTGCTCGTACAGGTCGAGCACCGCATCCAGCGCAGCATCGACGAGAACGTCCGGGACAGCAGCATCCAGAAGCGCTACGTCGAAGGCACGGCACGCTTTCTCCGCTACGCGCGCAAGGACCCCGCGGTTCTGCTCGTCGGGTTCGGCATCAAGACCGAGTCGAGACTCCTGGCGGGCCACGAGGCCCAAATGGAGCAAGAAATGGCGCGCAACGACTACTACGGGTTCGTGTCCAACGGCTGGCTCCTCATCTGGCGCAACCTCGGCATCCTCGGGATCGTGGGGCTGCTGCTCATGCACGTGGGGCTGTGGCGCGTGCGCGTCCCCGGCGTCGGGTTGCTCGTCGTCTTCTCCGCGCTCTTGATCGGCTCCGACAACTACCCGATCGCAGCGACCCGCTGCTTCTTCCTGATCCTCGCGTTCCTGACGACGGCTTGGTCGATCGCGCTGCGCTTCGCCCCGGTAGAGCGAGGCGGGGAGCAAGGCCGGGAACAAGGCGGGGATGCAGCTGTGGAGGCGCGAGCGTGACGAGGATCGCCGTTCACTGCGAAGCGATCGAGCTGCAGACGGTCTCCGGCACGCAGATGGTCCTGCGCCAACTCCTACCGCGCTGGCGCAAGGCGGGTCACGAGCTGACGCTCGTCGCCCGAGACGCTGACGGGGCACGCCGCGTCGCGGCACGGCTCGCGGGCGAGGACTGGGACGTGCGCGTCGCCGGTGGCGGACGCTGGCGCTCGCGCCTCGCCTGGCTCGCCGGCCGCGGCGACCTCAGCAAGACGATCGGGCGGCACGACCTGTGGCTCAGCGGCTGGCACTGGCCGCTCGGCAGGCACGACACGCCGTTCGTCGGGATCGTGCACGACCTGAACCCGCTCGAACCCGGAGCGGGCAAGAACCGCGGCGCGCGGGCGCGGGCGTACGCGCAGCTGTACCGGCGCTCGCTCCACGCGTGCGCGCGACGCGCACGAGGAATCGTCGCGATCTCCGCATACACGCACGGACGCCTGCGCGAGCTGTGCGGCAAGCACCTCCCGCCTTGCCGCGTCATCCACCACGGCGTCGACTTCGAGCACTGGAGCGAGCCCGCGAGTCCCGAGAACGCACGCGAAGCCCGGCGCGTGCTCGGCGTCGAAGGCGACATGCCGTACGTGCTCTGCCTCGGCCAGCACACGCCCAACAAGAACCACGCGACCCTGCTCGAGGCCTTTGCGCGCATCGCCGCGGAGCAGCCGGAGCTCGCGCTCGTCCTCGCGGGCGCGTTCAACTGCGAGACCCCCGCGCTACGCCGGCGCGCGGAGGAACTGAAAGTCGCGGACCGCGTCCGAGTGCCCGGCCCGGTCCCCGGCGCGCTGATGCCGGCCGCGCTGCAGGGGGCAGCTGTCTTCGCGTTGCCCTCGTTCCTAGAGGGCTTCGGACTGCCGCTCCTCGAGGCGTTCGCTGCCGGAGTCCCCGTCGTGTGCAGCTCGACGGGCGCACTCCACGAGCTCGCCGGGAACGCCGCCCTGACGGTTGACCCGGCTGACCCGGCGGGCTGGGCGAGCGCGCTCCAGCATTTGCTCTCCGATCCGTCCGAGGCCCGCGCACACGCAGCGGTCGGTCGCGATCAGGCCCGTCGCATGTCCTGGGACACATGCGCGGCGCAGTACTTGGAGTTCTTCGACGAGGTGCTCGGCAACCCGCCCGCCCGACCGGCATGAGCGCTCGTTTCCTCTACATCGACGACACGCCGACGCCCTACCGACTGGCGGTCTTCCGCCGCTTCGCCGAGCGTTTCGACGGCGACTTTCGGATCTTCTTTCTGTCGCCGGGTGACCCCGACCGTCCGTGGTCTCTCGATCTCGACGGGCTGCATACGGAGGTCCTTTCCGGCCGACAGTGGGCGCCGCCCGGTCAGCGCAACCGCTACCCCTTCAAGTGGAACCCAGGCCTACGCGCGAAGATCCGCGCATTCGGGCCCGGCGCAGCCGCCATCTCGGGCTACGTGCACCCCTCCGTTCGCGCGGCGGCGCGCGAGTTCCGCCGAGCCGGCACCCCCTACGGGATCGCGTGCGAGTCGAGCTTCCTGCAGAGCCGACCGAGCGGGCTGAAGTGGCGCATCAAGGAGCGCCTCGTCGGCCCGCTCGTGCGCGGGATGGCGTACGGCCTGCCGTGCGGCAGCCAGGCTCAGGCCTACCTGCGTGCCCTGGGTGCCGAGCGACAGCCGATGCACCCGTTTCCGAACACGCCGGACGTCGCGCGGATCCGCATGGACGCACAACGCCTCGGTCGCGAGGGCCGCGCCCGCTTCCGCCACGAGCTCGGCCTCGACGAAGAACGGGTCCTGGTCCTCTTCTGCGGACGCCTCGCGCCGTCCAAGCGGCCGGCGGACGTGCTCGAAGCCTTCGCGCACCTCAGCCCCGCCCTGCGCGCGCGTTCGAGCGTCGTCCTCGTTGGCGACGGCGAGCTGAAGCCTGCTCTGCGCGAGCGGGCTGCGCAGCTCGGCCCGGACGCCGTTCGATTCCTCGGCTGGCTCGAACCCGACGGCGTACACCGCGCGATGGCGGCCTGCAACGTCGCGGTGCTGCCGTCGGGGCACGAGCCGTGGGGCGCCGTCGTCGGTGAGAGCATGGCCGCCGGAACTCCGGTGGTGGCGAGCACGGCCGTCGGCGCCGCCTACGACTTGATCGAGCACGGGCGCAACGGCTGGCAGGTCCCTGTCGGCCGCGTCGAGACGATCGCGGCCTGCGTCGCAAGGACGCTCGAGGACGACGACCCCGGGCGCATGCGCGACGCGGCACAAGAGACCGCGTGCCGCTTCGGCGCGGACTACGCGGCGAACAACTTGCTCGAGGCCGTTCGCGCCGCCATCGCGTGAACCGCCGTCAGTCGACGCGCACCCACGCGGGGCGCTCCGCGCCGTCCGCGAGCCACGCGTAGGTCTCATCCAACATGCCTGCGACGCGCGACCAAGCGAACTCGCGGATCATCCAAGCCCGCCCGCGGGCACCCATCGCGGCGAGCGTCTCGCGTGAAGCGGTCCGCACTTCCCGCAGACACGCACCCAGGGCCTCCGCATCCGCGTCGACCCACCAGCCGCAGCGCTCGCGCTCGACTCCCGACCACGGGGCGCCGCGCGTCACGACGACCGGCACGCCCGCGGCCAATGCTTCACCGACGACGACGCCGAAGTTCTCGCTGTGCGAGGGGAGCACGAGCGCGGACGCGCCACCCAGGAGCTCGTGCTTGTCGTCCGCGCCCACGGGACCGAGGAAGCGCACGCCGGGAACCGCCGCGCCGCGCAGGAGCCGTTCGTACGCCGGATCGGTCGGCGGCCCGGCGATCAAGAGCTCCCACCCATCGCTCGTCGCCGGCAGCGACGCCCACGCCGCGAGCAGCGCCTCCAGGTTCTTGATGGGATGGATGCGGCCGACGAACAGGACGTACGGCGGCCCCTCCCTCTCGGAGGGTTGCGTGCCCTCGAGCACGTCGACGCCCGGCGGAACGACGGCGACCGGGCCGCCGAGGCCCGCGGCGCGGCAGTCGCGGTACTCCGCTTCGCACGTCGCGTGCAGACAGGCACCCGACAGGACTCGCCGCTGGCGCATGCGCCACGCGATGCGCTTACGCAGCCCGGAGTGCGTGCGCGCGTCCGGCGCAAGCATGCCGTGCGGCGAGACGATGAGCGGGCAAGCGAGGCGCGCGGGGTCGAGCACGAGGTTCGGGTGCATCCACAGGCCGTGTCCGTGGACGACGCGCGTGCTGCGCGCAGCACGGCGGACAGCGCGTGCGAGCGCCGGCGAGAAGCCAAAGCGTCGCGGCCCCCACTCCCCGTGCTCGTGGTGCTCGATGTTGCCCAGAGGCTCGATGTTGCCCAGAGAAGGCTCGACCTCGGACGCGAGCGTGTGCACGTGGACGGAAGCACCGCGCTCGGCGAGCCCGGCGCAGTATCCCCGCACGACGGGCGCGAGCCCCGAGGCCTCTCGCAGGCGCGGAAGAACGTGGACGATCCGACGTTTGGCTGCTTCTTCGCTCACGCGAGCACCTCGCGCACGAGCGCCGCGGCGTCGTCGAAGCGCTGGCTCCAGCCGTGCCGCTGCGCGAACGCGCGCGACGAGCGCGACAGCTCTCGCGCGCGCCGCAGCGCCTCCTCGATCCGCGCTTCGACCTCGACCGCTCCCGTCGCGATCAGGGCCGGCGGATCGAGGTGCGCGTACTCGGCGTGCGGCGTGCTCACGATCGGGAGTCCGGCGGCGGCCATCTCGTACAGCTTCAAGGGGTTCTGGCCGGCGTAGATGCGCGGATCGGCCCGCTGGTCGTACAGCATCAGCCCGACGTCGCTCGCCATCAAGTACGCCGGTACGCGCGCCGGATCCCGTGGACCGAGGACGTGGACGGAACGCTGGCCGCGAGTCAGCTCCTCGGCCCACGCCGCCCTCGGACCGATGAGCACCAGGCTCCCACCGGCGCGCTCGGCGAACGTCGCCGCCTCGGCCATCGAGCGCGCGTCGGCCTTCGCGAGCCGGCCGACCCAGGTCAGCCGCGGGCGCGGGAGCGGGGCGAGGTCGTCCGGCTCCGGGGCCTCCGTGTAGGCGTCGAGATCGGCGCCCTGTCCGATGACCGAGAGCTTCGCGCGCGGAACGTCGCGTTCGGCGACCAGGAGCTCGGCCAGGGCGTGGCCGATCGTGACGACGCGGTCGGCGTCCGCGTAGTCGAGGGCTTCGAGGGCGTTCTGGCCGGACCCGGCGTACGCCTCGTAGACGTCGACGCACTGCACGATGCGTCGTGCGGCGGGGAACGCGCGGCGCAGGGCGCCGCCATCGCCGCCGCACGTCCACAGGACCGCCGGCTCGGGCTGCTCGGCACGCGCGAAGACGCGCCGCAAGGAAGGCACGATCGAGCGGTATGCGGCGCGCGCCCAAGCGCTGCGCAGCCCTCCGCCGACGGCGCGCCAAGTGGGGCGCGGAATCAGAGTGAACGGCCGGATCACGAGCGCGCCGTCGTCCGTCCGGCGAAAGCCTGGCCGCGGCGCGTTCGATCGCAACCGGTGACCGAGGTGGACGGGTCGCTCGAGCCAAGCGACCGGATGTCCGGCGGCCAGAAAGCGGGCGGCGAGGACGTTCGTGCTGCCGCGCAGTGGACCGCCCCACTCGTTGCCGCGGTGGAAGAGGATCGACACGGGTGCACTCATGGCCGCTGCGCCGTGTTCTGCTTGGTGCCGACGCGACGCCGCGGGGTACGCCGCGGGGTACGCCTCAGGGTACGCCTTAGGGCGCGCCGCGCGTAGCGCAGGGCGCGCCGCAGCGAGACCCGGTCGGGGTCGACGAGTGCTTCGTACGCCCGCGGGTGCACGACGTCGAGCGGACGCCGCGGGGTCGCCTCGGCCTCGCCGCGCAGCACAGCGTTCGACTCCAGCGCCGAGTCGCGCACGAACACGAGGCCGTTCTGCGCGTACCACCAGACGACGTCGGGGTCGTCCCACACGCGCGGACGAATCGCGTCGACCGGCGTGAAGCCGCGCGCGACGAAGCGCTCGGCCCAATAGCTCGGCCAACGCTCGTTCCGGTGCCCGGCGCCGCCCTGGAACGGGATCGCGGCGGAGAAGTACACGACGTCGCTCGCCGTGGTGAGGCTCTCGACGAGACGGTCCCCGGCTTCGGCCTCGAGGTGTTCGGCCACCTCGAGGCACAGCGCGAGGTCGAACCGCCGCTCGAGCTCGAGGGGCCGCGCCAGATCGTGCGCGCGGAAGCAAATTGGCGGAATGCGGCGCTCGGTGTCCGGCACGTGGCCCCCATCGACCCCGAGCACGTCGACGCCTTCCTGTTCGCGCCACACCGAGAGCCAGGCGCCGAGACCGCAGCCGACGTCGAGGACGCTGCGCGGCCCGACGAGCTCCACGAGCAACGGCACGATCGCGCGCGCCGAGCGCTCGGCCCCCTCGACCTGCCGCGCGTAGAACGCCGCGTCGTAGATCTCGTCGTCCGTCACGGGTTACTCCTCGGTTGCGCGCACCCGACGTTCGAGCTCGTCGCGCGACAGCGGATTCTGCCGATCCCAGGCCAGCGCATGCCAGTGGAACGTGGCCGAGAACGTGTGCAGCGCGAAGACGAGCCCCATCATCCCGTCGCGGAACCCGCCGCGCAGCACGTAGTACTTGACGCTGAACCACATCGGCTTCAGCACGAGGTGGTGCGCGCGCACGCGCTCGTTCGCCTCGACGATCCTCTGGGCCTCGGCGATGCTGTACTCGAGGCTCTTGCGCATCCGCCCCTCCCACGTCGCATCGTTCAAGTGCCACATCGGGTGCTCGAGCTGGCCGATCCGGGACGCGGGAGCATCGATCCGGATGCGCTCGTGCACCTTCTGCTCCCAGCGCACCATTCCACGCCGCGCAAACCAGGGCTGGTTCCACTTGCCCCAGCCGCCGTGGCGCATCGGCCGGTGCAAGAGGAAGTTCTTCAGGCGGAAGCGGTACGCGTCGAAGCCCGGGTTGCTGACGGCCGACGCCAGCTCCGCGGCGAGCCCGGGACCGGGCCGCATGTCGACGTCGACCTGCAGAAGCCACTCGCCCCGCGCCTCCAGGGCGCCGCGGTTGCGCAGGTCGCAGAACCCCTCGTCCGGCCCGCGTGGCACGCGCACGACGCGCACCTTCGGGCCGGCCGCCTCGGCGATCTCGACGGTGCGATCGGTCGAGCCGTCGTCGATGATGACGATCTCGTCGGCGAGCTCCGCGAAGCTCTCGAGGAAGCGCGCGAGGTCACGCTCCTCGTTCCTCGCAATTGCGACGACGCTGAGGACTGGATCACTCATGACGCGAAGAGCCGGGCCAACCGGTCGAGATGCATGCGCCGATCATAGTGACGCTCGACGTGGGTGCGCGCGCCCGCCCCCAGCGCCGCGAGCTGCGCCGGGTCGCGGCCGACCTCGGCAAGAACGCGCGCGAACGACTCCCCGCTGTCCTCGACCGGCACGATCCAGCCGTTGACCCCGGGCTCGACCGCCTCCTTTGCCGCCGGAATGGCCGAGAGCACGACCGGACGGCCGGCGGCCGCGGCCTCGAGGACGACGTTCGGCAAGCCGTCGTCCCCGCGGTCGTCGGGCAGGAGCGCGAAGACGTGGGCGTCCGCCAGGATCGCGGGCATCTCGTCCTGCCGCACCCACCCGCGCAGCTCGACGCGGCCAGGGATCGAGAGCTCGCGGGCGAGTCGAGCGAGCTCGTCACGCTGCCCACCGTCACCGACGAGCACGAGCGAGACGTCGACGCCCGCATCGACTGCCGCCCGCACGCCGCGCACCAGGCGTGGCATGCCCTTGGTCGGCGTCATCCGCCCGGCCGAGACGACGCGCAGACCGGCGCGCACGTCGGGCGGCGGCGTCGCCGCGAAGAGGTCCAGGTCGACACCGTGGTAGACGAGGTGCGAACGCCCGCGCGCGTGAGGCCCGAGCCGCCCGAGCAGCGCCTCCATCGCGGCCCGGTTGCAGAACGCAGCGAAGGCGAGCGTCTCGAACACCGCGGGAAAGTGTCCGTGATCGTGCACGACCTCGTGCGCGTGCACGCTGATGCTGTACGGGACCCCGGTCCAAGCGTGCACGAGGGCCGCCACCTGCGCGGCCTGCGGCCAGTGCGCGTGCACGTGCTCGATGCCCTCGCGGCGCACGATGCGCGCGACCGCGGCGGCACGCGCGAGCCGCGCCCACGCGTTCGTGCGGTGGGTCGACTCGCCCGCCAGACGGGCGTTCAGGGTGCGCACCGCGCGGCTCGCCCCCAGCGTGTTAAGGGGTGTAGTGAAGGGCGCGGCCGCGAGGCGGGCCTTCGTCACGTAACGCGTGCCGCGCGCGAGCTCGCGCGCGGCCGGCACGAGCTGCTCGAGCTCGGCAGCGCTCGGTCCACCGAAGGCGGCGGTCATGACGTCGTGTCCACGCTCGCCCACGCCGACCACTTCGTGCGACACGAAGGTCTCGGACGGCATGGGAAAGCGCGGCACGAGGTAGAGGATGCGCATCCTGGCAGCTAGTGGTGTGATGCAGACAGTTGCGGTCTTGTCCCGAGTTCGCGTGTGCGTGCCACAAGGCGCGGCGACGACGCAACTTCGTGGAGTCTCGAAGGAGCCGCAACGCCGTGGCGCGTGCATGCGGGCCGGGATACGACTGCGAATGTCTGCATCACACTGCTAGGGCCGATCGGCGATCAGCACGTGGTTGGAGAAGCCGGTGCACGCGCGCTCGGGATCGGCCGCGAACGGGATCTTGCCGAGCACCCAGCCCACGGCGTTCGCGGGCCCGATGACGAGCCCGTGCACGATCGTCGCGAGGACGCCCCCGGCAGGCCAAGTGCGCAGCTTGCCGGCCAGGACCCACGCGTACCAGCTCACGAGCAGGCACAACACGGGCAGGCTCGCGACCTGGCCGTGCACCCTGCGCGGGTCGAGGCCCGAGCGCGTCACGAGGTGCCGCAGCCCCTCGAGCGTGTAGCGGTAGAAGTCGCCCGGGGAAGGGTGGTAGGGAAACACGAACGGCGCGGTCAAGAGCAGGACACCGCCCGGGCGCAGCACGCGGCAGCACTCCTCGAGGACGCGCCACGGCTCCGGCACGTGCTCGAGGACCTGGAAACACACCACCGCATCGAAGCTCGCCGCGTCGAAGGCGAGCTCGTGCGCGGGGCAGTCGACGACATCCGTCCACGCCGGATCCGCGTCACAGCCGACGTACTCGGCGCAGCGCCCCTCGAATAGGGGGCGGTACGGCATCCGCCCGCAGCCGACGTCAAGGATCCGAGCGCTCGAGCCGATCGGAAAGAGCTCCGCGACGTCGGACCGTAGCGTCCGGACCAGCTCACGGTTCAACAGGTAGGTGTGCTGAAACAGATGCGGCCGCGTCTTGCGGCTCGTGCCCGCGTCCTCGTTCACCATGCGATCGCGCCTCAGACGCCGCCGCGGCGGGCGAGGATCCTCAGGTCGGTGCGGTTCACACCTTCCGTGTACCACGTCGGATCGTCCAACAGCGAGAGGTTCCCATGGAACCGCCGGCGCAGGAACCGCCGCGCACGCGAGCCGAACCCAACGGGCGTCCCCGGACGCTCCAGACCGAGCTCCGCACTGCGCACGATCGAGAACCCCGCCGCTCGGGCGAGGCGCTCGAGCCCGGCGCGCGAGAAGAACCACAGATGCGGCAGGTCGCTCGTCCGGTTCGGGTCGGTCAGCGCGACGCGATCATCGTTGGGGACCTCTAGCAGGAGCAGGCCGCTCGCTCGCAGGCTCTCCCGCAGGTGGCCGAGGTAGGCCAGGGGGTCCGCGACGTGTTCGAGCACGTGCGAGCACGAAATGACTTCGAAGAGCCCCGCGTCGAGCGCCGTGGGGCCCGTGAACGGCAGGACCTCGGCGACCCGAGCCAAGTCGTGCTGGGCCTCGGCGTCCGGCTCGAGCGCCAGGCGCGTCCACGCGGGGAGCGCGTCCGCGACTTCACGCAGCAAGAGGCCGTAGCCGGCACCGACGTCGAGCCAGCGCCCATGCCCGCGTACCTCGCCCACGACCCAGTCGACCTGGGAACGCGTCTGCGCCCGGTAGTTCGGGCTCTCGATGTACGACGCGACGCCGCGCGCCTTGCCCATCACCCGCCGGTACTCGCCCCCGTAGAAGCTCTCGAGCTCGGCCGGCGCCGGCTGCGGCGTGGCGCATCCCAGGTCCCACGCCGCACTCCACCGCACGCGGAGCTCGCGGAACGCCGCGCACGTCCCTCGCGGAACCGAGGGGTGCACGCGGTAGCCGCGCACGTCCGCGGCACCGCGCGCCACCTGCTCGAACAAGCCGCGCGCCATCAAGGTCCCCCGCGCTTGGAGCCGAGCAGCGCGAACAGCGGGCGCCAGTCCGCCGGCCGCGGGACGAGGAAGACCAGCGGCGACGTCCGGTAGCGCACGCACTGCACGGCCAAGAGGAGCGCGAAGCTGAGCGCGTACGTGATCGACGACGCCAAGGCCGCGCCCGACGCACCGCGTTCGGGAATGAGCGCCCGGTTCAGGGCGACGTTGAGCAACAGCCCGACCGTGGCGACCGCGATCAAGGGCGCAAAGCGCCGCGCGACCACGACCTGCGTGGTCAGGATCAGGAACAACGACATGCAGACCGTACCCGGCAGAAGGATACGCAGGGAGCCACCCGATGGCTCGAACTCGACGCCGTAGAGGACTCGCATCAACCACGGCGCAAGCGCCGCGAGTCCCGCGGCGAGGAGCACGAGCAAGGGCAGAAGCATGCGCACGCTGCGTGCCGACTTGGCCAGCCCCTCCGTGTCCGAGCCGAGCTGGGCGAGGTGTGGAGTCAGCACGAACAGCACGACCGCCGGAATGCGCACGACGAGATCCGACCAGTTGACCGCGGTCGCGTAGAGGCCCGCCGCCTGCGCGCTCCCCCACTCCTTCAGGAGCACGACGTCGATCTTGAGCTGTGTCGTCCACAGGATCGTATAGGCCTGGTAGGCGAAACCGTACGCCAGCATGCCGGGCAGGACGGCACGCACGCCGGCCCATCTCGGCCGCAGCTCGCGCTGGGCGAACAAGACGCGCATCGTGATCGCGAGCACCAGCATCTGGGTCGCCAGCTCGATCCCGAGCGCGGCCGGCACGGTCAGCGCGCCCGTCGCGAACAGCGCCGACACGAGCAGAACTCGCGTGACCTGTTGCGCCGTCTTGGCGGCGTTGATCGCGTGGATGCGCCGCACGGCGTGCAGCGCGTTCGAGGTCACGTCGTTCCCGCGCATGACGCAGAAGTACGCGAGCGCCAGGGCGTAGACCGGCACCGCGATGCCGTCGGGCAGATCCGGGCCGAAGCCGAGGAGCAGCGCGGCGCCGAGCAGGATCGAGAGCGGCAGGACGGTGAACGCCGCGCCGACCGCCGCGCCCTTCTGGGGCGCCTCGCCGCCGGAGGCGTCCGCGTTGAGGTAGTGCAGGAACGACTTGGTCACGCCGAAGCCGAACGCCGTGCCGGCAACGACCAGGAGGCTCATGACCGCTGCGAGATGACCGCGCCCCTCCGGCAGAAGGGCGCGGTTGATCAGGATGCTCGAGGCGATCCCGAGCACGAACGTGAGGCCGTCCGTCGCGGCCGTCGACATCAGATGGCCCAGGATCCCACGCGGGCGCCCGGGCTCCCCGGGAAACGGCTCCCCGGGAACCGGCTCCCCGCGCTCGGCAAGCGTCGTGCCCATGCCCGTCAGAGCAGCGACTCGAACGACGCGCCGCAAGCACGGGCTCCGATCTTCTGAGCCCGCCGGGACCTCATCGCCCGAAAGCGGGTCCGGGCTGGGCAGCCGGATCGATCTCGCCGGCCGACACCACCGGCGCTGCCCCGTAGCGGTCGAGCAACCCGCCGAGCTGCGTCAGGTGGACCCCGGCGGACTCGAGCGCCACGTGGCCCGCGAAGACCACCCGCAGCGTCAACGGCTCGTCGCCGGCAGCCGAGCTGGCTTCGATCGGCAGCGTCATCGCGGGCCCATCGGAGCGTCCGTGCGCCGGTCCCGCCGACCAGGTGAGCGTGCGTGGACCACCGCGTCGCGGGCCGAGGCGCAGCTCGAGCTGGCGGCAGCCGAGCCGCGCGCCGATCGCCGTGACCGCGTCCCACCATGCGGCGATCGTGGTCGCCTCGCGCAGGTGCAGCTCGAGTGTCCCGAGATCGGGGCCGTCCGTAGCGGGCACGGCCCGCGAGCGCCGGAAGGAGCGCAACGAGTCGCGCAGGCGCACGGCGCCGGCGAACCGGAAGACGACCAGGTGCAGGCCGAGCAGGCCGAGGAAGCCCAAGTTGCGGACGGTGCTGCCGCTGGACGAGAAGTGGATCGCGAGCACGACCGCCGCCGCCGTCTCCGCGCACAGGAGCAGCACGATCCGGGTTTGGTCGAAGCCGAGCGCGAGCAGCCTGTGGTGGATGTGGTTGCGGTCCGCGGAGAACGGCGACCGCCCCTCGAGCACGCGGCGCAGCATCGAGAAGAGCGTGTCCAGGATGGGGATCCCGAGGGCGATGATCGGCAGACCGACGCCGACAATCGTCGCCGTCTTGGCCGCCGCGATCACCGCGGTCGAGGCCAACAGGAAGCCGAGCATCATGCTGCCGGCGTCGCCGAGGAAGATCCGCGCGGGCTTGAGGTTGTAAGGCAGGAAACCGGACAGCGCACCGAGCATCGCGACGAGCAGGATCGCGGTCGCCGTGAGGCCCGCCATGTGCGCGACCCAGCCGATCGCGACGCACGCGATCAGCGCCAGCCCGGCCGCGAGACCGTTGAGCCCATCGATCAGGTTCACCGCGTTGGTGATGCCGACGATCCAGAGCGCGGTGACGACGGCGGAGAGTGGCCCGAACTCGAGCACGAGCTCGTCACTGACGTGGATCGTCTCGATTCGAATGCCGCTCGCGTAGGCGATCAACGCCGCCGCGACCTGCGCCACGAACTTCGTCCGCGGCCGCACGAGCAGCACGTCGTCCAGCAGCCCTACGGAGAACATCAGCCCGGCGCCGAGGATGAGGGCGAGCATCTCGGGCTCGAGCGCGAGTAACGCCGCAACGGGCTCGGGCACCAGGAACACGAGCGACGCCAAACCGATCGAGCAGGCGACGAACACGGCGGCACCGCCGAGGTACGCAACGGGCCGCCCGTGCATCTTGCGCCCACCGGGATGGTCGAACCATCCCATCGCACGCGCGGCTCGCGCGGCGAACGGCGTCGCCACGAGCGCAGCCAGGAACGCAGTCAAGCCGACGATCCAATACACGAACATCGGTCGAGCTACTTCCTAATGATGTTGCCGCCCCAGAGAGGGGTTTCCGCACGAGAGAGGGCGGAGGATTCGATGAGCCTTCGATTCCACGGGTCCATTCCAGAGTAGCCCATTGGCGGCGGGGCGGGCGCCCCCGTCAAGCAATGGAATGCGGCCGGTCCAGTAAGGAGACGCTGCCCCTTTTAGGACTTCTCGTTCTGGCAGACCGTGCGGGGCCCCTACACGCGCGAGGCCGCGAGCACGATGTCGTCCTGCCCGCCCGGGTTGCCGTCGACACCGTCGAGCGCCATGCGCGTCACGTCGTGCACGAACGCCTCGGGATCCGCTCCGCATCGAATCCACGCCGCCTCGAGGTGTCGCTCCGCGATCGACGTCGCGGGTCGCCGGTAGTGGCACTCGTCGATCCCATCGGAGAATCCGACGACGAGCTCGCCGGGGGCGAGCTCGAACGACAGCTCGACGCCCCGCGTCGGCGCGAGCGAGGCGGGGTCGCACGGACTCACGTAGAGCGCGTTCTTCGCATTGAGCCGCAGCGGCGCTCGCTCGAGCCCGATGACCAGCAGGCTCGAGTCCCCGAACGAGAGGCCGAAACCGGCGTCCGCCTCACGATCAATCACGGCAGCGAGCAGCGTGGTCTCGGACGCGTACGGAACCCGTTCGGAACCGGCCACGGCCGAGCCCGCGGCGCGCACGGCTTCGAAGAGCTCCAGGGCTCGGTTTGGGATCGGACGCGCGATCGTGGCGAGCCGCTCGACGAGCTCCTGGCTCGACTCGGGTCCGAAGTGCGCGTCGCACACCGCCATGAGCGTCCGCGGCCCCTCGTCGACCACGAGCAGTGCGTCCTCGCACGCGCGCGGGTGCGCGCCCTTCGGACCCGGCGCCGAGGAGCCGCCGCTCAAGCTCGCGGCCGTAGCGCCTCCGCGCTGGGAACGGACCGTGTACGTGTCGAGCTCGGGACGGTCTCGCCCGAGGAGCAGCAGCTCTTCCCGCGCGGGGTTTCCATCGGGCACGGTCATGCGAGCCGAGATGGTACACGCCGATCCTGGACCTGCGTCGGAAACGACAGGTATGCTGCCAGCCCAATGTCCACCGGCACGCCCACCGGCCGCCCGCGCGCGGCCATGCGCATCGTCGCGCTCGCGCTCGCCGTCGGCCTGCTGCCGGCGTGTTCCTCGCGCACGTACCTCGTCGACGACGACGACGACGCGCTCGCGCGCTTCATGGCGGCCGGTCCGGTGATCCCGGAGATCGACCAGGAGGCCCTGCTCGACTCCCTGCCCTCACCTGGCCCGTACCGCGTCGTCCCCGGGGACGTGCTCGAGATCCGAGCCCCCGGGACGTTCTTCGAGACGGCGGCGGGACAGGAGACCGGAGCGCCGGGCACGCACGTGACGCGCGTCGACACCGAGGGCGCGATCCGCGTTCCGCTCGCGGGTGAGCTCGCCGCCAGCGGCCGGACGCTACCCGAGATCGAGTCGGCGATCGCCGAGGCCGTCCACCCGCGCTACCTCAAGCAGCGCCCGTCGATCCTGGTCCGGGTCGAGGAGCACCACACCGTCGCCGTCTCCGTCTTCGGCGCGGTCGAGACGCCGGGGATCCATTACCTGCGCAGCGACCAGATGTCTCTGTTCGGCGCACTCGGAGAGGCTGGCGGGATCCTGCACTCGGGCAGCCTCGTCGTGGGCGCACGCATGATCCGCATCCAGCGGCCCGGTGATGCCGCTGCATCGAAGCCGATCGTGCTGCCCGTCAAGGGCCTCAAGGTGCCGTACTCCGACGTGCTCCTGCACGGCGGGGAACGGATCGAGGTCGAGCGCTACGAGCCCGACACGTTCACCGTCATCGGCCTCGTCCAGAGGCCGGGTGCGTTCGCCTACCCGCCCGAGGTCACCTACAACCTGATGCAGGCGCTCGCGATCGCCGGCGGAATCGACCGCATCGCCAACCCGCCTTACGCGACGATCTTCCGCCGCGCCGAGGACGGGACGATCCTCCCCGCGACGTTCGAGATCCAAGGCGACGGCCTCATCCGTGCCTCCAGCCTGCCGATCAAGCCGGGCGACGTGATCGCGGTCCAGCACACGCCCGCTTCCTGGACGCGCGCGTTCCTGTCCGAGATCCTCAATCTCCAGATCGGCTTCGTCCTGCGCGAAGACGTCTAGTACTGGGCCACCGCACATTTGGGCGGATTCGGACCAGGTTCCCGGGCGGATCCTCCGATCCAATGGGCAGCGTCCCCCCCCAATGCCCCCCCGCTCTTCCCGTCCCTTGCGACTCGCGCTGCTCGGTTCGCGCGGAATCCCCGCGCGCTACGGTGGCTTCGAGACCTTTGCGCAGGAGCTCGCCCCGCGCCTGGCCGAGCGCGGCGTCGAGGTCACGGTCTTCTGTGAGGAGACGCCGGGGCCGCGGCCGCTCGACTACCGCGGCGTGCGGCTCGAGTACGTGCGCGCCAAAGCGCCCGGCCCCCTGCGCACGCTCGACTACGACGTCCGTTCGCTGTGGCGCGCGCGACGTGACTTCGACGTCGTCTACATGCTCGGTTACGCCGCCGCGTTCGCGTGCTTCCTCCCCCGCCTGCACGGGAGCGAGTGCTGGATCAACATGGACGGTCTCGAGTGGCGGCGCTCGAAGTGGAACGCCCTCGCGCGGACCTGGTTGTGGTGCATGGAAGCCGTCGCCGGCCACGCCGCGACGCGCCTCGTCTTCGACAACGCGGCACTCGCGGACGACGTCCTGGGCCGGCGTAGGCCGCGGACAGCGCACAGCGTGATCGAATACGGCGCCCATCCGCTCGCCCGCGCGGGCGCCGGCCCTCTCGCCGCGCTCGGGCTCGCGCCCGACGCGTACGATCTCACCGTCTGCCGCGCGGAGCCCGAGAATCACCTCCTCGAGCTGATCGACGCGCACGAACAGGCGCGGACGACGCGCACACTGGTTCTCGTCGCCAACACCGATCAGGACAACGCCTACTGCGCCGCCGTCCGCGCGCGCGCCGCGCAGCGCCCCGGTACGCGGCTTCTCGGACCGATCTACGACCCGGCCCAGCTCGCCGCCCTACGCAGCCACTGCAACGTGTACCTGCACGGCCACAGCGTCGGCGGGACGAATCCCTCGCTCCTGGAGGCGATGGGCTGCGGCACGCTGGTCTGCGCGCACGACAATCCGTTCAACCGCGAGGTGCTCGCGGACGCCGGAACGTACTTCGCGGACACGGGCGCGCTGGTCCACCGGCTCGACGCGCTCGACGCGCTCGGAGGAGCGGAGCGCGAACGACGCATCCAACTCGCGCGTGCCCGCGTCGTCGAGCACTACACGTGGGACCTCATCGCCGACCGCTACGCGGCGCTCTTGGGCGTCCCGAGCAGCGACGTCGCCGCCGAAGCCGCGTAGCTCACTCCAGAACAAAGGGCCATTCGAGGCCCGGCTCGGCCGCGCCCCTGGCCACTCTGGCCGCTCCGCCGGAGATGGTCGCCGAGCTGGTCGCGGTCGTCCTGCTCCTGGTCCCGTGCACGAGCATTCTCGGCGCCGGTCTCGGCATGGGCCTGATGCTCGGCGCGATCCTGAGCCACCTCGGGCCGCTCGGCATCGTCGTCGCGGACGACCGCGGCACGCTCTTCGCGATGGCGTGGATCGTGCTCGGTGCCTGCGTCGCGGTCCTCGCGCTGCGCGCGGATCAGGTGCGCGCGCTACTCACGGCGCTGCGCCCCGGCGCGAACGTGCAGCCCCACTGATGCGGCGACCGCCGGCAACACGTACGGCGCCGCTCACGCGGATTCGCGATCTCGCGCGCAACCTGGCGCAGACCGCGGGTTGGAGGGCACGTACGCCGAGAACGCCCTCCACGGAGAACCTGATGATTCGAATCGCGACACCCGCCGCCCTGCTCGCCCTGCTCACGGCCTTCGGTCCGCTCGCTGCCGCTCAGCGCCCCGACAAGGCTCCCCAGAAGACTCCCGAGGCGGTCCAGGACGACGGTCCGAAACGGCGCGGCGCACGCCAGCCCGGCAAGCGCACGCATCGGGCCGAGATCCTCGCCCGCTTCGACGCGAACAAGAACGGCAAGCTCGAACCCGCGGAGCGTGAGAAGGCGCGCGAGGCGCTCGCCGCCGGCCGCAAGCGCGCGGCCAAGAGGCAGCACGCAGCGATGCTGAAGCAGTTCGACGCGAACAAGGACGGCAAGCTCGATCGTGCGGAGGTGAAGCAAGCCCGCGGAGTGCTGTGCAAGGCAAAGGGCAAAAAAGGCAGCGGCGAGCGCGGCGGTGAGCGTACCCGGAAGCCCAAGTCCGAGAAGCGACTCCAGAAGCCGGCCCAAGAGCGCCGCAAGCGCAATCCGAAGGCGTCCGGGCGCCGCCAGGCGATCCTCGAGAAATACGACACGAACAAGAACGGCAAGCTCGACAAGGACGAGGCCGCCAAGGCCCGCGCCGAGCTTCGCGGTTCCGGCAAGCGCGGCGGCTGATCGCCGCGGAAGAGAGCGACATGAGTGGCCCGGCGTCGAAGCGAGACGCCGGGCCTTTTCGTTTCGCCGCGCCCGGTTGCGTACACTCGACCGCACGCATGGGCAGTATCCCCCTCCTGGTCGGCGTCACGGGTCACCGCGAGTCCGCGCTCGCCGCTGGAGCCGACACGCTCGTCGCGGAGGTCGCGCTGGAGCTCGGCCTGGACCTCGTCGCGGGCGTGCCGTTCGACGTGGACCTGGGGCGAGCCGAACAGGACGCGACCGGGAGCAACTGAGTCCGCTTGGCCCAGCGCGCGCTCGAGATCTTCGGCCAGCAGTAGTCGCGCGCGAGCGCGGCCTGGATGCCGACGTGGAGGGAGCAGCGCGCTCGATCAGCGCTTCTTGTACGTCTTCGACACCCAGCGCGACCAAGCCTTGTCCAGCTGCTCGGGCGTGATCCCGAAGGCGTCCTGCAGAGCCTTCGCCTGCCAATCGACCGACTCACCCTCGGGCGGCGCGCACATCGCCTCGAGGTATGCCTTGCGGTCTCCTTCGGCCTCGTTCATCAGGTACTCGAGCTTCGACCACACGACCATGTGATCGCGCACGTTCATCTCGCCGAGCTCTTGCCAGGCGAACGTCGCGGGAGCCTTGGCGTAGAAGGCGTTCTTGACCAGGGCCCGCACGCGCGGCTCCCACCGCCAACTGTCGTCGTCCGGGCCGCGGTTCGTCTGTCTTCCACCGACAATGCTGTAGCGAGCATCGAAGCGCCGGATGTACACGTGCCCGATCGCCGTCGTAAACCAGCGCGGGGCGCTGAAGACCGCGCCGCGATAACCGTCGACGAAGTTGCTCGCGAGGCCACCGGCGATGCGGCAGTACAGCATGGAGTCGAAGGGCACGTCCTCGGTCTCGCCCCAGCTGGACTCCAGGATCTCGACGTTGGCCCCGAAGAACATCGGCTCCTTCGGGCCGCCCCAGTTGAGCGAGTACTCGTACTCGGCGCCGTAGTACTTGCGCGTGTAGCGGGCGAACTCGCTCTTGCGCTGACAGAGAACGAGCAGCAGCTTGTGCGGTCTTCCCAGGAAGGGCGCCTCGGCGGGAAAGCTCTCGTCCGTGAGGCCGAAGTCCTTGCAGAACTCGGAGTAGAGCTCCTCGGCCCGCTGCGCGTAGATGTGCAGGCGCAGCCACGGATCGACCTTCTTCTTGGGCACCTTAATGCGGCCGAGCTTCTTCTTGAGCCGCCCGATCTCGGCCTTGAACCGCGCCTTCTCCTCGCGGTCGTTGGGAATCTCGTAGGTCCCCAGGGTCGACAAGATGCGGAAGTGCGCCGTCTCGACAAACAGCGTCGGCACCCCGCCCATGTTCTCACGCACCTGCACGGTGCGCTCGGTCCCGTTCCAGGGAAAGGGCGCGAACGCGACGTAGCCGAGCGCGTCCATCCGCTCCCGCTCCCCGAGCGTGTATGGATCGACCTCCTCGAACTCCTCCATCCCGGCGCCCTGCTTCTTGTGCTGGGCATGCACGAGCGGCGCCGACAGGGTCGCCAGCAGGAGGAGGAGAAGGAGGAACGCGTGTCGTCGAGTCACGTTCATAAATCGTCCGGGCTAAGGATCGGGGCGACGAGCAGCATGTGCTCGCCGCCCCGATGATCGGTCGGTCGCGCGGATGCCTACTTGGCTTCTTCTTCTTCGCGCGGCTTCAGCTTGAGCGCCGTCGCCTTCACGATGTCGGCCCTGAGCTCGTCGCGCTCCGCCTCGGCCTTGGCGATCTTCTTCGCCAACTTCGGGAGCTTCCTCGAGTCCGGTCCGTCCTTCTCGAGGAGGTCGTCACGACGTTGGGTCAGCTCGTCGAGCCGCCGGTCGACGACGTCCATCTGGTCAAGGAGCTTGGCGGCGCGCTTGAGCGGCTTGTCGGGCTTGCTCAGGTACTCGCGCGCGAGCAGTCCGTGCAGCGACTTCCAGAGCTTGGTCCGCGACGTGTCCGACTCGAGCGCATTGTGGTTCGTGCCGTCGATCGAACATACGAACAGGTGCTCGGGCTTCTCTTGCGTGAACAGCGCATGGAAGGGGTGATCCTTCTCCAGCACGTCGGCCGGCAACTTCACGCAGTGGAACCAACGCGACAACAGGAAGGTCTTCTCGTTGTCGACGCCACCCTTGAGGAGCGCGTCGTCGGTTCCGTTGCAGACCTTGCACTCACGCAGGACGAGCAGCGGGCGCGGGTCGTCGCCAGCGATGTAGGCGATCGCCGCCTCGCGGCTCAACGCCTGACGCTTGCGCACCGCAACGCTGCCCTTGGCGTCTTTCTCCACCGGCGGCGTGTACACCGGATAGCTCCAGTGCATCTTGAGCAGATTGCGCGCCGACTCACCGCGGATCACCGCCGGAGGAAGAGTCGCTGCCGCAGCTGTGCCGGTGGAGCCGGTCGCGCCACCGGCGACCGTCGGAGGGGGGGTGGGTGCCGAACTGGCGCCCTGGGCGGGGGCTCATCAGTCCGGGGCTGCGCCAGCGGCGGGCGCGCCCATCATTGCGATGACCGCGGCGCTCACGCCGGCGGCCCAGAAGCGGCTCTTCATCATGGGGTGATCTCCAGAACGGACGACGAGCGGATTCTCGCCGGCCTCCAGTCCACATCAGACGCTGGCTCGTCGCAACTTGTTCTTGGCCTACGAGCAGGTTTTTTGGCCTACGCAAGCCACACACGGGCCTCCTCGCACGTCTCGATGCTCATGCTAGTGGTGTGATTCACTCTTGTGCGGCATTTTGGTCGGTGCGTACGCGTTCGCTGCAAGGCGCAGCGACGACGCGACTTCGCTGCAAGTCTCGCAGGAGGCGCAACGCAGCAGCGGGCGGGTACGGGCCGACCAAAATG
>JAAELL010000285.1 GCA_024226735.1 bacterium | reverse complement strand
TTGGTCGCCTGGGCGGTGGCCACCCGGCGCCTTGCGGACGGAGTTCGGCGAGCCACGCTGATTGCGACGATCCTGATCGCGTGCGGCGTGTGGACGGTGGTGCGGATGGAGGGGCTGACCGGCGATCACACTTTTGAGTTCGCGTGGCGCTTTACGGAAACCTGCGAGGAACGGCTCCTGGCGGACGTCGGCGACCGGTCGACCGCGAGTCTGTCGGCTCTCTCGGCAGCGGACGTTGAAGGCGGCTGGAGCGGTTTTCGTGGGCCCGGTCGCGACAGCGTCATCCCCGGAGTTCGCATCGAGACCGATTGGTCTGCGTCGGCACCGATCGAGTTGTGGCGCCGACCCATTGGCCCCGGGTGGTCCTCGTTCGCGGTTCACGGCAACTTCGCCTACACGCAGGAACAGCGCGGAGAGGACGAGCTCGTCACCTGCTACGACGCGAACACCGGCGAGCCGCTGTGGACGCACCGAGACGCGGTCCGTTTTTTTGATTCGATGGGCGGCGCCGGCCCGCGCGCGACACCGACGCTCAGCGATGGTCGCGTCTACGCCGTCGGTGCGACCGGAATCCTGAACGTCCTCGACGTCACAGACGGCGCTCTCTTGTGGTCACGCAACGTGGCGGCAGACACGGAGTCGGAGGTTCCGATCTGGGGCTTCTCGAGCTCCCCGTTGGTGCTCGACGGCAGCGTCATCGTCGCCGCCGGTGGC
>JAAELL010000284.1 GCA_024226735.1 bacterium | reverse complement strand
TGCCAGGGCGACAGCATCCGCGTCCGGTTGGCGCCTGGAAACGTAGGCGAATTCGTGGATTCGGGGAGGCTTTCAGGTGCCGACCGGGCGTGGAGGATGTCGTCATGGCGCCGAATGACTTTTTCAACGGGCTGCTAGTCCGCACGCAAACTCGCGGCGGTTCGGCCCTACCATGCGCCCATGGCCGTGACCCTCGCCCTCGCCGAACCTCGCCACCTACCGGCGATCCTCGCCATCTACACGCCCGTCGTCGAGCACACCGCGGTCTCGTTCGAGCTCGCGCCGCCGATGCTCGACGAGCTCGCGGCGCGCGTCGAGCGCACGCTCGCCGTCGCGCCGTGGCTCGTCTGTGAAGACGGCGGCGAGGTGCTCGGCTACGCCTACGCCACGTCGTTCCGCGCGCCGCCCGCGTACCGCTGGGCGGTCGAGACGACGGTCTACGTCGGTGAGCGGCACAAGCGGCGCGGGGTCGGACGCGGGCTGTACACGGCGCTGATCGCGATCCTGCGCGCGCAGGGTTTTCGCATGGCGATCGGCGGCATCGCGCTGCCGAACGAAGGCAGCGTGCGTCTGCACGAGGCGCTCGGGTTCCAACCCGTCGGCACGTTCGCGCGCGTCGGGTACAAGCTGGGGCGCTGGCACGACGTTGGCTTCTGGGAGCTCGAGCTGATCGCCGACGACCAACGCGAACCGGCGCCCCCCTTGACGGTCGAGACCGTGCGGGAGACGCCGGTGTGGCGCGAGGCGCTCGCGGACGGGGCCGCGTGCGTGGGGCCGGTAGACGCTACATGACCGGCTCGATGCCGAGCTCGGCGAAGCCCTTGTCCGTGAACGTCGTGCGGAACAGGTCGCGCAGCTTGTTCGCCGCGGTGTCGTAGGCGCCCTTGTCGGCCCACGTGTTACGCGGGTTGAGGATCTTCGCGTCGACGCCGGGGCAGCTCTTGGGCATCTTCAGGTTGAAGATCGGGTGCGCCTCGTAGTCGCTCGACTCGTGCAGCTTGCCGTCGAGCGCGGCGTTGAGCAGCGCGCGCGTGTCGTGGATCGAGATGCGCTTGCCGACGCCAAAGGGGCCCCCGCCCCAGCCCGTGTTGAGCAGGATGCAGCGCGTGTCGTTCTGGCTCATCTTCTCGGCCAGGTGCTTGGCGTACACCGACGGCTTGTGCGCCATGAAGGGCGCGCCGAAGCAAGCGGAGAACGCCGCCTTGGGCTCGGTGATGCCGACCTCGGTCCCGGCGAGCTTGGCCGTGAAACCCATCACGAAGTGGTACATGACCTCCTTCGTGTCGAGGATCGAAACCGGCGGCAACACGCCGAACGCGTCCGCGGTCAAGAGCACGATCGTCTCGGGGTGCGGTCCCTTCGCGCCCTCGGCGACGCCGGGGTTGCACGTCAACGGATACGAGAAGCGCGTGTTCTCGGTGATCGAGTTGTCAGTGAGATCGAGGTCCTGCGGATCGGTGTCCTCCATGCGCTTGCCGGGCAGCGCCGGGACGTTCTCGATCAACGTGCCGGGCATCGACAGCGCGGCGGCGATCACGGGCTCGGCCTGCTTGTCGAGATCGATCAGCTTCGCGTAGCAACCGTCCTCGAGGTTCGAGATGCCGCTCTGCGTCCACGCGGTCTCGTCGTCGCCGATCAGCTTGCGGCCCGGATCGGCCGACAGCGTCGTCTTGCCCGTGCCCGACAGTCCGAACAGGATCGCGCCGTCGCCGCGCGGGCCGACGTTGGCGGAGCAGTGCATCGACATGTGCCCGAGCTCGGGCAACAGGTAGTTCATCACCGTGAACATCGTCTTCTTGTTCACGCCGCAGTAATCGGCGCGACCGACGACCAAGCAGATCTTCCGCTCGAAGTTCATGATGACCGCGCGCGCGGAGAGCGTGCCGTCGCGCTCCGGGTCGGCGCGGAACGAAGGCACGTTGAGCAACGTCCAGCGCTTCTGATCCTCGTCCGCGACGCCCGCGACGTCCTTGGGGAACATGTTGTGCACGAACATCGCGTGCGTCGCGTACTCGCCGACGAAGCGGTACGGGACGGCGTACTCGGGATCGGAGCCGGCGTAGACGTCCTTGACGTACAGCTGCGCCTTCTTCTCGTTCAGGTGCTTGCCGACGCGCTCGAGGAGCGGACCGAATTTCGCCGGATCGAACCTCTGGAAGTCCGGCTTCCACCAGATCTTGTCCTCGAGACCCGGCGAGGCGACGCCGAAAGTGTCTTGAACGGGACGCCCAGTGCAGGAGGGATCGGTGTAGAAGACGAGCGGACCGCTCTTGCCGAGCTTGGTCGGGTACGCCTTCTGCGCGTCGTCGGGTCCGTCCTTGGCGATGCGGCCGCGATCGTTCGCGATCGCTTCGTCGAAGAGCTCTTCCTTCGACAGGTTGTACCTGTAGTCGACGGAGTCGAGACCGAACAGCCGCCCGAGATCTGCTTGGAATCCCATGGATCTTCCTCGTTGCCGGGGTGGGCAGGGAAACAAGAACGATCCGCCCGCCAAGTAGGCGGAAGAGGGTACTAGCAGCGCCCGTGGGCGTCCACCTCGGGCCGACTGCGATCCCGGGATTCTGCTCAGACCTCGGCGGCGATCGCCGCGCGGTACCAATCGACGGTGGTCGCGAGCCCCGCGCGCCAGTCGACCTCGGGCTCGTAGTGGAGCCAGTCCCGCGCGCGGTCGAGGCACGCGAGACTGTGTCGCACGTCCCCGGTCCGACCTTGTTCGTAGTGTGGCTCGAGGTCCTCGCGACCGAGCAGCTCGGCCATCGTGTGGTACAGCTCGTTGAGCGAGACGCGGGCTCCGGTGCCGACGTTGACGACCGCCCCGGGCTCGAGCTCGGCTTCCATTGCGGCCAGGTTGGCACGCACGACGTTGTCGATGTAGGTGAAGTCGCGGGTCTGCTCGCCGTCGCCGTAGATCGTCGGCGCGCGGCCCGACAAGAGCGCCCGCGCGAAGATCGCGATGACGCCGGTGTAGGGGCTGTCGTCGGCCTGCCGCGGACCGAAGACGTTGAAGTACCGCAGGCACACGGTCTTGATCCCGTAGCACTCGCCCCACACGCGCATCAGGTGCTCGGCCGCGACCTTGCCCGAGGCGTAAGGCGACAGCGGCTGGGGCAGCATCGTCTCGATCTTGGGGAGCTTCTCGCAGTCGCCGTAGGCAGCCGACGAAGCGGCGAACACGACGCGCTTGACCCCCGCCGCACGACTCGCCTCGAGCAACCCGAGCGTTCCGGAGACGTTGACCGCGTAGCTGCGCTCGGGGTCCTCGACGCTGCGCGGCACCGAGACCTGCGCGGCCTCGTGGAACACGCCGACCGCGCCCCGCGTCGCGGCCCGCGTGCTGGCCCGGTCGGCGAGGTCGCCGGCGAGGAACTCGACGTCGGCCCCGCTGTCGACTTCGCCGACCTCGAGGTGCGCCAGGTTCTCCATACGGCCACTCGAGAGATCGTCGAGCACCCGCACGCGGTCACCGCGCTGGACCAGAGCCGTTGCGATGTGGGAACCAATGAAGCCGGCGCCGCCGGTGACGAGGTAGAGATCCATTGAGGGATGCTAGACGACTGAGGGTGCCGTGACCTGAACGGAACTACACGCTCCTTGCATTCGGTCGGCTCGCGGGACGACAAACCTGAGCGGACGCGTGCCGTTGGGGATGGACGCAAAAACACGAGCCCGGGGGCAGATGCCTCCGGGCTCGAGTCGAGAAGAGTTCTCTTGGATCCCCAGCACAGCTCTCCAGCTGTACCGAAAGGAGCCGCGGACCGCTCGTCCTCCGAACCGACTTTCCGCGGACTTTCCGCCGACTTTCCGGGGGATCCTGGGCTTTCCGCCATCCCGGGCTCCGGGTACGTTCCCCGGGCAATGAGCCGACCGCTACCCCGTCTGGAGACCGAGCGCCTGGTCCTCGAGCTGGGTAGCCCCGGCGCCGAGCAACGCGAGCTCGACTACTACATCCGCAACCAGGCCCACCTCGAGCGCTGGGAGCCCCGGCGCTCACCCGAGTTCCTCACCCTGACCTGGTGGCGGCATCAGCTGGAGTCGAACGTGCGCGAGTTCCACGAGGACCGGGGCGCACGGATGGTCCTGTGGCTCAAGAGCGACCCGACCCAGTCGATCGTCGGCGTCGCCAACCTCGCGAACATCGTCCGCGGGGCCTTCCAGGCCTGCCACCTCGGGTACAGCATCGATTCCTCCCACGAGGGCCGTGGGCTGATGCGGGAGGGGCTGGAGGCGCTGATCGACTACTCGTTCGGCGAGCTGGGGCTGCACCGGGTCATGGCGAACTATCAGCCGGACAATCTCCGCAGCGGGGCGCTGCTCAAGCGGCTGGGGTTCGTGGAGGAGGGGTACGCACGGGACTACCTGCACATCAACGGGGCGTGGAGGGACCACGTGTTGACGTCGCTGGTCAAGGGCGCGGGGGAGCGGCGGTAGGGCCCGCGCGCCGTACCGGGTCAGCGCCCCGGGACCCGCTCCCCCAAAAAAAGTCGAAGCCCGCCGGCTCTCACCGGCGGGCTTCATGACTCGTTAGAGTCAGGATCCCCAGCACAGCTCTCAGGCTGTACGACCTTGAGCCAGCTCTCCCGGCAATCCGAACGGTGCGGTCCGAAAAACTTTCCGACCCGCCCGAAAGCACCCATGAAACGACAGCTCCCCGGGTCAGGGACCCAGGGAGCTGCCTGCTTCTCTCAGATTCTCTAGCTCTCCAATGCACCGAGGGGGCTCTCCAACCGCCTCGGCCACACGTACAAGCGCTAAAAGCGGGCCAGGCGAACCCGCAAAATCCAACAAATTGTGATATTTCCAAATGAGAACTGAGGACGGACCTGGGTGGCCCGTCCTCAGAGGTGGGATGTCGCTGTTCAGGAGTCGCTCGTCTCAGCAGTTTCAGCGTCGCTACACAGAGCCCAAAAGGGCCGGCTACCGAACCCCAAAAAGAGCCCGAGCCCTCGCAGTCGGCACAAACCATTCAAAGACAAAGGTTTACGGAAGCCCGCCCACCGCTTAGAACGCCCATTTCGATTGCCTCTCCCCCCGGAACCCCGCCGTGGCGCCCACCGAGGCGTCGTCGACACGCCGCCCGAGCTCGCGCGGCGCGTGGCGCGCCAGCTTCCGCACGAGCCCACCGCGGTGCTCGATCCGGCCTGCGGGGACGGAGCGCTCCTGCTGGCGGCGCTCGAGGCCGCCGGGGGGGATCCGGGGTTTGCTCAAAGGGGCCTGTTCGGCATCGAGCTCGATCCGGAACGCGCCCGCCGGGCCCGGACGCGGCTGTGCGCGGCGGCCGGCCTGCGCTCGAGCCAGGCCCTGGAGGAGCACATCGTCTGCGGGGACGCGCTCGAGGCGGAGCGGCCCTGGCCTGGTGGGACGTGGATCCTCGCCAACCCGCCCTGGTCGTCGTTCTCCGGCCGCCACGCGAGCCCCATCGCAGCGCCCGACCCGGCACGCCTCGGGGGCTGGCCGTCGCTCCAGGGCGCGTTCCTGGCGCGCATCGCGCGGCACGTCGCCGAGCACGGCAGCGGCGCGGCCGTGCTCGCCCCGGGGCCCCTGACCGAGCTCGAGCGCTACGGGCCGGCGCGCGCCTCGGTGACCGCCCACGCACGGCTCTGCCGGCCCCCCGAGGAGCTCGGAGAGCACGCGTTCGACGGGGTGACCGAGCCCGCGGTGCTGATCGTCCTCTTGCCACGGGATGGGGCAGGCGCGCGCGGCTCCGCCGAGCCCTGGACGGTGGCGGAGCCACGCGACGCGGCCCTCATCGCCGCGCTCGCTAACTTCCCGCGCGCACCCGTGAAGACGTTCCGCGACGTCGGCGTGCACACCGGCAACGCCGCGCGCGAGCTCGTCCTGGGCCCGGAGCACGATCAGTGGCCGGCCCTGCGGCAGGGGCGCGATCTCGACCCGTACCACTTGCGGCCCGCTTCGGCACGGCTGTGCACGTCGGTCGAGAAGCGCCCTGGCGTCCGGTTTCGGGTCGCGACGCGCGCGCGCTACGAGAGCTTCCCCGTGCTCTTGCGCCAGACGGCGGACCGGCCACTCGCCGCGCTGCACGTCGAACCGACGTACTTTCGCAACAGCCTGCTCGCAGCCGCCGAGGTCCCTGGGCTCCATCCCGCGTTCGTCGTCGCCGTCCTGAACGGATCGGTCGCCGCCGCCTGGCACCGCGCGATGTTTCGCGACGCGCGGCAGAGAAGCTTTCCGCAGGTGAAGATCAAGCACTTGGCCGGCCAGCCCCTACCAATCGCGACGCGCGACGATGATCCGCGGCTGCACGACGAGGTCATGGCGCTCGCGTCCATCAAAACGCCAGACGCGGCGGGAATCGACCGCCGCGTCCGTGCTGCATTCGGGCTCACGCGCGACGTCGAGGCGCGCGCGCTGGAGATCGCGCGCTGATCAACCGCTGCCGAACAGGCCCACGACCTGCGTCTTGCGAATCTCTTCTTCGTTCGACCAGATGATCTCGCCCGTCTCGACGTTCACGCAGTTCAGGACGAACTGGTAGTAGACGTCCTTCTTCTTGGTCCCGAGGGACTCGAACGAGCGGCCGGTCTTCTTGGTGATGTCGCGCAGCGCTCCGTACATCACGACCTCGGCGCCGAGCTGGCGTCCGAAGGCCTTGGCGAGGTTCGGGTCGACGCGGCCCGTGCCCTGCTGGAAGCGCACTTGCTTGCCGACTTCGTCCTGACCCGGATCGCCGGCGACGAAGCGGAACTTGCCGCTCTGCAGGAGCGACGCGCGAACGGAGTCGGTAATGCCCGCCGTGCTGATGTGCTCGCGCGTCTCGTTCGAGACGCCGCCCATCACCGCGACGATGCGCTGGTCGTCGCCCTTGGCGGGGTTCGAGAGGTACGAGAGCTGCGGTGACTCGAGCAAAGAATCGACCATGTGCTGCGAGAACGTCTGCAGGTCGGTCGAGCCCCAATCGACGTTGAGCGTCTCTTCGTCTTGGGCGTTCTTGTAACGGGTCGAACCGCAGCCCACGGCGAAGAGCGCGAGGGTGCAGGCGGCCAGGGCTTGGGTGGGTTTCATCGTTTCTCCTGTGGACGGCGGGTCGGCGGGGCTCACTCGGCCCCGACAGCCTCGCGCTCGGACGCGGCCAGGTCGGTTCGCCGACCGCCGATGGTATGCACGTACAGTCGCGTTTGCAGCGTTCGTGCGTAAACGAAAACGGTCTCGCCGGGCTCGAGGACGAACGTCCCGAGCCGGCGGGTCCCGCCGCCGTTCGCCCGCAGCACGACCTCGTGCGTTCCGGGCGAGACGAAGGCGCGACACGCCTGCCAGGTATCGGGCAGGGTGGTCCAGGCGCGCAAGTCGGCGCGCTCGGTGACGAGGGCGAAGAGGTTGCCGGCTAGGAATCCGATTCCGCCGTGCTCCTCTTCGAGCTGCTGGGTCATCTCGCGCTTGATCACCGCGCGCACCGCCGACTTGGTGGCGAGCCAAGCGAGCCGATCGTCGAGGTTCTCTTTCGCGACGCTCGCCACGTTCTCGATGACGACGGTCTCGATCGGGTTGCCCGAGACGTCGAGCACGAGCTTCGAGATGATCTGGTGATGGGCGGTGAGGCTCGGGACGCTCCAGGCGAGCACGCCGTCACCGGTGGGGATGTCGAGGCGCGTCTCTTCCTTGAAGGGACCGAGCCCGACGCCAGCGACGACGATGATGCGCGCTGCGTCCTCGGGGGGCGCGACGTATCTGCCGTAGCGCTCCTCGAGTCGCGGTAGCTCGTCCGTACGGTTCAGCTCGTGCGCGAGGCGCACGAGCGCGCGACCGGCGAGCTGACCGCCGAGCCCCTTCTCCTCCATGCGCAGGTAGTCGATGAACGCATCGTCCGGCCGGCCGAGCAGCTCGAAGCCGATCGCCGACACGAAGTGCCCGAGGCCACCCGCGCGGTAGTCGGTGTCGTAGAGGTCCTCCTCGCCGGTCAACAAGTCGTCGGCGAGACGCACCTCGACCATCGCGTCCTCGACCGCCCCTGTCGCGAGGTAGGCCAGGCCGAGCGTCGCGTGCAGCATGACGCGCTCGAAGCCCTCGCCGTGGTAGTCCTTGAACGACTCGTTGACCGCCCACGAGAGCAGACCCGAGGCCGCCCTCTCGGGTGAGACGAGTGCTTTTTCCTCGAAGTCGCGAACGGCGCTGGCCGCGCGCGAGAAGTAGTCGATCGCGAGCACCCACTCACCCGCGGCGAAGCAGGCCATCCCCGCTTCCGCGCCCGCGAGGAACTCCGAGCGCGTGACGTCATCCTCGCCGTAGCTCTCCCAGGCCTCCTCGAAGCGACCGTTCTCGAAAGCCCGCAGGGCGTCGACCGTCCGCTCATTGTAGGTCGCGCACGAAGCCGCACCGGCCGCGGTCAGCGCCAGCACGAGCTTCGGGGTGTGTACGACAGGCTTCACGGGTGTATGGGCGAGAGGACGGCTCGATGGAAACGGACGCATCGTCCGGTCTAAGGCACTCCTGGGAGGCTTCTTCGGCGATGCAATGGAGATCTTGGAGCAACAAGGGGGCCAAACCTGCTGAAAACGGCTCCGCAGGTCCTCAGACCCCCTCAGACGGCTCTCCACGGCGTTCGGCCATGTATCGAAAGTAGAGAAACCACAGGTAGTAGACGAACAGCTCTCGGAACTCCGAGAGGTTGCTGCGCAGCGCGTCGTTGTGGGACCAGGCGTCCTCCCCGAAATGGGCGGTCTTGGAGACCGCCACGCTGAGGAGCAGGGTCAGCGGCGAGAGGACGTGGGGCACGAAGCGCCGCCACCCGGCCCTCCCCTTGCGCAAGGCGACCAGGGGCAGGACGAGGAAGAACACCCCCATCGCCGGATCGACGACGCGCTTGAGGTAGTGCGAGGCGCCGTACTGGTTGTGAAGGTTGCGCACCTCGGCCCGCTCGGACTCCTCGACGCCGGCGAGGGACTCGTAGTAGTGCAGCCCAAAGTCGAGCTCCTCCAAGAGGACGAACAGGCTCCCGACCGCGACGACCGTCCAGATCGCCCGCGCACGCCCCGCCACGCCCCGGGAGGCCCGCCACGCCGTCCACGCAGCGAGCAGCAGCACCAGGTTCTGCAGGTTCTCGAGGGCGCCGTATTCGCGGTTCGCGGGCGGCGCCACAGCCGACATCCAGGAGTCGACCCCCGAGAAATAGGCCGCCAGCAGCGCCGCTCCGATCACGGCGGGCAGTAGGACGTAGAGGATGAGATCGCGTCGCACAGGTCGAGGCAGGTGGGGTCCGGGACGAGCCGCTCGCGAGCATACGGGGAAGCGAGGACTTCCTGACCGCGTTGCCCTAGAATCCGCGCCCAGCGATGAGTAGCGACGCATCACCTCAAGCAGAATCCGTTCTGAAGAAGCGGCAGCGCAGCGGTAAGCGGACGAAGGTCACGATGATGGACCAGTTCCGCAAGGCCAAGGCGGAGCAGCCCGACGCGCTGCTCTTCTTCCGTATGGGGGACTTCTACGAGCTGTTCGGTGACGACGCGAAGGTCGCGTCGCGCGAGCTCGGTATCGCCCTCACCTCGCGTGACAAGCACGGCGATCCGATGCCGATGGCCGGCGTACCGGTCAAGGCGATGGACGGCTACCTGATGAAGCTGGTCGGCAAGGGCTTCAAGGTCGCCATCTGCGAGCAGATGTCCGACCCGCGCACGAGCAAGGGCATCGTCGACCGCGCGATCGTGCGCGTCGTCACCGCCGGCACCATCACCGAGGAGAACGCGCTCGACGCGCGCAAGAGCAATTGGCTCGCGTGCCTCTTCCCGACCAAGACCAGCGTCGGCCTGGCGTGGGTCGACGTGTCGACGGGGCGCTTCCTGGTGACCGAGACCGAAGCCCAGACCGTCGAGGACGAGCTCGGCCGGATCGGGCCCGCCGAGCTCCTGTGGCCCGAGGGCGCGGGCGAGGCCCATCCGGAGTTGGCGGAAGTCCTCGAACGCGACTTCGGCCCGCGCGTCGGAACGCGCGAGCCCTGGCGCTTCGAGCGCGACGCGTGCCGGCGCGTGCTGCACGAGCAGTTCAAGGTCAAGACGCTGGAGGGCTTCGGCGTCGAGGACGACTCGGCGATCGTTCCGGCCGCCGGCGCACTCGTCGAGTACCTGCTCGAGACGCAACGCGGCGCGTGCGAGCACGTGCTGGCGCTCGAGGCCGTCGACACGGCGCAACACCTCGTGCTCGACCGCGCGACGCGCTCGTGCCTGGAGTTGACGGTGACCCAGCGCGGCGCGCGCCGCGAAGGCACGCTCCTCGACACGATTGACCGTACGCGCACGCCGATGGGCGGGCGCCTCCTGCGCGAGTGGGTCCTCGCGCCCCTGCGCGACGTCGACGCGATCCACTTTCGCCAGCGCGGCGTCGCCGAGCTCGTCGACGGCCCGTTCCTGCGCGAGGAAGTGCGCGAGCTCCTGGGCAAGATCAACGACGTCGAACGCCTCGTCGCCAAGGTCTCGACCGGACGCGCCAACGGGCGCGATCTCGTCGGTCTCGCCACTTCGCTGTCCTATGTCGCGCCGATCCGCGCCAAGCTCGAGGACGCGTACTCGAAGGTGCTCGGCGAGCTGTTCGTCGAGCTCGATCCGATGAGCGAGCTCGTCGCGCGCGTCACCGCGACGCTCGTCGACGACCCTCCCATGACGCTCAAGGAGGGCGGGCTCGTGCGCCCCGGCTATTCGGCCGAGCTCGACGAGCTGCGCCAGATCGCCGGCGACGGCAAGGCTTGGATGGCGCGCTTCCAGGCCGAGGAGGCCGAGCGTTCAGGCATCCAGGGCCTCAAGATCGGCTTCAACAGCGTCTTCGGCTACTTCCTCGAGGTGCCGCGCGGCCAGGTCGATCGCGTCCCGGACACGTACGTTCGCAAGCAGACGCTCAAGAATGCCGAGCGCTACATCACGCCCGAGCTGAAGGAGTTCGAGGACAAGGTCCTGAAGGCGGAAGAGCGCTCGAAGGACATGGAGTACGACCTGTTCCTCGCGCTGCGCGCGGAGCTCGGGGGCGAGGTCCCGCGCATCCTCGGCGTCGCGCGCGCCATCGCGTGCCTCGACGCCCTGACGGGCCTCGCGCAGACCGCGTCCGAGGGACGCTACGTCGCGCCGATCGTCGACAAGGGCGAGAGCATCAAGATCAAGGACGGCCGCCACCCCGTGATCGAGCGCACGCAGTCCAACGCCGCGTTCGTGCCCAACGACGGCCACCTCGACCGAACCAAGCGCACACTCGGCTTGATCACCGGTCCGAACATGGCCGGTAAGTCGACCTACATCCGTCAGACGGCGCTGATCGTCCTGATGGCCCAGATCGGCTCGTTCGTCCCCGCGCGCGAGGCGCGCATCGGTGTCGTCGACCGCATCTTCACGCGCATCGGTTCGGCCGACGACCTCTCGCGAGGCGCCTCGACGTTCATGGTCGAGATGGTCGAGATCGCGAACATCCTCAACAACGCGACCGCACGCTCGCTCGTCGTGCTCGATGAGGTCGGGCGCGGCACGAGCACCTTCGACGGTCTCGCGCTCGCCTGGGCGATCGTCGAGCACCTACACGACAGCGTGCGCGCGCGGACTCTGTTCGCGACGCACTACCATCAGCTCACCGACCTCGCCGAGCGCCTGCCCGGCGTCTACAACCTGAACGTGGCCGTGCGCGAGTGGGACGACGAGATCGTCTTCCTGCACAAGATCGTCGAGGGCGGCACCGACCGCAGCTACGGCATCCAGGTCGCGCGCCTCGCGGGCGTCCCGCAGGCGCTGATCGACCGGGCGAAGAAGGTCCTCTTCGACATCGAGTCGGACGCCGATGGTCTCGCCCCGCTGCTCATCGGCGCGGCCGACTCACCCGAGGCGATCCGCACGCCGAGCGGAGCCCTCCAGCTCGGCCTCTTCGAGACGAGTGAGAAAGAGGTCGCGCGCGAGATCGAGGAGCTCGACGTCGAGGAGCTCACGCCCGTCGAGGCGCTCGTGATGCTCAAGGAACTGCAGCAGCGGCTGCGCTGAGAGCGACCGCGCGAAGCGCTCACCGCATGCGCACCTCCTGCAGCGTGACCTCGCCCGGCTCATCCGGAATCCGGATCGGTCCGGCGGACGTGCCGTCGGCGCCGCGCGCCCACAAGACGACCCCCGCCGCGACTCCAGCGAGCTCAAAGCTGCCATCGGCGCCGGTGACGAGCGTGTAGGCGCTCGGATCATCCGGTCCGAATGCGAGCTCGATCGAGTCGCGGGTGCGCGGCTCTCCGGCGGAACCGACGACCCGACCGGCGATCGTGACCGCGGGGAGCACGTCGAGCTCGACGCCGTGCTCGGGGGCGGAAGGGATGACGACTTCGCGCACGCACGCGAAGCCCTCGCGCGAACGGCACACTGCTAGGTAGGTCCCCGGTGGGACCAGCACCGCGCCGTACGGCAGTGCCCCGTGTCGGCCCTCGAGTCGAACGTCGATGCCGCGCCCGCCTGAAAGCAGGCGCACGTCGGGCTGGCCGACGAGGGACACGCCACGGGGCGGCCGCGCAAAGAGGAACACCTGCGTGTTGCCCTCGACGACGAGCAGGTCGATGCGAACTTCGGACGCAGCCTCCCCCACGACCTCGACGACGACCTTCCCCTTCCGGGCACGATCGAGCGTGTACGGCGGGCGCAGCTTGGCCCGCACGCTCCGTTCCATGCTCGCCTCGATGTGGTACTCACCCGGCTGGAGGCCCTCGAACACGAACGGCTCGTCGAAGGGCGTCAGCACATAGTCGGTGATCATCGACCAGGCGGGTCGGACGCGAGTGTTCGAGAAACCCACCCCCGCCGACTGCGATTCGCCGAAGAGCTCGCGCGCGGAACGCCGCTCGCCCTTCTCCGTCACGAAGCCGATCGTGCAGGTGATGCTCGCACCCTCGGCGTAGAGCGCCCCCAAATCGATGTGCTGGCCAGGATCGAGCTCGAGCTCGCGCACGAGGTAGGCGACACGCCGTTCGGGCCGCTGATGGCGCACGAGGATGCGTTTGGTCCCGGGGCGCACGGCGGTGAAGTGGAAGGCCCCGTGGCCGTCGGGCGACAACTCCTGGTCGATGTCTGCCGTCGTCAACCCGACACCACCGTGCGGGTGAACGTGCTGTTCGAGGTGGCGCAGGGCGACGATCGCCCCCTCGCGCTCCGCGTCGAAGTCGACGAGCGTCCCGGAGATCGACCCGGGATTGGCGACCTCGAGCGTCAACTGCAGGCGACCGCCGGCAGGGATCTCGAACTCGCCGGACAGCGCGCGCGGGAGGGCGCGCGAGCGCGACAGCACGCGGCCGTCGGGGCGGAAAACGATCGCCGACTCCTCGCCTGTGGGCACGGCCGCTATCGGGAAGGGCGCCCGCACGAAGTAGCGATACCCGGGCCCGGCCGGCAGGTGCTCGAATCCCGCGCGGTCGCCGGCACACGATGCACGCAGGGCACGCGGGTCGATCTCGACCGAATACGGATACGCGCCCGTGAAGGCGGCGAGGGAGCTCTCGAGCTCGGGGTGCGCGGCGCCCGCGCCGAAAGAGGCGTCGACGGCGCGCTCGTACGCGGCGTAGAGCTCCTCCCAGCGCTCGCGCGCGATCCGCGGCCCGCCCGGCACTTGGCTGGCTCGCCCAGGTGCCGCGAGTCGCTCGCGCGGCGCGACTCCTCCCCCCTCGTGCGGCGGCAGCAGCTCGAGCTCGATGCTCTCCGCTACCTCGGTGGGGAGTCCCGGCGCCGCGATCTCGACGCCGCCGGTCGCGGTCAGCACGCACGCGCCGCCGCGCGAGAGTGAGACGATGCGCGGCCGGGGCGAGAATCCGGGTGCGTGAGCGCGGATCAAGAACCGCCCCGGCACCGGTAGACGCGCGCGGCCGCCGTCGTCGGTCGTGACCGCGCCGTGCGCGTTGGTGGAGAGCTCGAGGAACTCGAGCTCGGCGCCGGCGATCGCCTCCCCGCCGGCATCGGTGAACGTCACGTAGCCGACCTCGTGCGCGCGCGCTGGTGCGCGCACCAGCGGTGCGCGTGCAGCGGTGCCGGAAGGCCCCGCCGGCGCGGACGCGGGAGCACGAGAAGGAGCTCCTGACTCCACGTCCGGACCGGCGAGCCAAGAGACGATACCGAGGAGGAGGACGGCCGCCAGAGCGACCGTCAGCAGGACTTTCGGTTCTTTCATCGCGAGCTACTGACAGCGGTCGCCGAGAACGACGTTCGTCCAGACGTTGTCGCCGCGCAGGATCCTGCCACGCGCGTAGCCCGTGCCGCCCAAGGTCCACTCGACATAGAGCGTGGACGCGGACTCGGTCCGCACCTGCCAGGAGAAGAGGCCGAGACAAGCGCTTCCGATCGAGCGGTCGTGGTCCTCTGGAATCACGATCGTGTGTGGCGCCGCGGCCGGCGCGCTCGTGGGAAGCGAGATCGACACGGTCAGCGGCACCGGCATCGGCACGGAACCCGGGCCCGGGACCTCGGCTTCACCTCCCACGGAGCCGCCGCCACTGAAGTTCGTCACGAAGCCGTGGCCCGTAGCCGTGGCCGGCGGCGTCAGAGTGTTCTCGAGCTCGACCGAAACCCCCAGACCGATCGACGCCATGCCGTCGAGGGCACGGATCTCGCCTCTCCTGGTCTTGACCTTGCCCTCGAACTCGAGCTCGCCGTATCCGTCACACGCCCAACGGTACGTCGTGTAGTCGAAGCCAACACCAGCATCCTGGTGCGCGGCCGCCCCGCTGAAGAGGTAGCTCCTGCCCCACGCCGACGCCTCGACCTGGTCACATGTCGCGGTCACGCCACAATCGGCGAACGACCGCCCTTGGCCGCGCGACGTGTAGCGATCGGTGTGCACCGGGATTGGGTTGCGCTCCATCGTCCAGCACGTTCCTTCCCCGTCCGCCGCCGCCGCGGTGCGACAGGTCAGGAACGGAATGCACATCGCGAGCGCGATCACATGCGTATGGCTCTTCATTCGTCTCTCTCCTCGTATGGGGAGGGACCGTTGCCCCTCCGGTACCGAACTGACTGTCGCGAGTGCGTTCGATGACACGCTCTGTGCAAAAAAGCGCAAGCACGCGCGCCGGGGTTCCGGGCGGGAAAACCCCAAGAGTTGCGCACACGGTCAACCTCACGGGGTCCGGTCGCGTAATCCGCCCGCCGGACGTACGCTTGGGCGATTGGTGCGGCGCATCCGAGCGCGTCGTTCCTCGAGCTCACCGACGGAGAATCCGATGCAAGCTTTCCTTCCGACGCGATCGGCCGGCGTCGTGCTCGCCGCGACGATCGCTCCCCTGCTGGCGATGCCCGCGACGGCGCAACTCTGGGCGGACAACTTCGACAGCTATCCCGCCGGCGCCCCGGTCGACCCCGGTGGCCAGGCATCGATCGGCAACGGCTGGGAGTCCTGGTCGAGCGGGTTGCCGTCCTCGACCGTCGCGGGGCAGCCCCCGGCGCCGGCGGCGTACTCGGCCCCCAACAGCCTGCAGGTCAACACCGGCGTCGACACGGTCAACAACTTCAACGACCTGTCGTCGCATCCGACCGCCGGCCGCTGGACGTTCACGGGACAGGTCTACCACCCGTCGTCGTTCGTGTTCCGCTCGACGTGGCTGATGATGAACACCTACAACTTTGGCGGCCCGTACGGCTGGTCGGTGCAGGTGCACTTCAACGGCAACACGAACATGGTCGAGTGCGCGTGCCAGTTCACGCAGGTCGACCAGCCGCTGATCCGCAACACGTGGGTTCCGATCCGCGCCGAAGTCGACCTCGACAACGACTCGGTCGATCTGTTCTACAACGGGCAGTCGCTGACCGGCGGGCAGACGTACGTGTGGACCATGGGTCCGAACGGGACGAGCAACGGGCTCCTGGAGATCCAGGCGCTCGACCTGTTCCCGAACGAGCCCGGCTCGACGGAGATGTACTACGACGACCTCCTGCTCATGCCCGACTTCCCCGAGATCGGCGTCAGCGATCCGGTCTGCCAGCCGCTCAGCAACTCGAACGGCAGCGCGGCGACGATCGAGCTCACCGGCCTCGCGCTCGCGGGACAGCGCATCTACGCCAAGGTGTACGGCGGCGTCCCGGATCAGTTCGGCTACTTCATCGGCGGTCCAAACCCGGGCCTCTACATCGTGCCGCCCGGCTCGTCGGGCATCGTCTGCATCGGCTCGCCGCAGTACCGCTTCAACGGGTCCCCGAACGTCGCTCGGCACTTGTTCCGCTTCGACGCCTTCGCCGAGTCGCAGCACGTCGTGAACGGCGGGCCGGTCGTGATCGAGACGAACGGGAGCTTCCCCGGCATCCCGCCGGTCGGCATCGGAAGCAGCTGGAGCTACCAAGCCTGGTACCGCGACGTCGCTCCGTTCGGGAGCAACTTCTCGGACTCACGGCGCGTTAGTTTCTAGTGGGGCTGCTCCGCAGCCCCACTGGTGCCGCTTTGCGGCACCGATCTATCCCTGGGTTCAACGGCTGACGCCGTTGAGACCGGGCGCTCGAAGGAGCAACTGCCGTTGAGACCGGGCGCTCGAAGGAGCAACTGCCGTTGAGACCGGGCGCTCGAAGGAGCAACTGCCGTTGAGACCGGGCGCCCGAAGGAGCAACTGCCGTTGAGACCGGGCGCTCGTGGAGCAACTGGAGTCGGAGGGGCAGACGCCGGGGCGCCCTATTCGAAGAGCACGGACACCGCGTCGGTGAAGTTCGACGTCGGCCTTGCCGCGCAGGTCGATGGTCTCGACGTACGTGCCGGGAGCGACGACGACCTCCGCGCCGGCGGTGGCGACGTCGATGCCCGCCTGGATCGTCGGCTGGTCCGCCGGGACTAGTGGTGTGATTCACTCTTGTGCGGCATTTTGGTCGGTGCGTACGCGTTCGCTGCAAGGCGCAGCGACGACGCGACTTCGCTGCAAGTCTCGCAGGAGGCGCAACGCAGCAGCGGGCGGGTACGGGCCGACCAAAATGC
>JAAELL010000283.1 GCA_024226735.1 bacterium | reverse complement strand
GTTGCGCCTCCTCCGAGACTTGCAGCGAAGTCGCGTCGTCGCTGCGCCTTGCAGCGAACGCGTACGCACCGACCAAAATGCCGCACAAGAGTGACTCACACCACTAGTGGGGTGTACCCGAAGTTCGTCACATATGTTCGGCCTCGTTCGCGCGGTGGCGGCGTTGCCCCAAGACAGTATCTATCCCTGGTGTGAGTAGCACAGAGGCTACGCACAGAACCCGGCGCCTTGCCACCACCGCGAAAGCGGCCGAACATATGTGACGAACTTCGGGTACACCCCACTAGAGGTCAGAAACAAGGCGGCCCGAGTGAAACACTCGGGCCGCCTTTCGTTGATCTCATCGGGACGCGATGCTGAGGATCGAGCCCTTTCGGGGGGAGTGCGACCTACAGGTCGTGCGGGCGAAGCGTACGGCGGTTGTTGTTCTGCGCGCGGGTTTCGGCGGACGCGATCATCTCGCGAACGGCCTCGTCCAGGGCGCCGTAGAACTCGCCGGAGACGTTGATGCTCGCAGCAGCCTTGGTGCGACTCTTGCTGATGATGAGGTCGACCGCGCCCCGCTTTTTGCGCGAGGCCTTCTTCTTGGTCGTCCTCTTCTTGGTCGCTTTGCGGGTCGCCTTCTTCTTGGCGCGTTTCTTGGCCATGGGTTGTTTACCTTCTCCCTTTCGGGCGAACGTTGATGTCGGGGTCTCCTCGACGATTCGAACGGAGAGCCTCGTGACGCGTCGGAAAGAATGTCCATGCGCGAGGGCCGTGTCAACGTTGTGATTTGGCGGAATAAGGGTGATTTCCGCACGATTCTCGGGTCCGGCACAGTGCGCTGCATGCGACGATTCGTCGGTAGCACACGCGCTTGCCGTGCTCACCGCTGGACTTCACACCCGGCGGGTGATCGTATGGCGGCAGAAACGCAATGGGGGATCGATCCGTACCCGGGGGCCAGGGGGGCGGCGTCGCGCGCGATCGAACGAGCGCGACACCGGCCCGGAGCGTGATACGACGCATCGCCACGTTCGCGATGCTCTCCTTCGGGTGGCTCGTGTTCGTCGGCGCGATCACGCTCCTGTGGCTCGAAGCGAGTGGTCTACTCGCGGACATCACGCGCAAGGAGATCGCGCGGTCGCTCGAGCTCGAACCAGACGAGCTCGTCATCGGTGGGGCCGACCTCCAGCTACGCCGGCGCACGCTCGTCCTACGCGACGTACAGCTCGGAAACCCCGCCGACCTTCGCCTGGACGTCGTCGAGCTCAGGGCGGGCTGGAGTGCCGTGCGCGGCGCTTACCTCGAGAGCGCGCTCGTCGACGGCGGCCACCTGCGGCTCTCGCGCGCGCTGACCGAGCGCCTGCGCGGCGTGAGCAAACCCAAGAGCGACGCACCGATCGACATCGACGCCCCGCTCCCCGCGCTGATCCTGCAGCGCTTCGGCGTGTCGGTCGACACGACCGAAGGAGAAGTCGCGATCGGTCGGGTCGATGCCAACCTGCGCGAGGATGCGCAGGGTGTCCGGCGGCTCGTCGGTCGGCTCGAGAACATGCTCGCGCAGCGCATGGACGATCCGGGCACGATCTACCTCGCGGGCCAACTCCTGGAGGGCGGCGTGCTCGAGGTGCGCGGTTCGGCGCGCGACCTGGCACTCTCGACCGACTACCTGCCTCCGAACACGCCGCTCGAGGGATTGCGCGCGCTCGACCCACGCGGCCTCATCGGCCTCGAGGCCAATGGCCGCTACGTCGTCGGCGCGAGCGTTCTCCCGGAGATCGACGCCTCGGTGCGCATCGCGCAGGGCAGCCTGCGACTCCCCCACCTCGCCGAGTCGTTCGACGCCACGCACCAGCGCCGCGTCGAGGACGTCACGGTCGACCTCGAGCTGTCGTTCGCGCCGACCGAGTCGCAGAACCCGTGGGATCCGCAGGCGTGGGCCGGCACGGCGCACGTCGCGGGGAGTTGGCAGGGACAGAGGGCCGACGCGTTCGCCCGCATCGGCGGCGAGGCCCCGCGCGGATTCCTAGGCGAGGCTTGGTTGCACGCCCCCGAGGTCAGGCTCGACGATTCCGTGCTCGAGCTGGGCGGCGACGGCCCCGTGCTGCGCGAGCTGTGGTCGATGCTCGAGCCGCGCGGACGGGTGGGCGTCGCAGTCGGCGCGCGGCTGCCTTCGGGCTGGACCGAGAAGACCGGCGGGGAGGCGCGGCGCGAGCTCCTGTCGAAGGTGGAAGCCGGCATCGTCATCCAGGCGACGGGCGAGGCGTCCTGCGCGTACGTCGGCGGTCTCAACCGGCTCGACGAGGAACGGCGTAACCTCGGCTTCCCCCTGCGCGCCGAACAGGTGCACGGCGACGTCGCGTACACGTGGCACGCCGGCACCCTGCGACCGGGTGAGCTCGGCCTGTTCGACCTGCGCGGTCGACATCCCGGCGGAACCGTCGAGGCACAGGGACAGCTCATCGGGCGCCCGCGTCAGATGCCTGGGCCGGGTGGCGAGGTCGTGCTCCCCTTCTTCCACCTCCTGGTCCAGGGCCGGGACGTACGCGTCGACGACGACGTGCGCCGGGCGCTGCACGGGCTCGAGGGCATCGAGGGTATCGCGGAGATCTACCCCACTTACGCACCGCACGGCGGCGAGATCGACTTCGACCTGGAGATGTGGGCTAGCGTCGAACGCCTCGGCCTCGCGACGGCCCTCGATCTGCACTTCGACCGCGTCGGCTTCCAGTACGCGCCGTTGCCGCTGCCGATCGACGGGATCGACGGACACCTCGCGCTGCGCACGGACGGACGCCGCGAGGATGGGCGCTTGATGCTCTCGCTCGCGGCCGTTGGGACCACCACCGACGTCGCAGGTGGGATCGAGGTCGCCGGACGTGTCGAGAGCGGCGTGAAGCGCCAGGCGACCTCGGTGTTCTACGTGGAGGTCAGCGGGCTCGACGTGAACGGGACCGACCTGCGCGAGGCGCTACGCCAGAGCGTGCCGGAGGCGATCGCACCGCTGGAGGCGACCAACGCCACGGGGCGCGTCGACACCGCGACCATCTTCACCCAGCCCATACCGCGCGGTCCGCGACGCACGTGGACGGAGATCGAGAGCGCCGGCGTTGGCGCGAAGCTCGAGCAGTTTCCGTTCGAGAGCCACGACGTGAACGGACGCGTGATCATCGCGTCCACCGCGCCGCCCGGGCCGCCCGACCCCGACCTCGTGCAGTCCCACCTGCGTGCGTCACTGCACGGCAACTGGATGAGCTCGGGCTCGGAGGTGCCGATCGCCGTGGAGATCGACGCTCCATTCGAGGAACCGGTCCGCGTCCGAGCGCTCGGTGCGGGGCTCGACGTCACGAACCCGACGGTGATCGAGAGCTTCGTCGAGGCGCTCTCCGACGGCGCCCCCGTGCGCACGACCGATCCGACCAAGTTCGACGTGTCCGGGCACATCGACTTCGAGACCCTGTTCGCTCTCAGCGCGGAGGACGGACAGGAGCCGGAGCTCGAGGACCTCGAGGTCGAGCTTCTCGCTCGTCTGCCGCGGCTCGGACTCGGCGACATCCGGCTGCTGCACGACCTGGAGGGGCGCTTCCGCTACGAGTCGACGGACGAAGCCTGGGTCGGTGAGCGGCTGCGCGGCGAGCTCGGCTCGACACCGGTGGAGCTGACCGACTTCCGCTGGAGGCCGACCGAGTCGGGCGCGCGCATGACGACGCGCTTTAGCGCGAAGGACCTCCCCGTCGACGAGGAGCACCTGCAGTACTTCCTCGACGAGGATACGCTGCGGACGCTGCTCGAGGAGCTGGAGTGCCGCGGCCGCTTCGACGTCAAGACTGGCCTGCTCACCGTAATGACGCAGCGCGACGGCGGCGCATCGGTCGGTTTCGAGGGCACGCTGGCGCTCAACGACGTCTACATCGAGCTCGGCCTGCCGGTCTCGATCCGCTCGACAGAGGAAGTCGAGCTCGACCTCTACTACGAGGGCGATCGCGTGCGCGCGCGCGCACGCGTGCGCGAGCTCTACGGACAGGTGGCGGGCCACAGCATCGACCGCGCGAAGATGCACGTCACGTACATCGAGCCACGCCTCTCGATCGAGCAGCTCGAGGGCCGCTTCGAGGGCGGGGCGCTGCGCTCGCTCGGTCACGGGTCGACGACCGGAGGCAACTTCTTCTCCGCCGATCTACAGGAGCCGTTCGGCTTCGCGCTGTCGGCCCGCATGGACGACGTCGACGTCGGCAGCCTGCTCGCAGGCGTCTTCAACTCCAACTTCGCGAACGAAGGCCAGCTGGACGGTGAGATCCGCCTCCGAGGCGACATCGACAATCTCCTGGATGCGAGCGGCTCCGGACACCTCGTCCTGTCGAATTCCAGCCTCTGGGCGATCCCCGTGTTCCAGGAGCTGTTCTCGCAGCTCGGCTTCGACACGACGGCCATCTTCAAGCAGATGACGAGCCACTTCACGTTGCGGAGCGGCGCGCTGCACATGACAGGGATGCAGGTCGAGAGCGACCTCCTGTCGCTCGTGGGCTCGGGCTCGATCACGCTCGACGGCCGGTTGCGCCACGACCTCGAGGTGCGCTACAGCCTCCTCGACAAGCTCGGCCCCCTCAAGCGGCTCTTGTACGAGATCCAGAACAGCCTCATCCGGGTCTCGATCCGCGGCGACATGTCGCGACCCAAGGTCGTCCTCGGCGGATTCTTCTCGCAGTTCCTGCAGCGGCCGTCCGACGACGAACGCCGGCTCCCCGTTCCGGCGCTGAGCAGTCTGCCGGAACGATTCTGACGGCCCGGGTCCCCCGCGGGGCCCGCTATACTCCGCGCGATGCTGTACGCCGTGATCATGGCTGGTGGATCGGGGACTCGTTTCTGGCCCGCGAGCCGCGCGGCAAAGCCCAAGCAGTTCCTGGCGGTGCACTCCGACCGCTCGCTCTTGACCGAGACGGCGGACCGGCTCACGGGGCTCGTGCCGAGTGAGCGCATCCTCGTCGTCGGCAGCGCGGATCACGTCGAGCTCGTGCACGAGGCCTTGCCAGACCTGCCCCGCGAGAACCTGTTGTGCGAACCGGTCGGGCGCAACACGCTCCCCTGCGTTGCGCTCGCGAGCGCGGAGCTCGAGCGCCGTGATCCGCACTCGACCCAGATCGTCCTACCGGCCGATCACGTGATCGAGCCGCTCGAGGCGTTCCAGACGACGCTGCGCGCCGCGGTCTCCGTGGCCGAGGACAGCCGGGCGCTCGTCACCCTCGGCATCCGCCCGACGCACGCGGCGACGGGTTACGGCTACATCGAAGCGGGAGGCAGCATCGGTGAGGCCCTCGGGAGCGAGATCTTCGAAGTGCGTCGTTTCGTCGAGAAGCCGAGCGCCGAGCGCGCCGCGGAGTTCGCGAGCGCGGGCAACTTCCTCTGGAACGCTGGCGTCTTCGTCTGGACGACCGCGGCCATCCGTGCGGCGCTCGCCGAGCACGCGGGCGAACTCCTCGCGGCGCTCGACGCCGCCGGGCCCGACGACCTGCAGCGCGTCTATGCCGATCTCGACTCCGTTCCGGTCGACGTCGGGATCATGGAGAAGGCGAGCAACGTTCGCGTCCTGCCCGTCGGCTACGCATGGAGCGACATCGGCTCGTGGTCGGCGCTTCCGGACGTGCTCGCCGCCGACGACAACGGCAACGTCGTCGCCGGTAGCGGAACGTTGGTCGACCACGATGCGCACGGCAACGTCGTCTACGCCGAGAAGGGGCACATCACCGCGCTGGTTGGCGTCGACGATCTCATCGTCGTGCACGCGGGCGGCGCTACGCTCGTGTGTCGGAAGGACCGGGCGCAAGACGTCCGGCGCATCGTCGAGCAGCTGCGCACCATGCGCCCCGAGGACGTGTGAGCAACCAGCGCGCGAGCGTCCTCGCCATCGATCACGGCGAGAAGCGAACGGGCTTCGCCGTCGCCGACGCGCTGCGCATCGGCGTCGAGCCCCTGGGCGTGCACCACGGTGCGGGCGACGGGGAAGAGCTTCTCGATTACGTCGAACGGTTGATGCACGACCGCGACGTCGAGTGCATCGTCGTCGGCTACCCCTTCAACATGGACGGCACGAGCGGCCCGCGGACAAAGGCAGTCGACGCCTTTCTCGCACGACTCGCCGAGCGTCTGCCCGGCGTCCCGCTCGTTCGGCGTGACGAACGCCTGTCGACCAAGGAAGCGGAGGACGCGCTGCGCGAGGCGGGCCACCACGGCAAGGAGCGCAAGGCGCGCCGTGACAGCTGGAGCGCGATGGTGATCCTGCGCGATTGGATACGTGCGGGGGAGCCACGCTCGTAGCGGCTCCCCCGCGTTGCCTTTCCTACTGGAAGCTGATGCTCACGCCGTCGGTGAAGTTCGACGTCAGGCCGGGGTTGTTGTCGCGGAACCAGCAACGAACACCCACGTGTCGTCGAGGAACGTGATCATCGTCCCGTTACTGCGGCCGAGCACGAGGTAGGGACGCGTGCCGAAGTTCGAGCTACCGCCGAGGACCTCGCGGTCGTAGCTGAAGCTCGAGACGTCCTGCGCGCGGAAGTCGCCGGACCACGGATGGCCCGCGGCGGCGGGCAAAACGATCGCCGCCGGCAGGACCGACTGGGAGGAGGCGACGCGCAGCTCGATGCGGCCGTTCGGGTTGCCGCCGGTCGCGTGGTGCGTCGCGGAGGTCCCGAACTCGAGCCCCCAGTTGTGCGTGTTGCCAATCTCGAAGTCTTCGACCGCGACCTGGGCGAAGGCGGAGGTCGAGAGCAGGACCGCGGCCGAGAGCAATCGCTTCGAGTGGAATCGCATGGCTGTGCCTCTTGAGCGAAGTGAGAGCGGATGTCGAGCTCAGCTCGCGGAGAAATCGGGCTCGAGGAAAGCGAGCGTGATCTGGGTGCCGACGAGCGGGTAGCTGATCGCGATCCGGTACGCGCGGAACTCGTCGCTCTCCCAACCGAGCTTCTCGAACGAGTGCCGGAGCAGATCGAGGTAGCGCGGGAACTCGAGCAGGCGTGCGCGTTGCAGCCCGCTGCCGAGGACGTCGACGGTCTCGGCAACATGGCGCTGGTCGAGCTTGCGCTCGGGATCGGCGGCGGCCGCGGGCCCGCGGCCCGACGTGTCGTAGGCGAGCAGTGTCGGCCCACGGCCCGCGTAGACGTCGCGGTGGACGAGCAGATCGAAGACGGCCTTGCGGCTCGCCATCTCCGGGATCGTGAAGAAGTACGGCGGCTGCTCCTTGCTCGGGCGCCGGCTGTTCAGCTCGTTGCGGTTGACCTCGGCGATCACGAGATCGACCTTGGAGGCGGGCCCGAAACCCGTCGGACCGAGCGAGTAACGCACGTAGGGACCGAAGTCGTTCGCTTCGAGCGGTGCCGGCGGAGCCTTGCAGAACTCGTCGAGGCGCACGGTGTGCATGCCCTCGAGAGCGGACTCGCCATCGAGATTGACCGGACCGCGAGGACGGTCGCTCTCGGCGGCGGCGGGGTTCGCGACGCGGCGCGTGCCGAGCTGAACGACCGCATCGGGTCGAATGCGATCGACCCCGAGGAGGCACTTGATGTTCGCGATGTCGAGTTTCTCGGCGTTCGAGCCGGCGTGCAGGATGATCGCGTTCAGCTCCAGCTCGCTCGACACGCCGTCGAGCTCGGCCATCGCCTTGAAGATCGACTGGCGGCGCTGCGCTTCGAACTCACGCCGCTCTTGCGGGAGCCAGGCGCTGAGCATCGCCTTCAAGGCACCGCGGTCGCCCGCTTCGTTGCGGATCAGCGAGTCGAAGCTCTCGATCGCGGCCCACGCGGGCTGGCAGTGCTGCTCGTCGACGCCGGCCTCACGCGCCGCTTCGACGATGCGCTTGAGCGGGTTCGGGCCCGGCACGAGTTGCAGCGTCGCCACCGGATCGCTCTGCCCGAGCGCCTTGAGCAGCCGGCTCGCCGTGACCGTCGTGATGCCCAGCATGTTTGCGACGATCTGCGGCCCGACGGCGCGCCGCGGCAGGTGCGCGAGCACCTGACTCAGCGATTCGGCGAGACCGGTTCCCAGGGCCTCGACGCGGTGACGGAGATCGCTTCCGGGGGAAGAGGCCCGCTGGGAGGGGGCGGGAGATGAGGAACGTGAGGGCATGCCGAGAGATTAGCAAGATCGCCGCCCACGGACACCAGAAGCCGATTCCTTTCCTGGAAACGCGCCGAGACACTCGCCGAGACATCTTCCCAGAATTGGACCGCGGGGGTATAGATAGGTGTGAGGCGCGACCCCGCGGCCGTCGTTGGACGGTGCGGAGGCACGCGTACTGGCAAGAAGTACGGCAAGAAGTAGAGAAGGCTCCTGGCGCCCTCGAGCCACTGGCTCGGGGGCGCCTTCTTCAAACGATGGGTTCGTTCATCCATCGCAACGACGACGACCAAGGTGCCGTCACCATCGCGACAGCGCCCGCCGGTTTCCCGGCCCCGGACCAGTGGCTGCACGTCACGATCACGACCGACCGCACCTCGAACGAGGTCGAGTTCTTCCTCGGCGGGGTGAGCCAGGGCACCGTGCCGCTGGCCGGGGCCATCTTCCCGAGCCAGGACATGCAGATCGGCGTGATCAACGACGGCATCAACGCCGGAGGTTCGCGGACCCAGGGTATGGACGACCTCGCGTTCTACGCTGGCATCCTGAGCCAGGCGGACATCACCGGCCTCGCCAACGGTTCCCTGACCCCGCTCGACTTCCTCGGCGGCATCGGCACGAACGACTGCACGCCCGCGATCCCGAACTCGTCGGGCTTCGCCGCCACGATCCTGGCGACGGGCAGCACGGACGTCGGCGCGAACAGCCTGGTGCTGACGGCGGGCGACATGCCGGCGGGCCAGTTCGGCTACTTCCTCGCCGGCCAGACCCAAGACTTGTTCAACCCGCCGGGCTCGCAGGGCTTGATCTGCCTCTCGGGCAACATCGGCCGCAAGCGGTTCAGTCGGGTGAGACTTGGAACTTCCAGTGTTGGTACCGGGACAACAACTCGGGGCAGACTTCGAACTTCACCGACGCGGTTTCGATCGCGTTTCTGTAGGAACTTGACGGTTCGCTCGGGCCGGCTAGCGTTCTACGTCTCCCGCTTCAGTAGCCTTCCCTGGGAACCACCCGCGTGAAGATGAAGACGTCTCGTCGCGAGCGCGACGCCGCTCGACGCGGCGGCGCCCGTGCCCTTCGCCGAGTCGTTCCCTTCGAGCTCGGATTGGTCTCGGTGGCTCAGCTACTAGACGGCCGCACCACGCCAGTCATCCACTCGACGACCGCATCCAGCACCTTCCCGCGCCCCTTCTCCTGCAGCGGGTGATGCCGCATGCCGTCAAACACGCGCACGTCGGCGCCAGCGAGCTCGCGCGCAGCAGCCACCGACGTGACCTCGTCCGCATCCCCCTGCAGAACGAGCACCGGCACACCGACCTCGCCGATGCGGGACCAGGCCGACTTCGCGCTGCGCGCCTCTTCGATCGCGCGCAACGTGATGACGTCGTGCGTCGTCGCGTCCGCGCTCCAGGCGGCCGCCTGTTCGGGATCGCTCGTCAGCGCCTCGGCGGTGTAGCCCGTCGAACCCGGCGATTGCGGCGTCACCTTCTGGAAGAGCTTCTTCAGTCCCTTCGGCGCCTCCGGCTCGTGGAAGCCCGGCTCGAGCAGGGGCCCCGACAGCACGAGCCCCGCGAGCGTGCCCGGGCGCTCGAGCGCGAAGTGCAGGGCGTACAGCGCGCCGAGCCCTTGGCCGACGAGCACCTTCGGCTCGTCCGGCATCCGGTACGCGAGGTGGTTCTGGATCTCGTCGAGGTCGCGCACGACCTCCTTCATGCCCGCCGAGTGACCGCGCTCGCCCTCGGTCTGGCCGTGGCCGCGTAGGTCGGGCAGCGCGACCGCCCAGCCGGCTTCGGCGAGGCGCGTCGCGAGCTCCTTGTAGCGCGCGCCCGTGTCGCCCGCGTCGTGCACGACCGTCACGGCGCCGATCGGTTCGCCGCGCGCAGCGAGCTCGAGTACTGCGAGGAGGAACATGCCCTTCATCGAGGAGTGCGAGAGGCCCTCGGCCTGCTCGCCCGTCTCGGTCGAATCGCGCAGCTCGAGGTTGGTCAGGAAGAAGTCGTCGTCCATGAATGAGAGGCCCGGGAGGGGTCAGCGCGCCGCGTAGGTGCCGCCGTTCTGCTCGGCAAGGTTGCGCAGTAGATACGCGTCTTGCGCTCCGGACAACCCAATCGTGTGAATGACGATGCCGGCCGAGCGATTGACCTCGCGCACGTAGCCCAGGATCTCGTCCGCGTCGGTCGTGACGCCGACCGATGCGCGACCGTCCGAGAGCACGAAGATCGTGTCGATCGCGGGCTCGGCCCACTCGTCGGAGTCCTCGGCGCCAGCGAGCTCGAGCGCCTGTTGGATGGCGCCGTAGATGTTGGTCGCCCCCACCGCCTCGATCGAGTCGACGAAGTCCATCACCTCGCCGCGCACCTCGGCGTCCATCGTGACGAGCTTGTCGCGCCAGCTCCACACGTCGCTCGCATAGAGGACGAGGTTGAAGAGCGCGCCGTCCTGCAGGCCGCCCATCGCCTGCTTGAGCGCGCGCCGCGCCGCGGTCATGCGGCTGATCTCGCCCTCGCGCGGCATGTCGTAGGGCTTGCCGGGGTCGTCGGTCGGATTGCCGCGCGCCACCATCGAGAACTTCATCGAGCCCGAGAGGTCCAGGACGAAGAGCACGCGTTGACTCTCGGTCGTGATCCCGAAGAAGGTCACGCCGACCGCCTTCTTCGCCTCTGCGGTGGCCGCGTCGACCTCGGCGGCGGGCGGAACGACGAAGCCGTCCGCGTTGTCGGCCCACCAACGCTTCCACAGCTCCGCGTTGGTGCGGTAGTTCTGACCGGTCAGCGAGATCAGAGTGTTCTGGACGTCGGTGCGCGGCCGGCCCTCGACGACCTCGATGCGCTCGATCAGGACCGGGATCGCACGGACCGGACGCAGGATCTTCAAGGCGTCGAGGGCGCGACGCTGCACGTGCCAGTTCTCGTCGATGACGTACGTGGTCAACAGGGGCTCGACGAGCGCCTCGTCGCCCAGGTGCGCCAAGTCGAAGAGCAGCTGTCCCACGGCGATCGGATCCTTCTCGGCCTCGAGCAAACCGCGCAGCTCGACGATCACTTGCTCCGCGCCCACGCGGCCGAGCAGGTGCAGCGTCCGCAGACGCACGCCGTCCTTGGCCTTCTTCAGCGCGCGCCCGAGAGTCTGGACCGACTTGCGCCGCGACTCCGCATCCTCGCGCAGGAGCGCGACGGCCCCGGCCTCGACGCACGCATCGCTCAGAAGGCCCGTCAGGAACAGCGTCCGCCGCATGCGCGCGAGCTCCTCCTTGGTGCGGTTGTATTGCTGCATCATCGCCTGGTTGAAGCGCCCGCCAGAATCGTTGGCCGCCTTCTGCAGACGCGCCTCCATCTTGCGCACCTCGGCGCGCTCCTTGGGGATCTTCTTCTTCAGCTTGATGTTCTCGGTCATGAACCCCGCGAGCATCTTCTGCAGCGTGACCGCGGTGCCCGCGCCGCCGACCTCACCCAAGAGCTCGACGGTGGCGAGACGCACCGCGAGGTCGGGTTCGTCCGCCGCGGTCTCGAGCAACCTCTTCTCCGCGCCGCGCCGCTTGCCGGTCGAGAGCGCGTCGAACAGCTTGCGCGTTCCGCCGCCGAGCGCAGTCCGCCACGGCCCTTCATGGGCGGTGATCTTCGCCTGCTTGTCGCGCTTGTTCTGCATGTCGACGACCGACTCGCGCTGCACGACGATCAGATTCTCGAGCGACTCGTCGCGCTCCGCACGCAGCTCGAGGTCGGCGAGCATGCGCCGCCTGTTGTCGATCGCGTAGTCGAGCCGCAGACCCTCGCGCTCCGCCTTGCGCAGCGCGGTCACGCAGCGCGCGTACTCCCCGACGATCGTCGCAACCGCGCCGGCGTCGCCCGTCGCGACGAGCGCGTCGAGCGCGCCCTGCATCCCCTCGAGCTCACCGGCCTGGAGCGCCGCGCGGAAGGCCGACTCGGCATCTTGGGTGCTCCGAGCGGACGCGCCGCACACGGGGACGAGAAAGAGCAGGAGGACGAGAGAGGTTCGAAACATGGCTTGTGGGCGTCGATCGAGGCGTCGGAGAGCCCGGTAGTGTAGAGCGGCTGGCAAAGTCCCGGACTGGAACGGTACGATGTGTGGTGGATGTGAGCGGCTGGGACGGTCGCTGCGTGGGGCGCTCAGGCGCCATCCGCGTGGAGGAAAGTCCGGGCTCCTCGGGTCAGGGTGGTTGTTAACGGCAACCGGCCGTGAGGCTAGGGAAAGTGCAACAGAGAGTAGACCGCCTAAGACACGCGGATTCGTCCGCGTGGACGGCAAGGGTGAAACGGTGCGGTAAGAGCGCACCGCGGGCCTGGTGACAGGTCCGGCATGGCAAACCCCACCCGGAGAAAGACCAAATAGGGGGGGCGTTCGGGCGACGACCCGCGTCCAGGCCCCCCGGGTAGGTCGTTGGAGGCCGCAGGCGACTGCGGTCCCAGAGAAATGGCCGTCACCCATCGTTGAAGGGTACAGAATCCGGCTTACAAGGCCGCTCACATCCGCCTTCGCACCCCTTGTCCACAAGCCTGTCCACAGGTTCTCCAGGAGTGCGATTGCCTATGCCGACCCGGCTTCGGGGTTACCACAAGATGTGGTGTGTCCTACAATTGGGTCGGTCTATATCTTGACGGTTCGGCGAGTCCGTTATATCGTCCCGGCTCTCTCGAACCATGCGCTTCCTCGGTGTATAGGAAGCTGCATCCTGGCAAACACCGCAAAGGGCCCGCGAGGCCCGATCCCCCATGGAGTTCGTCTACGTCGTTCCACGCGAGCGGCTCTTTCCGGCCAGCTACCCGCACGGTCTCACGACCTTTGGGGTGGACTGCGACGAAGCTGCCTTCCACGACTGTGTCGCGGAAGACGGGTTCTTCGTGGAGCGGGACTATGCAGAACGAACACCCTCTCTCAAGCAGCTCATCCCCTACACCGTCGTGATGCGCCCGAGCCGGAACGCCGAAGGAGACTTCGACACGTTCTGCCTGCGCCGTACGCGACAAGGTGGTGAGCGCCGGCTTCACGACAAGCTCAGCATCGGTGTCGGAGGACACATCAATCCGGTCGATCTCAATGGCGAAGGAAGCGAAGCGAAGCGCAACCTCCTGCGCGCGGCAACCAACCGCGAAGTGTGCGAGGAAGAGCTCAGCATCGGTGGAGACTTCGAGCTGCGAACGATCGGACTGTTGAACGACGACTCCAATTCGGTCGGTGCCGTACACGTCGGCGTCGTCCAGGTGCTTACGACGGACTCTCCCGTCGAGGTGCGTGAAACAAACCAACTCATCGGTCAATTCACTCCCACACACGAGCTTCGTGCGCAGCGCGAAGGCGGAGCGAACTTCGAAACGTGGTCTAGCCTCCTGCTGGGAGACCTGGACCGCTTCACCCCACAAACAATCGCGTCCTAGACCCGTTCGGAGCGACCCAAAACAATGTCCACGACTAGCAAGAAGCGTGAAATGATCCCCGAGAAGATCTACGACACCCTCCTGGGTTCTCGTACGGCCGACAAGGTCACTATCCATTTCAAGGACGGCCGCGCCATTCACGGTGCGCTGATCTTCAACCCCTTCAAGGGGACGGGTCGCATCATCAACATCGATCAGGAGCTGTCGGTCGACTTTGCCATCGACGACATCCGCGACTTGAAGCTCAACTGATTCTGGTAGGAAACGCACGGCGGCGACGCGGTTCCCCCTGTGACCGCGCCGCCGCTTTTTCGTGCTCACGCGGAACCGTGCGCTGCGTAGCATGCGGCGATGACTACGCGCTGGCTGTGTGCTCTGCTCGTCCTCGGTGGCTGCACCGAAGCCACCCGGGAAGCAGTGGGTAATGGGTCCGCGGTTCCGATCCGGATCGTGGGTCCCGAAAGCCATGAGCCGATCGGAGTCCGCCGCGCCGGCGTCACGCGCTTCGTGATCCCCACCATCACCCGTTCGGAGCGGATGCGGCGCGCGCGCCCGGTGCGGCGCGACGACCGGCCCGTCCTCGAGCTGACCGTCGACGGCGCCTGCAGCGCCATCTCCGTGCGTGCGCTGGAGCACCCCGTCGACAGTCGGGTGATCCTCGACGCCACCCGTGGGGCCGTGGTCGTCGGCCCGCCGCTCCTCCCGCGCTCGATCGTCGCCGCGGGCGCGGACCTCGGCCACCTCGCCCGCCAGGACGGATGCGGCGTCGGACCAGGGGCGGTGCAGATCATGCCACCGGCCAGTCTCGCGGACGGGCACGCGCTGGTGCTGATCGGCGCAGGAGACGTGCTGCGCGCGGGCGGGGAGACTTTTGTGCTCGACGAGGCCCAGGGCTCCGCTGCGATCGTGAGCGGGGGGCGGGAGCCGGTCGCAATGGAGCTCACCGGGACCATCGATCACGCGTTCTACGCCGTGACGCGGGAGCCCTCCCGCGACGAGGCGCTGGGCCCCCTCGAAACGGCCGAGGAGGGAGTCAGGCGGTTCGGCTTCCCCGAATCCGCGGGCGAGGGCAGCGCCTGGACGTTCGTCGTGACGCTGGAGGGTGAAGCGCCGCCGCTCGCAAGGCCGTCGCTCCCTACGTTCGACGCAACCGGGGCGCCGACCCCGAACGCGCCGTTGTTCGAGGACGTCAGCGCCGAGGCCGGCATTTCGATGGTCCACCTCGAGGGTCCCGACGAGCAGCTCGACATCCGCCCGACGATGGGCCCGGGCGCGGCGTGGGGCGACGTCGACGGCGACGGCTGGGTCGACCTCTACCTCGTCCAGGGCGGCGGCCGGCCCGAATCGGATCCGCTACCCAACCGCCTCTACCGGAACCGCGGCGACGGCACGTTCGACGAGTTCCCCGACGCGGGCGGAGCCGGCGACACGGGCGCGGGGATGGGAGCGCTGTTCTTCGACGCGGACGGCGACGGAGATCTCGACCTGTACGTCGCCAACTACGGCCGCGACAAGCTGTACGCCAACGACGGAACGGGCCGCTTCGTGGATGCCTCAGCGCGCGCGGGACTGACGCTCGATCTGTGGAGCGCGGGCGTCTGTGCTGCGGACTACGACGCGGACGGCGACCTCGATCTGTACGTGACGAGCTACCTCGACTACGACGTCGAGAAGATGCCGCCCGCGGATGAGCTGGGCCGCTACCAACGCGAAGACCCCGTCGAGATGCTGCCGTTCGCTTTCCCTGGCGGGCGCAACGTGTTCCTGCGCAATGACGGCGAGCTCGTGTTCACGGACGTGACGGAGGAGCTCGGCCTGCTCGACGTGCAGGGTCGCGGCATGCAGCCCGTGTTCTGGGACTTCGACGCCGACGGCGACCAGGACCTCTACGTCGCCAACGATGTTTCGTTCAACGTTCTGTTCCGCAACGAGGCCGATGGGACCTTCAAGGACATCTCGTTCTCGACCGGCCTCGATGATCCGCGCGGCGGCATGGGTCTGGCGGTCGGCGACGTCGATGCGGATGGCGACGAGGACGTGTTCCTCACGAACTGGCAGCTCGAGGCCAACGCCCTGTACCTGAACAACCGCGTGCGGCCGGCCGGATCGAAGCACCGCCGCTCGACGTTCCGCGACGACACCGTGCGCTCGGGCCTGGGCCCGGCGGGCATCGGCGCGACCTCGTGGAGCGCCGTCCTCTTCGACGTCGAGAACGACGCGGACCTCGACCTACTGGTGACGAACGGCTACACGAGCCCGGACTACGCCAGCACGGGCATCTGCGTCGGCCAGCCCAACCACCTGTTCCTGGGGACCGGAAATGGTCGCTTCGAAGAGGTGAACGCCGGCGCGGCGCTGAGTCGTCCACTCGCCTCACGCGCGGCCGCCGCGTGCGACTACGACCGCGACGGCCGCGTCGACTTCGCGGTCACGTCCAACAACGGGCCAGTCCAACTCCTCGCGAACCGGACGCCGGCGGCGGGCCGCTGGATCATCGTCCGGCTGCGCGGGAAGGGAGCAAACACGCGCGCGATCGGCGCCGAAGTCTCGGTCGACGGCAAGCTCGTACGCAGCGTGCGCGCGGGCTCGGGGTACCTGGCCTGTCACGCGAACGAGGTGCACTTCGGGCTGGGAGACGCGAAGACACCGGTGGAGGTCGAGGTACGCTGGCCGTCCGGTGAGCGGACGGCGCACGAAGTGGAGGAGCTGGATCGGGTGGTAGAGATCCGCGAGCCGTGAACGAGCCTCCGCCACGGAGGGCGACAGGCTCTAGCCTAGTGGTGTGATGCAAACATTTCGCGATCGTATCCCGGCCCGCCGGCACCCGCCACGGCGTTGCGGCTCCTCCGACCAATCCCAGTATCACTGTATTGGCAGCGAAGTTGCGTCGTCGCCGCGCCTTGTG
>JAAELL010000282.1 GCA_024226735.1 bacterium | reverse complement strand
TGCAAGGCGCAGCGACGACGCGACTTCGCTGCAAGTCTCGGAGGAGGCACAACGCAGCAGCGGGCGGGTACGGGCCGACCAAAATGCCGCACAAGAGTGACTCACACCACTAGTTGTCCCCCGCGGAGTCGGTGCGTCCGAGCAAGAGCGGGTAAGCGATCCCCGCCAGGGCACCGCCGACGATCGGTGCGACCCAGAAGAGCCACAGCTGCCCCATGTGCGCGCCTCCGGCAAACAGCGCCGGACCCGTGCTGCGGGCGGGATTGACGGAGAGGTTGGTGACGGGAATCCCGATCAGATGAATCAGCGTCAGGCCGAGCCCGATGGCGATCGGCGCGAACCCCTGCGGCGCCCTCTCGTCGGTCGCCCCCAGGATGATGATCAGGAAGAAGAAGGTCAGGACGACCTCGGCCACGAGGCAGGCGGTCATCGAGTAGCCGTGCGGGGACAGCTCGCCGAAACCGTTGGATGCGAAGCCTCCGAGCTCGAAGCCGGAAGTGCCGGACGCGACGACGTACAACACGCCCGCCGCGGCGGCCGCGGCGGCGACCTGGGTCACGATGTAGGGCACGAGGTCCTTCGTGGCGAAGCGCCCCGAGGCAGCGAGGCCGACCGAGACGGCCGGGTTGAAGTGCCCGCCCGAGACGTGTCCGACGGCGTACGCCATCGTGAGCACGGTCAGCCCGAACGCGAGCGCGACCCCAGCGTAGCCGATGCCGACGCCCGGAATCCCGGCGGCCAGCACCGCGCTTCCGCAACCGCCGAACACGAGCCAGAACGTTCCGAAGAACTCGGCCGCCAAACGACGCGACATGGAGGGCGTGGACATGACGCAATGAATACCGTCGATCCCCCCCCGCCGGCGGTGACGAAGGCGTTACTCGGCCCGGGGCGGCGTCTCAGCCACGTCGCTCACAACCACTCCGTGCCGGCCTCATGGAATCGCGATCCAATAGCGCTGGACCACCGCATCCTCGGCCGCGACGAAGTCCTCGCCCTCGAAGACACCGCCGTTCTTCTGGATCGTCCGCGCCGAGGCGTGATTGCCCTTGCTGCACGTGAGCAGGGCCTGTTCGACCCCGATTCGCTTGGCCTCGAGGAGCGTCAAGCGCAGGATCTCGGTCGCGTGTCCTTCGCGCCTGCGCGAGGGGCGCACTCCGTAGCCGATGTGGCCGCCGACCCGACGCAGGTTGTCGGTGAGCCGGTGGCGCAGGTTCGAGACCGCGACGACCTCGCCCTCTGGGTCGACGAGCCAGAACGTCGAGTGCGGGACCAAACCCTCGCCGAGGCCGATCCCGGCGGAGTGCGCGGCGAGGCGGGAGAGGAACTCGTAAAAGTCGTCGCACGGCCAGCCGATCACGAACGGCACCGCGCGCTCGTCCCCGAAGTCCGAGAGAAGTGCGCGGTAGCTCGCCTCGAAGCGGGCGCTCGGCTCGACGAGCGGCATGCGCCTACTGGAACGTTAGGGATAGCCCGTTCGTGAAGTTCGAGGTCGGCGCCGGATTCGAGTCGCGGAACCAGGCCTGGAAGTGCCACGTCTGACCCGACTGCACGGTGACCGGCGTCGGCATCGGCAGGGTCGTCGTATCGATCTCGATCCCGATCGCGCCACCCGGTCCGGAGAGCGCGATCTGGCCGGGAGCCCGAAAGCCGCCGTAGCTCGTGTCGAGACACAGCACCCCCGACGAGCCACCGAAGCCTGCGGTGAAGCCCTGGGTCTGGGAGAAGATGAAGTACCCGAACTGGTTCGGCGGGAGCGAGACCGCGTCGAGCGCGAGCAGTCCGCCGGGGTAGGTCCCGCCGCTCGCTCCGATCCACGCCGACTGGCCGCCGGAGTGCGGCAGCGACGGACCGCAGTACGACGTGCCGACCTCGAGGGTCGAGCCCGGCGCGGAGAAGAGCTGCCCGACCTGAACCGCCGAGAGCGAGCCCTGATAGACCTGGACGTCGTCGATCGCTCCCTGCCAGTACTCGGTGTTGCCCTGCTTGCTGCCGATCCACCAGTTCGGACCGGGGGCGTTCGAGGGCCCCGTACCGACGACCGAACCGATCGCGGCGCCGTCGACGTAGTACGTCGCGAGGAAGCTGGCGTCGAAGACGACCGCGACGTGCATCCAAGCGCCCGTCTGGGCGGCGGTCGGGCCGACGAAGTCCTGCACGCCGTAGGTCGTCAAGAGGATCTGGTTGTTGACGAAACCGAAGCCCCAGCCCGGGTCGCCGCCGAAGATGCGCTGGAAGCCATTGGTCGTGTCGAGGTTGATCCAGGCGAGCACCGTGAAGTCACTCGTCAACGGATCGAGCACCGTGTTGTTCATCAAGCCCGCGCGCGCATCGACGCCGTCGAGCTGCGCGCCGAGCCCCGTCGCCGCGTGTGCGCCTGGGACCCCCTGCGTCGCCCCGCCGAGCCAGGCCGCGTCGTGGCCGGCACCGGAGGCGTCGAAGGCTTCGCCGCTCGCTTCGTCGAGCCGAAAGTGCGCGACGAGCGTCTGGGGAAAGGCGGGAGCGGTGAGGACCAGCAGGCTGAACGGTGTGAGCTTCATGACTTGTGCATCGGGCTGAGCGCGCCGCGATCCTACCACGCAGGCACGTGCCTCACGGGGTGAGGCCCCAGCGGCTGCTCGAGGAGTGGCTAGTGGTGTTCGTCATGGCCCCTCGACGTGATGCGCAGGAACACGAGGCGATCGGGTCCCTTCCAGCTCGCGAGGATCGCATCGATCCGCTCGCCCGCGGCAAGAGGCTCCTTCCGGGCGAACGCGCACTCGATGGTCAAGAGCTCCGCGAAGAGTGGGCCGTTGTGGACGGTGTACTGCTCGCCGCCGTGCTCGAACGTGAACGCACCGAGCGCCTCGCACGACGGCGCCGGCCACTTCGGCGAGGTCACCTGGCGCCGGGCCGTGCTGCTGTCGATCCTCGCGAACGGCGTGACGATCGCCCTGGCGTTCTCGATCGACGTCAGCGGTTGAGGCACTCTTCCTGGCGCGCCGCGATCACTTCCTCGATGCGCTCGTCGGAGAGCTCGCGCTTGACGAGCTTCCTGTACTCGCCGAGGACGTAGCGGCAGAAGGCCTCCTCCAGGCGCGCGAAGCCGCGGTTGCCGGCGATGCCGAACACGCTCGCGAACGTGCCGCCGTGGCCCTTGCCGAACAGGAACAGCCGCGTGTACTCGAGCACGTCGTCCCTGCGTTCGGTGTGCAGGTAGTGCATCAGGAGGTTCGCCTGCGCGTAGAAGATGCCGATCGCCGGGGTGCTCTTTTCGGGGTCCATCCCGGCCATCGCGAGGGTGGCGCGCACATCCTCTTGGATCTGGCTGTAGCTCGACACCGTGGCGACGGCCTCGAGCGGCAACAGGTAGCCCTTGCGCTTCTTGTCGCTCAGGTAGATCTCGGCGAGGTTGACGACCGCCTCCTTGTCGATCGCGTGCTTGCCGAGCGTCGACGGGTCGGAGTCGTAGTAGGCGAGGTACTCGGCGAGCCCCTCGTTGAACCAGACGGGCAGCCGCACGGGGCGGCCCACGCAATGGGCGTCGACGAGTGCGTGGACGAGCTCGTGCAGGACCGGGTGGATCCGCTCGCGCGCCGAGCTGGGCTCGTCGGCGGTCGGCTCGTAGGTCACGGCGACGACGTCCTTGGGGTTGTAGTGCGCACGCGCCCAGCGCAGCTCCGAGATGTCGACCTTGTCGGCGTACTTCATGTAGCCGGCGCGCCCGACCAGCACGATCAGCGAGATCGCGCCGTGATCGTGCTGGAGCTCGAGCTTCAGCGGCTCCACGTACTCCTTGCGGAAGATCTCCAGGAGCCGCTTTGCGGGCGGACCGTACTGAGCGGCGATCTTCTCGGAGTAGTCGGCGTCCGCGCCATCGGGCTTCTGCACCGCGAGGAAGAGCGGGTCGTGCTCGGTGATCCAGGCCTTCGAGACCTCGCGGAAGCTGTTGCGCAAGAGGCGCATCTGGCGCCGCAGGAAGAGCGCCTTGGGATCCTTCTTGGCGAGCGCATCGGCGAACGCCTTCACGCGCGCCTGCTCCTTCCGCCAGAGCTCCTCGAGCTCCTCGAGCCGCCTGGGCGTGACGCGCTTCTTGGCGAACGCGCGCTGGAACTCGGTGAAGTCGTAGAGGTCGCCGTGCTCGCTCCACTCGGCCTCTTCATAGCCGGGGAGGTTGTCGGACTTGACGGGGACGGTGTCCTGCGCGGCCGCGATCGGCGCGAGCCACAGCCAGACGAGAGCGAGGATCGTGGTACGCATCAATCGATCGCGGCAGCGGCTTCCTCCGGCGGATGGAAGTTCATGTCGAAGGCCTCGGCGACCGCCTGGCAAGTCAGCCGACCGGCAATGGCGTTGGCCGCCTTGGCGAGCGGCGGGCTCTGGTGGATCGCCCGTGCCGGCCCGAGGTCGGCGAGTCGCCGCACCCAGGGCAGGGTCGCGTTGGTGAGGGCGAAGGTCGAGGTGCGCGGCACGGCGCCGGGCATGTTGGCGACGCAGTAGTGGACGACGCCGTCGACGACGAATGTCGGCTCCTCGTGCGTCGTCGGCTTGCATGTCTCGACGCAGCCGCCCTGGTCGACGGCGACGTCGCAGATGACGCTGCCGGGCTTCATCGTCGCGAGGTCCTCGCGGCTGACGAGCTTGGGCGCGGCGGCGCCGGGGATCAGGACGGCACCGACGACGAGGTCGGCCTTGGCGAGCTCCTCGTGCAGCGTCATGCGCGTGTTGTAGAGCGTCGTGCAGTTCGGCGGCAGGATCTCGTCGAGGTACTGCATGCGGTCGAGGCTGATGTCGAGGATCGACACGTTCGCGCCGAGCCCCGCCGCCATGCGCGCGGCGTTCGTGCCGACCACGCCCCCGCCGAGCACGAGCACGTGCGCGGGCGCGACGCCCGGCACCCCGCCGAGCAGGATCCCGGTGCCCCCGGCCGGCCGCTCGAGGTACTTCGCCCCGGCCTGGATCGAAAGGCGCCCGGCGACCTCGCTCATCGGCTCGAGCAGCGGCAGCTTGCGATCGACCTCGAGCGTCTCGTAGGCGAAGGCGTGCGAGCTGGTCGCGACCACCGCGTCGGTGAGCTTGCGGTCGGCGGCGAGGTGCAGGTAGGTGAACATCACCTGCCCCTTGCGCATCAGCGCCCACTCGGCCTCGAGGGGCTCCTTGACCTTGAGGATCATCTCGGCCTCGCCGAAGACCCCCCCGGCGTCGCTCACGATCCGCGCCCCCGCGGCCTCGTAGCTCGCGTCGGCGAGCCCGCTGCCCTCCCCAGCGCTGGCCTGGACGAGCACCTCGTGCCCGCCACGCACCAGCTCGTCGGCACCCGCCGGGGTCAACGCGACGCGGTACTCGTGGTTCTTGATCTCCTTGACGACGCCGATCTTCACAGGGCGAGCTCTCTCAGGGGGGCAGGGGGTGAACGGGGCTCTGAAGTCTAGCCGCCCAATCCGCGAAAAACCCTTGGCGAGGGGCCCGCCGAGCCCTATTTTCCTGGGCCCGCGGTGTCGCGCGTCGAGCGCACGCCAGGGTCGGGACCATTAGCTCAGTTGGCTAGAGCGCGTCGTTGACATCGACGAGGTCGCTGGTTCAAGTCCAGCATGGTCCACCATTCTGGTTCGTGAAGCTTTCATAGCTCGACTCGAATCAAGGGTTTGCGGCCGAAGCACGGCCCGAACAGAACGACTCCAACACGGCCCCGGGCCGTGTTCGTGCGAAACTGGGCCGTGTGAGAGCACGACCGAGCAAGCCGCGACTGCGGTTCAAAGGAATCGCGACGCGTTGGTCTGGGGGTGCTTGGAAGTTCCGCGCGTGCGTCTACCTGCAAGGCGTCGAGACGCTCGGCAAGCTGCGAGCGACGCAACAGGAGGCGTTCAACGACGCGAAGCGTTTGCGCAAGGAAGGACGCGCTGAACGAGACGGCGCGCCAGCAACGCTCGGAGAAGCCCTGGAGCGCGTCGTAGAGCGCGCGCGGGTCACGAAGCGGAAGATCACCTATCGCGGTGCCTACGAGTATCCGAGGCGCTCTCTGCTGCGGTTCTTCCCTGAAGACTCGACGCTCGCGGGAATCGACGACCACTGGCTGCGCGCGGTGATCCGACAAGCTCGCGAAGAGGGCTACGCAGCGGGAACGATCAAGCGGAACCTGCCCCGACTCCTAGCCGCGCTCCTTCGTCAGGTAGAGCACCAGAAACGGCGCCACCATCGAGCCCATGCGGTTGATGAGCGTGATGAGCGCCAGCATCCAGACGCGCCGCGTGAGGCCTCGGAAGGCCTGGCGGTAGCTCTCCTGGACGGCGCGCAGCATGGTCGGCTCGGAGAGTAGTGCGCACTTCGGGGTTGCACTCGCGGAAAAAGAGCTGCGTGTCGAGAGAGACAGATACGCGCCCGAGTGACAGGCGGCCGAGACCTCAGCGCTTTCGGCCGCCCAGCTTCCCGATCTCGAGCACGACCGGTTCGTGCCTCCACACGCCGGCGAGCTGCGAGAAGTCGGCCGACAGCGTCGGATGCTTGAACGCGTCGATCGTGTCTTCGCCGAACGAGATGCGGCGCGTGCGCTCGCCGCTGGCGAGGTCGTAGAGGTCCATGTGCTTAGCCCAGAAGCGGTGGACGGCGAGCGTCGCGCCGTCGGGCGACTGGGTCAGGTGCCAGGGAACCTCTTCGTCCGAGAGATCGAACGGTTCGCCGATGGTCGAGCCGTCCTGCGCGCTCCAGCGCGTGGCGTCCTCGGTCGAGACGATGAGGACACTGTCGCCGTCGGGCGCCGGCAGGAACGCCCGCACCTTGCGCTTGCGCTCGACGCGCCAGAGCTCCGACCCGTCCTTCCCCGAGAGCGCCGCCACGTGGCGCTCGACGTACCGGCCGCGCTTCTTGCCCCCTTCGCCCTCCCACTCGATCCGCACCACGTACACGTAGACGCGCGCGCCGTCCGGCGCGATGGCGAGCGCCTGCACGTGCGAGTCCTCGACGACCCAGCGGCGTTTGCGTCGGGCAACATCCCACAGCTCGAGCGCCGCGCGCGTCTTCTTCTCCCTGCCGCCGACCATGGAGGTCACCTCCTGCACGTGCACGAAGAGCTGACCATCGGCGGTCACCGACGGCGCGCACTGGCTCGGGTAGACGCCCGGCGCGGCGAGCTGCAGGGAGGCCTCCGGCTTGCGCCCCTTCGGCTTCCACGCCTTGAGCACGCCGTCGGCGTGGCTGTAGCTCAGGATGCGCTTGCCGTCCGCGCTCCAGTGCACCCACGACGGCGTCTCCTCGTGGCGGCCGAGCACGCGCTCGATCCCGCCCTTGGCGACGTCCCACACGATCACCTCGGCGCCGCGCTTCTCGGTACCGTCGATGGTGACGAGGCCGCTGGAGCCGACGATCTTCTTCGCCTTGGGTTCGAACGCGAAGGAAGAGAAACCGCCGTGGTTGGCGGGCCTGGACAGCGCCGTGCGCGTGAGCCGCGTAGCGTCGACGGTGTCCTGTCCCTGGAGGCTGGACCCGGCCGCGACCGGCAGGAGAAGGAGCGTGAGGAGCTTCATGCCGAACAGGCTACGGGACCCATCCAGCGGAGGACACGCGCGAATTCGGGCATGCTGAGATCGAGCTCTGCGGATAGGAGTTCCAAGGGGTCTCACCCCACGAGCGCTCGCGGGCGCCGCCGTGTTCTCGGAGCGAGTGGACTCGGTCGGGCGCGTCGAAGCTCTCAGGGATGCCGGAACGAGCGCGGCCATCGCCACGTTCGACGATCCCCACGGCGCCGGCGAGTACCGCAAGATGACGTGGGGGACGGGCGAGGTTCAGACCGTCGAGTTCGATGGCGCGGGCTTCGTGACCCGGCAGTTGATCGAATCCTCGACCGGTCTCCCTCTCGCCGATCGCACCCTGCAGCGCAACCTGACGTGACCCGGAGTGTCAGCTTCCGGGAGCTGCTCCAAGTGATGCCCGAGCAGCGCAGGAGAGCATGGTCTCTGTTTGTTGATCTCCCACGCTTCGACGGAGACGGTGACGAGCTCCGGGTGCGCCAGGTCGGATCGGATACCGACGACTACGCCGAGGGTGCCGCGCCGGACGGCTCGGGCGGGGTCTATCTGTGCGGCCGCACGAGAGGCAGCCTCTTCGGGCCGGCCGAGCCGCGAACGAGCTTGGCTCGCGTTCGGGACATCGATGAGCGCCGTGTACTTCGTGGCATTCTTCGTCGACTCGCTCGTGGGTGCCGCGAGGGTCTAGCCAGCTCGCATCGAGATCTAACGCGCCCCAGAGCGTTAGAGTCGAAGACCTGGTGCATGCACATGCCGCCAAACCCCCTCGCCCGGGGGAAACACAGGGTTCGCCGCCGTCATCGTGATGAGAATCTCACTTTCCATGCGCGTTCTGCCCTTCGGCGCGTCTTGAGCAGATGTGACCTGCACGAGACGAAGAACCGAGCTGGCGGAGCGAGAAGAAATGACACGGGGAACGACAGCACTGGATCACGGCGAACGATCAGCGCTAGCCAACGGTCACCGCCTCGGCGAGTGGCTCGTCGCTACCAGCAACGGCGTCCGCAATGAGTGCATCCAGTGTGGAGCCGAGGTCGAGGTCCGCTTCACACAGCTGCCCGGGGACTACATCACGTCGGGCCGCGCGACCGAAAAACCATGCGTGCCCGATCTTGACCGTCCCCCGGGGCCGATCAGCCCGTCATGGGCAGACCGGGACACTTGAATCGGAACGCCGGATCGAGCCCAGCTCCCAACTCGCCGGATGCGCCCGACACCTCGGTCGTCGACCCACAATCCACACATCGAAGCGTCAGTCCGCCCCTGGCCTTGCCCTCGGACAGCTGCTCGATGCGATGCCCGAGCAAGGCATGCATCTCCCAAACAAAGGCCATGACGCTCGGGCTGGGCTTGTGGACTTGGTGACGCATGAGTGTTGCTCGAAGGAGGGGCCTCGGACTCGGGTAGGCTGACGAACCGACCGCGATTGCCCCCCTTACAAGCACGTAAACATCGGCTCTAACTGCACTGCCCCAATCGACTTGCCCCCACGCCATGGCGTTGAGGGCGAGGGTCCCCGAGCCTGGATGGTTCATGACTCCGGCGCCGCGACGCGCCATCCGCGCTCGGCGCGTCGGATCGACGCTGCTGCGCTGGGTCACGACGACGTCGAGGGCGCGGCCCGGATCCGTCGTGACCGTGCCCAAGTATTCGCCCTTGCGCACGATCGGCAAGTCCGGCGCGACGAGCTCGCGCAGGCTCGTCGGCCTCCGGATTCCGCCCACGGAGCGGCCCCGCGTCCTCGAGAGGACGCGGGGCCGCAGGAGCATCGAACGGGACGCCGTCCCGTCGCGAGAGCGTCTACTGGAACAAGATGGAGATCGCGTCCGTGAAGTTGTTGGCCTCGCTGTCGCGGAACCAGCACTGGAAGTTCCAGGTCTCGCCCGGAAGCAGCGCCCGCTCGAACGGTCCCGGCGTGCCGGTGTTGTCGCCCGCGATCGGGACCGCGTCCACGTCGATCGTCAGCGAGCCCGTGCCCGCCGCGCCCGAGTCGAACACGTCGCCGTCGTAGCGGCCGAGGTGCTCGGGGTTGCCGCCCGCCAGGCAGAAGTTGCCCAGGCTGGCACCGGGTGAGATCACGCCCTGGCCCGGACCGGCGAGGAAGTAGCCGCTCTCGTTCGGCGGCAGGTTGCTCGCCGTCAGCGTGACGTCGTTGTCCGCCAACAGGACGCTGCCGTTGGCCGACATCACGCCCGCCGAGCCGGTCGAGTTCACCTCCGCGATGCAGTAGTTGCAGCCGATCGAGTCGTCGACGGGCGGCGCC
>JAAELL010000281.1 GCA_024226735.1 bacterium | reverse complement strand
GTTCGCGTGTGCGTGCCACGAGGCGCGGCGACGACGCAACTTCGCTGCCAATACGGTGATACTGGGATTGGTCGCAGGAGCCGCAACGCCGTGGCGCGTGCATGCGGGCCGGGATACGACTGCGAATGTCTGCATCACACCACTAGTACTAGTGGTGTGATTCACCGATGTCGAATCCTAGCGTCCGCAGAGCGCGCGCAGCCACTTCTCGGCGCCGTCGCACCACGCCGTCCACGCAGCCGCGTTCTCGTCTTCGCCGGCCGCGCGCGCCGCGCGCACGCGCAGCTCGCGCTCGAGCTCGTTCGCGGCGATGTAGCGCTCGAGGTCCTCGGGGCCAGCATCCGCGACTGCAAGAGCCGTGGCGAACACCGCCGTGCACGTCCGGCGCAGCTCCTCGGGATCGAGCATCGTCATCCGATCGAGGCTCGTGTGGTAGGTGAAGTCAGTGAAGTGCCACATGAGGATCCCGGGCACGCCACGCTCGAGGAACACGTCGTGGTCGCTGCCACCCTCCCATGGATTCTCGGACGTGCGCCAGCCGCCGACGTGGCGCGCTACGTCGACGAGCGCCGCGCGCGCGATGACCGAAAACCCGTGCGGCGCGACCAGGTCCTCGTCGGTGACCTCGCCCGCTCCCCACGGAGTGTGCGAGTCCGGCTCGATCGTCACGATCGCTCCCGGGTCCTTGGCGCGCTCGAGCAGCGGCATCGCGCCCGTCTCCGCGGTCGACTGCCCGAGCATGTCCGCCGAGATTCCCGCGATGACCTCGTAGCGGCCCTCGTCGAGCCACGCCTCCGACTGCTTCATCTCGTCGCCCCAGATGAAGGCGACGGTGCGCTTGGGCCACGTCAGCTTCTCCTTACGCAGAAGATCGCTCAGCACGCACGCCGACTCGGTCAAGCCGGCAATGCCGCTCGCGTTGTCCCCGGCTCCAGGTTCCTGGACGTGACTCGCGATCGCGATCGCCTGCTTGGGCAGCGAGGAGCCGACGACCTCGGCCACGAGCGTGCGCAGCTTGCTGCCACCGTGCTCGACCTCGGCGACGTAGGTGAGCCACGCGGGGCGGTCCCCCGCCGCGGCGGTCGCGATGCGCGAGTGAACGTTGGGCGAGATGTAGGCGACCGGCATCTTCGTGCCGGCGGCGACCTTCGTCCACAGGATCGCCTTCTTGTGTCGTTCGGCGCCCGTCGGGTCGATCGTGAACGGAAAGAGCGAGGACGACAGAATCGCCACCGCGCCACGCTTCTCGGCACGCCGGATGACGCTGCGCGTCACGCGCGCCTCGGTGACCAACACGGTTCCGGTCTCGATCTGATCGAGACTGAAGACGGGCCGTCCCTCGACGTCGGCGGGCGGTGCGTTGACCGGGAGCATGACCCGGTCGTGGTCCGAGGGGTGACTGAACGCGTGCAGCACCGCCGGCGGATGCTCGTCGACGCGCAGGATCAAGCTCGCGCTCTTGGGGATCCACGCCGGGTTCGGCATCTCCGTCTCGATGATGCGCAGCTTCAGACGCGGGTCAGTTCCGTAGCCGTGCTCGCGCAGGCGCGCCTCCATCCGATCGAGCGTCGCGTCATAGGACGGAGCCCCCGGCGTGCGGTACCACTGATCGGCGTACGCCGCGTCGCGCATGGCCCGACTCGCGACGAAGTTCTCGTACAGCGGACCGACGTAGCGCTTGGGTCCCCCTTCGCCATCGGGAACGACCGGACCGTGGTGGTCGCGGGGTGCGGAGGGGCCGGGACCAACTTGCGCGGACTGCGCCACCGGCGGCAGGACGAGCAAGAGCGAAGCGGCGAGGAGCGGAGTCACGTGCATCAAAGAGATCACCTCGATCGATCGGACGGAACGGACCGCCTCCCGGCCCCCCCGGAAGCTGGCCCGCCTACGCCGATCTTATCCGCCCAAGATGCGCTCGCGCCAGCGGGCGTCCAGGCGGGACAGCCGCTCGAGGGATTCCACGCGGCCCCCGACCTCCTCGGACACGTGCTGGGCGTCGCGCTCGGTCGCGGTCGCGAGCTCGCTCGCCGCATGGGAGCGGGCCCCCTCCAGGAGGCCCTGTCCGCGTCCGGAGAGCACGAGCCGCACGAGTCCACGGGCGACCAAGAGCCACGCACCGAGCACGAGCGCGGCATTGACGAGGAAATCGAGCCCGACGTAGTCGCCGCTGTAGAACCCGCGCGCTGCGCGCCAGACGATCCATCCCCCGAGCGCGTAGACGGGCAGGTCGACCGGCCACCGCACGAACCAACGCGCGGCGCGAGCGGCGGCGCTCAACAGGTCGCGTTCGACGAGGCGGTTCCACGCGTCCGTCACCGACTGCGCCGCGCTCTCGGCCAAGTCCGCCGCGCTCGGCACCCCGAGTCCCTCGGCGTCCTCGGTGAGTCGCAGCGCGGCGAGGCGCGCGGGACCGAGCTCGGTACGGTACGCCGACTCGAGCTCGCCCGGCTCGGGCAGCAAGCCAGCCGACTCGGCAAAACCCTTGCGGCGCGCGACGTCGCGCGCCTTGTCCGCGGCGAGCGCGCCGACCGCGGCCCCGGCGGCCAAGAGCGGATTGCGTCGTGCGAGCGCGGCGCCGGTGCCGAGTCCGAGCGCGGAGAGACCGCCGGCGCGCAGCGCCCAGCCCCCCGGTCCGTCCCAGTTGCGCGCGGTCTCGTTCCACAGGAGCGCCCGCAGGCTCCCGCGGCGCAGCTCCAAGCGCTCCCCCACCTCGCTCACGACGCCCACGCGCCAGCGCTCGATCCCGGTGCGCACCGACGGCTCGAGCTCGACGAGCCCCTGTCCGGTCTCGGCCTGCACTTCGCCGAACAGCGCGGCCAGGGTCGCCGCGGTGCCGAGGGCGTTGTGGCGCCGGACGCGCGACAGGCGGCCCGAGCGCACGAGCGTCTGCAGCTCGTCGCACAGCTCGCTCCACCCCGCCGTCTCCGGCTGGTTGCGCGCGCGCTTGGCGCTCGTCGCGATCACGGCGGCATCGCTCGCGCCCCAGCGCTCGCGCGTGATGTCCGTCAGCTGCCCGAGCAAGTCAGCGCGTGCGCCCTCGGTCAGCTCATCCGCCCGGTTCAGGACGACGAGCAGCCCGCGGCGCTGCGCGAACGCCTCGACGAACGCGACCGAGGAGAGCTCCGCGATCGACTGGCGGTGCGTGACGACGACCAGCACGTCCGAGCGCGCGGCGAGCGCCTGCACGACATCGCGGTGCAACGCCTCGACGCTGTTCGTGTCGGGCGCGTCGATCAAGATCTGCTCGCGCCATGGGCCACCCGCCGTGGGGTCGTAGTCGACGATCTCCGGCGGTGCTCCGGGCAGCCCGTCGACGAGGTCGGCGAGATCGGCGTCGCGCGGCCGGTAGATCACGGGCGCGGTCGTCGTCGGACGGCTCTCGCCCTCGCGCGCGACGTCGCGGCCGACCAGCGCGTTGAGCAGGGTCGACTTCCCCGCGCCCGTCGAGCCGACGAGCGTGATGACCGCTGCGCCCTGCACGCGCTCGAGCTGGGCGTCGAGGTCTCCCGTCAGCTCCTCGATCTCCGCCTCGCGCGCGCGCACGTCGACGAGGTCGCGCACGCGCTCGAGGTCACCGTCGAATTCGCGGCGCAGTGCGCCGAGCACGCGTCGTACGTCCGCGGCCGTGGTCAGGTGGTCCATGCGATGTCCTTCCGCAGGCGAGCGATCTCCTGCACCGCCGCGCCCTGGGCCTCCTTGCGCGCGACGAGCTGGGACAGGCTGACGTCGAGAGCGGCCGCGAGCAACACTTCCGCGAGACGTTCCCCGCGCAGCTCGGTCCAGCGCCGGCGTGCACGCTGCGCGGGACGCGTTCCGAGCAAGCGCGAGACCTTCTCGGCGAGCAGGCTCGAGACCGCGCCGGCTCCACCGACCGCGACGTCGGTGCCGAGCCCACCGGTCTTGACGATCGCAACGCCGGCGAGCGCCGCCGGCAAGAGGTGCACGACGTCGACGGCGAACTGGAAGAACCACTCGTTGCCACGGCTCTCCAGCTCCTCCTCGATCAGCTCCTCGCACGCCTCCTGGAACGCGCGCAGCATCTCGCTGTCGTGCCCGAGCGCCTCGCACGCACGCTCGCGCGCCGGCTCCATGCGCCCAGGCGCGAGATCATTGCTCAGTGCCTGCGCGAGGCCCGGGTCGATCGGGTGCAGCGCCGCGTCCCCCTTGCGTGGCACGAGCTCGCGCGCGAGCTCCTCGAAGTAGGCCGGCCAAGCCGGTCGCAGCGCCTCGCGTTCCACCTCGGCGAGCGAGACCGTGGCGTCGTCCTCCGCCTCGGGCCGCGAGGGGAACAGCGGCAGGCGCGTCGCGAGGCGCTCGACGAACAGCCGCGTGCGCTTCAGCGCGGTGCGGTAGCCCTTCTGCAGGAGGTTCGGACGCCGGTCGAGCACGGCCCGGAACGCGTCGAGGAACGGCCCCATCGGCATCGCGCGCGCGGCGACGTCGCGCCCGAGCCGCACCGCGGCCGCCCGCGCGCGGTTGAGCAGCGCCGCGCTCGACTCGCGCTCCGCCGTCAACGCGCGCTCGAGCGCGAGCAGCTCGTCACGCAACTGCAGGAGCGACGCGTCGAGCGCGCGTCGCTTCAGATCCTCGCCCTGTGCGCGCTCGAACAGCCACTCGCCGAGCGCCCCGCCCGCGGCCACGTCAGCGTCGCCGACGGCCACGGGTGCGAGCGCGGACGTGCCCTCGGCGATCGCCAAGTCGAACGGCGCGTGGAACACGGCGATCGGCGGCGAGGCCAGGTCCTCGGCGAGCTTCGCCGCGTGCTCCCGGGTGACCGACGAACCGAGGGACTCGTTGTACACGAGCATCCAAGGCCGTCCGTGCGCGAGCCAGCTCTCGAGGAACTCGATCACCTCGCGGTTCTGGTAGGTGTGACGCGTCACGACGACGATCGCGAGATCGGCGACACGCAGCAGCGCCGACGACGCCTCACGGTTCGCGACCAGGATCGAGTCGAAGTCCGGCGTGTCGACGAGCAACAGCCGCGGCGGAAGGCTCTCGAGCGGGACGAGCAGGAGCGCGCTCTTGTCGCCCCCGCTCAGAGCGGCCGCGTGCACGCCACCTGGCTCGGGCGCGACGACCTCCATCGGGAACTGCGCGAGCGTCGGCTCGGCGGCGAGCTTTGCGTAGAGATCGGGGTGCGCTGCGCCGAGCAGGCGCCGTGTCGCTCCGCCGGTCGGTCGGGAAGGCGAGAGCTCGCGGCCGACGAGCGCGTTGAAGAGGGCCGACTTCCCAGCGTTGTTCGGGCCGACGATGCCGACGACGAGGTGGGTGTGGGCGCCCGCGGTGCGCGGGAGGAGGTCGCGGTCGAGGCGTGCGGCGGTGGCGCGGGCGGCGCGAGTGACGTCTTCGCCGGTCGGGCCGGTCAGGAGGGCCGCGATGAGGTCGCGCAGGGTGCGCAGGCGGTCGGGGACGTCGGGCTGCATGCGCTGGAAGTGTACGGGGGGTGGAGGGGGGAGTCTTTATTGGGATTCGGCGGCGGGCGTTTCGCCAGGCTCCCCGCCGCCGTTGCCCTAGCAACTAGTGGTGTGAGTCACTCTTGTGCGGCATTTTGGTCGGTGCGTACGCGTTCGCTGCAAGGCGCAGCGACGACGCGACTTCGCTGCAAGTCTCGCAGGAGGCACAACGCAGCAGCGGGCGGGTACGGGCCGACCAAAATGC
>JAAELL010000280.1 GCA_024226735.1 bacterium | reverse complement strand
GCATTTTGGTCGGTGCGTACGCGTTCGCTGCAAGGCGCAGCGACGACGCGACTTCGCTGCAAGTCTCGCAGGAGGCGCAACGCAGCAGCGGGCGGGTACGGGCCGACCAAAATGCCGCACAAGAGTGAATCACACCACTAGAACTCGCGTTGACGTCACTTTTGCTCTTCCCCGCCCAGGACGTCCGTGGACTCCGCGCGGACGAACGGACCGGCGAGCTCCCCCCCATCGGCGTCGACGCACGATGGGTGACGGGTCGAGTCCACGACGCCTACACCGGGCGCGGGGCCGAGGGCGTGAGCGTGGGGATCTACCGCGAGGACTACTACGACCCACGCGCCGCCGCCGTGCCCCTCGCGACGACGAAGTCCGCGCCGGGCGGTATCCAATCTGGGAATGCGGTCTAAAGGATCGGACCGAATCGGTCGATTCCGAGACTCGCGAGCCCCCCCCGACTCCAGCGAGAACCGCGATGCGAACGATCCAGCAAGCCAAAAAGACGCTCCCCCAGCCCAAGCTACAGCTCTGGCTCGTCGGATCCTTCGTCGGCTTGTCGGTGCTCGCGATGCTGCTCATGATCCTGATCCTGGGCTTCCAGCTCGGTCGTGCCGGCTCGCAGCTCCAGGCGAGCAGCGCATGGATGGCTGCATTGCCCGGGTTGATGGCGCGCATCCTCGTCTTCTCCGTGCTCGTGCTCCTCCCGATCATCTTCGCCTGCAGCGTCGCTCTGACCCGCCGCATCGCCGGCCCGGTGACACGCTTCGAGGAGTTCCTGCACGCGGTCGCGCGTGGCGAACAGGTGACCCCCTGTCAGCTGCGCGAGGGCGATCCGCTCGGGAGCCTGTGCGACGCGATCAACGAGGCCACCGAGCCCTTGCGTGACGCCGCGTCCTCGCGCCGCCGAGACACCGGCGAGACGTCGCGGCGCAGAGCGGCCTAGCGGGGAGTACCGAGCCCGCGCACCAGGACTTCGCGCACGGCGCCCTCGACGGCCTTCGCGGCGAGCTTGTGCCCGTCCAGGTTCAGGTGCAGGTCCCGGTTCCAGTAGAGCAGCCCCTCGTGCTCTCGGAAGCTCGAGTACAGATCGACGTGGGCGATGCCCTCGGCGCTGAGGAAGTCGACGTACCGGCGACGCATCGCCCCGAGCGTGTCCAGCGCCTCGGGCTCGAGCTCGAGGTGCTCCAGCGAGCGCTCGATCAAGCCGCGGTTGGCGTGGTCGAGTAGCTCGGAGGGGCTGGGGAGAAAGACGACGAGGAACTCGATGCCGAGCTCCTCGCAGCGCTCCCCCATCTCGCGCGTCAGCGCGGATGCGTTCGCGAACAGGGCATCCGCCTGCTCGGGTCCGTAGTGCAAGAAGCCCGCCGAGCCGACGCATTGTCCGAAAGCGCTCGGCAGGTTGCCCTTGGCGGACCTCTGTCGCTCCGTGAATTCACGGTAGCCCTGCGGCCACGCCTTGTGCGGCCACATCTTGTGGTAGCGGCTGCGCGAAACGATGCCGGTGAAGTCGTTGCCGCCGTAGACGGTCATCACGAACAGGTCGGGCACGAGCTCGAGGTGGATGAAGCGCTCGAGCGTCCCGACGTAGTTGAAGAACTCGTAGCCGCCGTGCGCCGCGTTGAGGACCTCGTGCTTCTCCGCTCCCAGCGCGTCCTGCAGCAGCGCGGGGTAGCCCTCGGTCGGATCACACACCCCGTCGACGTGCGAATCGCCGGCGATCAGGATGCGCACGTCCGGCTTCTGCTCGCGCGGCTCCGCCTCGCTTCGAATCCCGAGACTGTTCGCCTTCTTCTCGTACTTGCCGTCCGGGTGCTCGGCGAAGGCCTTGCCCGTCACCTTGTGCGCAACGTAGATGTAGCCGCACCACGGATCGAAGCGCGTCGCGGAGCTCTTCAACTGCGGGAAGAGCTTCTCCGCTCGCGCTTCGGGGACGTAGTAGCGGAAACGCGTCCACGGGTCGCGCGTGTCCTCGACGACGGGTTTGACCGCGAGCGCCCCTTCGACGTCGCTCTCGCGCAAGACGAGGTCGGGCCCGCCCTCGTGCATTCGCAGGAAGATCAGGAACGCGACGATCGAGACGACGCTGGAAACGCCGAACGCCAGGAATCTCATCCGAGGATTCGGCCTTGCTCGAGGTGAAAGATCATCAGATAGGGATCACAGGCGGCCAGAGTCCCTTCGACCTCGACGCTGAGCCCGAGCGCATGCTCGAGTCGGAGCTCGAGAGCGACCGGACACGTACAACTCCAGCCTACTCTACGCTGAGGGTCCGGAAGAGCTCCGGCGGATGCGTGAACCAGCAGGCACTCTTCTCCCCCCCCGATCGCCCCGCCGGGGACGTGATCGAGCCGCTCGATCGTGCCGCGCCAGCGGACGCGCTTGCCGCGCACGTCCGCGTCGAAGGTCTCGATCGACTCGAAGCCGGGGCGGCCGGGAAAGAGGCGTTCGGCCAGATCGACCGCGGAGGGGAGCGAGGGATCGGGGGGATCGGGCGCCGGCTCGGAGCCCGGCGCGGCGAGGGGAGCCGGGGCGGTTTCGACTCCGATCGCGAGCTCGGGCTCGGCGACGATGGCCGGCTCTGGCTCTGGCTCTGGCTCAGGCTCTGGCTCAGGCTCTGGCTCAGGCTCTGGCTCTGGCTCAGGCTCTGGCTCTGGCTCAGGCTCTGGCTC
>JAAELL010000279.1 GCA_024226735.1 bacterium | reverse complement strand
GGACAGGACAGGACAGGACAGGACAGTGTGAATCCAACAACGTAAGCCGCTTCGCGCTCCTCGTTTGCTGCGGTCTCACGATGTCCTCGGTCGCCAGTGCGCAGAACACCGCGTTCGCGAACTGGGACTACAGGATCCGGGCAGCGCCCGACGCGGGACCGACCGAGTTGATTCGCGAGTCGGAACGGTACGGCCTCGGCCCGGTCGATCGGAACAACCGCATCACGCACCACGTGTGGTTCTACGGCACGAACGATCCGAACGACCCTCTGGCCGACCCGCTGGCTCAGACGCCCAACGAAACGTGGACGGTGCACCTCGTCGTCGACGGGCCGGAGCCGATCCCAAACGCGATCGTTGCAGACGACGGTCCGCCGGATCGGAACGTCGACGACATCGTGCTGCGAGACTCGAGCAACGCAGTAATCCCGTTCAACGCAACGAGCAATTCGTACCAGATCGTTTTCCCGCCGAACACGGACGATGAAGATCCACAGCGCATCATTCACGTCGATACGACCTCTCCAGGTGCCCTCGACGGCGACGCTCCCATCGAAGAGGCACGGCTCGTGATCGGCGATGTCACGAAGGACACGGCCTTCTCGACATGGACGGTGGTCCCCGGACCGAACGTCAACAGCCGCTACTTGTTCGAGGACGGTGACGGTGGCCTGGGGCTGGCAGCATGGGGCAGGATTGCACGGCGATCACCTGTCTGGGCATTCCCGTCTGCGATGAAGCGGTTCTCACCGGCATTCCGACTGCGATGATACTCCAAGTCGGACACTCAACGCCCGAGACGGCGCAGGCGTCGATCCTGACTGGAGCGCGGTGTCCCGACAGTGGCGCGAGTGGCCACTGCCAGAAGTCGACCAAGGTGGTTGCTGAAGCCAAGTCAGCAGCGAACAACATGGGCGAATTCGGGATTCGCTTTCGGGACCGCGACGTGCAGTCGCTCACGCACCAGGTGTGTGGCTGCTCACTCGTTGCGGACGTGCAGCTGATCACTGTTCAGTTCACGATCACTGGAGGAACGGCTTTGCCGGCCGCTGACCCGACCAATCCGGGGGCGGCTGACTTCGGGTTGTACCACTGCCCAATTGGATTCATGGGGCCGCAGAACCCGCTGATGATCACGGGAGCAGGAATCGGAACCGGGACGTTCGAGGTTGCTGTCACGCGCGGCGATTTCCCGCAATGCCCCGACTACACGCCACCCGGTTTCGGGCTGTGCATCGAAACGTACCCCAACGGCGACACGGACGAGGTCGAGGACGTGGAGATTCAGATCACCGGGGCTTGGGTCGGCGACTCCGGCACCGGCACGCCGATGACCGATCCCGCGGGCTGGAACCACACGTTCCAGTGGATCATCGAGGAGGGGGACTGATGCCGCTCGGTAGCATGCCGTCAGTCGCGTTCGCGACGCAAATGTCCTTGGCTTTGTTGGCCTTCGGCTACGGAGACGTCGGCCTTGCCCAATGCAGCGAGTCCATTCTCGTTCCCAGCCACAGGGCGCCCACAGACCACTTCGGCGTTAGGCGTTCGCTTGCGGTCGATGGAGACACTCTTGTCGCTGGTTCATACGAGGGACCAGGCGTCGACGGCGAGGGCTTCGTGTACGTGTTCGAACGCCAGAACGGGGTTTGGGTTGAGACCCAGATTCTGAGGTCCGGGCAGAACTCCCAAGGGCAGTACTTCGGCAGGACCGTCGCGATCGACGGCGACACGATCATGGCGGGGACGACCCACCAGCTCGAGCCCTACTCTCCACCGGGGGGAGGCGCGGTCTTCGTGTTCGAGAAGCAAGGCGACTCCTGGGTACGGGTCGCGAAGTTCTTCAATCGGACGTTCCCCTCCGCCGGGGCGCTCGATGGGTTTGGCGTCCACATCCACATCGACGGCGACGTGGCCTACATCGCGGACGACTGGGAGAACCGCATCCTGATCATCGAGCGAATCGGCGGCATCTGGGTCGAGACGGGAGCTTTGACTCCGGCCAACGTGGCCAACTTTCCCCTGCCGTCCGGGACCGCTTTTGGTACCGGATGGTTTGAGGTCGAAGACGACCTGATGGTGATTTCCCACGGCTACGGCGGCCAGCCCGCGCCGGTCAGCGTGCTGGAGTTCGACGGGACGACCTGGACCGGCGTCGCCTCGCTCGCGCCACCAGGCAACGCGGACTTCGAGACGGCACCCACGGTCTCGCTGTCGAACGGCGTCGTTTACGTCGGCTCATCGCTCGAGATCAGTGCGTCCGGCGTCGTGCGCATCTTCGAGGAGCTCGGCGGTGACTGGATCGAAGTGGACGTCGTCAGTCCACCGGTGCCATGGAGCAACATGCGCTTTGGGCTCGGCCTCGATGCCCGCCGAGACACCCTCGTCGTCGGTGCCCCTGGCGACGACATCGGCCCGACCAACGACAACAACGGAGCCCTCTACCAGTACCGGCGCAACGGTTTCGAGTGGGTGTTGGAGCGCCGCATCATCACCGACTTTCCCGCCTTGAGCGCGGACATGGGTTTGTCGGTCGAGCTGACGGCGAACGAGATCATCACGGGCGGCTCGCTGTTTTCGGAGGGGGGGCGCCTCAACGTGTTTCCGCTCCGGGTGAGCCGAGGCACGACCTTTGGCGATCCGAACCCGAATTCAAGCGGCTGGCCGGCGCGGCTGGTGGCGGAGGGGAGCGTCGTAGCGGCGCACGACTGCTTGACGCTGAACGCGACCATTCTGCCCGCCGATCAGGTCGGCTACTTCTTGATGTCCCGCACGCAGAGCTACTCGCCGAACGTCGCTGGCTCGCAAGGGGATCTTCTCCTCGCCCCTCCGTGGTATCGCTTCAGCACCGACGTCTTGGAGACCGGCGATTCCGGCGAGGTCGAGCTGCCGCTTTCCTTGAATGATCTGCCCCAAGGAGTGCAGTTCCAGCCGGGCGAGACGTGGAGTTTCCAGCTCTGGTTCCGCGACGACAACCCGATGCCCACGTCCAACCTGAGCAATGGGCTGGCGCTGACCCTGGCGACGCTGGGCGATCCCGCGGTTCAATTCCCGGTGTCCCTGGTGGAGGTCGAGGAGGATCTTGTTCGGGTGCCGGTCGACATCACGCTCTCGCAGCCGACCGACGTCCAAGTCCTCGTTCCCTACACTCTGGGGGGAACAGCGACCGTTGGTTCTGATTGGGAGCTCGATCTGCCGAGCCCGATCGTCCTTGCGGCCGGAGAGACGTCCTCCCGGCTCTGGCTCACCGTGTTCGGCGACTCCGAGGTGGAGCCGGAGGAGACCTGCGTTGTCACCCTCGGGCGACCCACGGCGGCGGTGCTCGGGTCTTCCACCGAGTTCACCTTGACCATCACGCCAGCTCCCTGAGGACGACCAGTCGGCATTCGGGTTAAAGTAGCGCTCGATACCCGAGCGCATGACCCCGCAAGAACGCCAACGCCGAGTCGCCCAGCTCCTCGACCTCGTCGTGCACCTCGCCGCAGCCGAGCGCGACGAGGTCTTGCGTCGCGAGTGCGAGGGGGATCTGGAGCTCTACACCGACGTCCAGCAGCGACTCGTCGGCGGCGCGGGAAACGGCTCGCTCGACTCGCCGGCAGAACCGGCCGCCGGACGCACGCCGTCGGGGCTCTCGAGCGGGATGATCGAGCGCCTCGCCTCGCATCGCCCGAAGGAGCCGCGCTACGAGCTCGTCTCCGAAGTCGCTCAGGGTGGAATGGGCGCGATCTTCAAGGTGTGGGACCAGGACCTGCGCCGCTCGCTCGCGATGAAGGTCGCGCTGCAGAACGCGCTGATCCACGAGGATCCGAGCCAGGAGCGTTCGCTCGGGCGCTTCCTCGAGGAGGCGCAGGTCACAGGGCAGCTCGACCATCCTGGCGTCGTGCCGGTCCACGAGCTGGGCGTCGACGGGGCCGGGCGCGTGTTCTTCACGATGCGCCTCGTGCGCGGGCGCGACCTGAAGGAGATCATCGAGGAGTTCCACGCCGGCAAGAAGGAGTGGACGCAGACGCGCCTGATCAACGTCCTGTCGCGCGTGTGCGAGACGATGGCGTACGCGCACTCGAAGAGCGTGATCCACCGTGACATCAAGCCCGGCAACATCATGGTCGGGCGCTTCGGCGAGGTCTACGTGATGGACTGGGGGCTCGCGCGCGTCGAGGGACGCATCGACCCCAACGACATCCGCCTGATGGACGCGAGCTCGGCGTCGATCAGCGAAGTGCGCACCGACCGCGAGGACGCGCGCGGGTCGGATCAACACTCGCCGCTGATGACGATGGACGGTGCGATCGTCGGCACGCCCTACTTCATGCCGCCCGAGCAGGCGCGCGGCGAGATCGAGAACGTCGGACGGCACTCGGACGTGTACGCGGTCGGCACGATGCTGTACCACCTGCTGACCAAGCGCGTGCCGTACTCGACCCCCGACGGTCACCCCTCGCCCTTCACCGTGCTGGCGATGGTCGTCAGCGGGCCTCCGCGCTCGGTGCGCTCGCTGGCGCCGGATGCGTCGGCCGAGCTCGAGGCGATCTGCAACAAGGCGATGGCGCGCGAGCCGTCCGATCGCTACAGCGACATGTCGGAGCTGGGCGACGACCTGCGTGCCTACCTCGAAGGCCGCGTCGTGCGCGCGCACCAGACCGGCGTCTGGGCGGAGCTGAAAAAATGGGTTGGGCGCAACCGCGTGCTGGCGATCGCCGTCGCGGCCGCGACGCTGATTCTGGTCCTCGGCTCGACCGTGTCGTCGCTGATGATGGCCAGCAAGAACCGCGAGCTGACCGACCAGGCGCAGGAGCTCGAGGTCCAGAGCTACCGCACTGCGATCGCCGCGGCGGACGGGGCGTTGAGCGAGAACGACGTCGTCTCGGCGCGCCGCTACCTCGAGCAGGCCGACCCGCGCCAGCGCGACTGGGAGTGGTACTACCTGGCCGGCCGCACCGACCAGAGCGAATCGACGCTGTTCGGGCACACCGGTGCGGTCGCCGTCGTCGCCTCGAGCAGGGACGGTGAGCGGGTTGCGAGCTTTGCCCTGGACGAGACGGTGCGCATCTGGGGCGCGGAGTCGGGGGCTGAGTTGGCGAAGTTGCCGGTCGTGCGTACGACCGGTGTCCTCGATGCGGCGCGGCCGCCCGTCGGATCGTTTGACGCCGCCTTGACCGTCTTCGCGGAGGTCGTCGACCAGGCCGGCGGGTCGGGCTCGAACGTGCGCGTCTGGGACCTCGCGGGCGGCGAACCGGAGCTGATCGGGAGCAGTGAGCCGGTCGTCGACGTCGCCGTCTCGCCCGACGGCGCCCGCATCGCGGGGGCGAGCGATGCGATCCGCGTCTGGGACGTGGACACGCGCGAGATCGCGTTCGAGCTGCGCTCCGACCGCGCGAGCGGCTTCCGCTCGGTTGCGTACGACGCGCGCGGGCGCTGGATCGCGGGCGTCGACAGGGCCAATGCGCTGTGGATCTGGGACGCGGCCTCGGGCGCGCTGCGCACGGGTCCGATCGCCGACCAGGCCTGCACCGGGTCCGTGGCGTTTCGGCCGGACGGCAAGAAGATCGCCGTCGCTTCCGAGAACATCGTGCTCGTCCTCGACGCCGACACCGGGCGGCTGGATGGCCGGCTCGTCGGTCACGACGCGCCCGTGCAGAGCTTGAGCTTCCATCCGAGCGGACACCTGCTCGCAAGCGCGGGAAAGGATGCGACGATCCGCGTGTGGGGCGTCGATTCGCTCGAGGAGGTCGACACGCTGCTCGGCCACCGGGAGGCGTGCACGGCGGTCTTCTCGGGCGACGGTTCGCGGCTGTTCTCCGCAGCGCGCGACTGGACCGTCAAGACGTGGCGAACGCCGGATCTCGAGCGCCGGCTGCCGCGTCAAGGACGCAAGCAGACCTCCGACTTCGACGTGTTCGGCACTTCTGACGGGGAGCGCATCGCCTTCCGGCGCAAGGACCGGGTCGTCGAGTTCTGGGACCTGCACGGGGGTGAAGACAAGAAGGACGCCGAGGTGCCGGCGCCCGCGGGCGCGCCGACGAAGTTCACGCGCTATCCATGGGGCCGCGCGCTCAGCCCGAACGGCGAGCGTTTCGCCCAGATGCTCGAGGACGGCAAGATCGGCATCTGGGAGACGCGCACGGGCCGACTCGCGCACACCTTCGAAGGCCACGACGGTCGGGTCCACGGCCTCGCCTACCATCCCGACGGGCACTTGCTCGCCTCGGCGGGCGACGACGGGACCGCGCGCATCTGGTCGACGTCCCGCGAACCGATGACCCTGGACGGGCATGGAGCTCCCGTGCGCTGCGTCGCGTTCGACTCGGGCGGCGAGCACCTGCTGACCGGCGGCGACGACGGGACGATCCGCGTCTGGGACGCGCGCGAGCAGAAGCTCCTGCGCTCGATACCTGATGCCGGCGGATCGATCTGGAGCATTTGCTCGCTCGCGGACGGCGAGCGGATCGCGACTCTGACGTGGCCGGGGCACGGCGTGTTCGCGCTCGACTTCTGGGACGTGTCCGGGGAGCCGGCCGTGCGGAGCCGGGTGGACGTGTTCAGCGGCTGGGCGCGCTCGAAGCTCGTGCGCAACGGCGCTGGGACGCGCTTCGTCGTCTCGCGCATCTACGACTTCCACCTGCCCGTGTTCGACGGGCGCACGGGCGAGAAGCTGATCGTCTTGCGCGCCGATTGGGGCCCCAACAACGGCACGGTCGGCTTCTCCGGACCGAACGGGGATCGGCTGGTCACTTACGACGCTTTCGGGCAGCTCGTCGAGTTCGATGCGTCCAATGGACGCGAGCTGGAGGCGCGGCTCGAGCTGCGTGCGAGCGCGCAGGTGACCGAGCTGCTCGACGACCTGTTCGAGCGCAACCTGTTCCGCTCGAAGGTGCTGGGGCCGTTGTGCGCGATGGGGGAGCTCGATGCGACCGCACGCCGCGCCGCGATCGAAGCCGTCCTGGACGATCCGCGGACCGAGCTCAGTGTGTTCAACGGTCTCGGACATCGTCTCGCCGCCGCGGGTCGATCCGAGGCCGAGTACGCGGTCGACCTCGTCGTCGCCAAGCGGCTGTGCGAGCTGAAGCCCGGTGACTCGTCCGCGCGCAAGCTGCGTGGCTTTGCGGAGCTGCGTACGGGGAAACCGGAGGCCGCGCTGACGAGCCTCGCGGCATTGACGCGCCACCCGACGGCGCGCGGCTTCGCGGCGCTCGCTCACCTGCAGCGCGGAGACCGCGATGGCGCGCGGCGCGAGATCGAGCGTGCGCGCGAGCTGATCGCGGAAGGGATCAGCACGCTCGGCGCCAGTCAGGTGGCGGACGAGGCCGAGCGGCTGCTGATGAACATGCGGTAGCGCGGGTGCCGTGTCGGTGCAGTTCGACTGAGAAGAGCACGATGCCGAGGAAACGGGATGATCGGGTGATGAAGCCTCCGATCGTTCTGCTCGTCGCGCTCGCTCTCGTTCGAGCCGGCTTCGCGCAGGTCATCCTAGTGGTGTGATTCACTCTTGTGCGGCATTTTGGTCGGCCCGTACCCGCCCGCTGCTGCGTTGCGCCTCCTGCGAGACTTGCAGCGAAGTCGCGTCGTCGCTGCGCCTTGCAGCGAACGCGTACGCACCGACCAAAATGC
>JAAELL010000278.1 GCA_024226735.1 bacterium | reverse complement strand
GTCGTTCGAGGCCACGGCCAGCGCTTCGATCTCGACGAGCCAGGTCGGGCGGCAGACCGGGGCCCAGACCATCGCGTACGGCACGCCGCGGCAAACCGTTTCCAGGCACGACCGGACCCGCTCCGCGTCGGCGAGGTCGCGCAGGTAGACGATCATCGACGCCACGTCGCGCATCGACAGCTCGTCCACCTCGAGCAGCGCGCCGATGTTCTCGACGGTGCGCTCCACCTGCTGCACCACGTTGCCCACGTGCAGGACGCTGCCGTCGGGAGCGATGCTCGCCGTCCCCGCTACGTAGACATGTCTTCGATCGGCATAGTTCACCCGCACCGCGCGCTCGAACGTGACCCCGTAGTCGTCGGTCCGGTTCAGGTGGTCCAGCCGGTCGATGTAGTCGATCTCCCCTTCGACCAGTCCGGACTCGGCCACGGCATCGAGCGCGATCAGGCTCCGCGGGTCGGCGGTGCGGCCCTCGATCCCGGTGCTGACGATGTAATGCGAACTCGGCTCCAGCCCGTGCGTGGCAAACAGCTCGCGCCGTGCGTCGACCATTCCCTCGTAGTGCGTGTCCACCTGCTGCACGAAGACCCAGGTGCGCGCGACGTTGCTGAGCAGCGTCGCCTGCTGCGACCGTAGCATCTCCGCGTAGGCCTCGAACAACCGCTCCGTCTGCGCACCCGAGCTCGCGTCCTCTCCCGACGCCGGCGCTCCAGTGAACTGGCTGGTCCACAGCATGGAGTGCTGGCCCCGACGCACGACGAGCGTGCGCGCGTGCGGCCCGGCCTGGCGCATCGGGAGCACGGACTTGTCCTCGGGCTGGATGTCCCCGATGTGGTACGCCCACACGGCGAGCTTGCGGCCGCTCACCGGCGGCTGCTGGATGCACGAGACCGCGGCCGCTTCGCTGTCCGGCACGCCCAGCCCCAAAGGTGACGCCATCACCTGATCCAGCTGGTTGGCCGCGTCGCTGACGAAGCAGCGCCGGAACACCGCGGAATGGCGCTCGAGCCCCAGGGACTCGAGCGCCCGGTGGTAAGTCCGGATCGCCTCCTCGAGCTGCTCGTCGAACGAGCCGTCGTGCTCGGGCTCGAGGACCAAATGGAATTCCCCCGCGCCCCCCGGGACCTCGAAGCTCGAGACCCGGCACGACGGTCCCAGCTGAGCGTGATTCACTTGCGGTCGGGCTGCGTGACGGCTCATGGAAGGCTCTCTTC
>JAAELL010000277.1 GCA_024226735.1 bacterium | reverse complement strand
GGGGGGGGGGGGGGGGGGGGGGGGGGGGGGGGGGGGGGGGGGGTAGTCGTCCGTCGGCAGAAGGAAGCGGCATTCTGGAGCCATCCCTGAGGACCGAGCGACTAACCTGGGCGTCATCGCGAGGCAGCCTTGACGAGTGCGAGCCGTCACGACACGAGCACCGACGTTCGGGGACCCCGCTCCAGCGCCCCCAGTACCGCAACGTCACACGGATGCTGTCGGTCTCGTTCGACTGATGACACCGTCGAGCCGCTGGGCTGGATCCACGATCGGCTGCAAGGCGGCGCGCAGACGGGAAGCCTTGAGCCCGGACTATTCACGGTCTGAGCGATCGTAGTGAACAAGACCCCTGGGGCCTGTTCCGAGCGTCTAATCGGTAAGCAAAGACGATCGCGGGGATCGTCAGCCAAACCCGGGGTCATGCATTGAGTGAAGAAGAAAAGACGTTCTTCGAGCCGACATTCAGCCGCAGCGTGAAGCTCAGGGCAAGGGAGCAGCGGCTCAGTTACGACGGCGGCGTGTTGCTCTTGCGAGGTACGCGTTCACGGGTGGTAGCGGGCCAGATCAGGCGGCTCGGCCGATGGAGTGGTTAGTGTCCACGCCCTCCGAGATCAATCCGATGTGCCCGGGATGCGCGCTGCTGATGAAGCGGCTGGCGGAGATTGAAGAGGTCGTCGCCAAGCAGGGCGCCGAGATCGAGCGGCTGAAGGCTGGCAAGCCGCCGACATCTTGAACGTCGAGCAAGCCACCGTCGAGCGATGCGCCCTGGTCGAAGGCCGCACGCTCCAAGTGGGGATCGAGCGGGAAGAAGTAGGAACCACGGCACCGCGCGGACACGAGAGTTTCGAAGTCGAGGGAGGGACGGATCGCGGATTCTTCGATGGGAGAAAAGGTCGGATCGGAGCGATCCGGGCGAGGCGGTCGATCGTATTGGTCGGGAGGGTCGGGCCCGTCGCGCACCCAGCGCCCCCCCCCTCAGGGCCCGTCCGAGAATAAGTGTCACGTTTCGCCGGCCCTCGCTACGTTGCGCCTTCTCCGAGTATCCAGCGAATACGCGTCGGCGGCGCGCCTTGCCAGGAACGACGATGGCTCGCCGAAACCTGACACTTGTTCTCGGACGGGCCCTTAGTTCGGCATCGCCGCGTCCACTCGCGGCTCCTGGCCCCTCAAGACCGAGTTGTCGCTGAACAGCTTCGACTGATCGATCACCGGCTTCGCCAGAAGCGCCTCCACATCGATCTGCCCCGACTGCGCGTACGCATCGAGCGCGTTCTGCCACGTCACCTTCGTCACCGCCTCCGCATCGACGCCCTGCTCGAGCATCAACTTCGCCGTCCTGGGCACGGACAACGCGTCACTGACCCCCCAGTCCGCCGAGCTGTCGACGATGATGCGCTCGGGACCGTATTTTTTGACGAGCTCGACCATGCGCTGCGAGCCCATCTTCGTGTTGGGATAGATCGTAAAGGCAGCCCACGCACCAGCGTTCAGCGTGTCCTCGACCGTCTCCTCGGTGTTGTGGTCGATGACCAGCTTCTCCATCGGCACGCCGACGTTGGCCGCGACCTCGATCGAGCGGATGATGCCGCGCTTCTTGTCGCGGTGCGGAGAGTGCACCATCACGACCATGTCGTTCTCGCGTGCAAACTCGAGCTGCCACTCGTAGGCGCGCTCCTCGGCGGCGGTGATCTCGTCGTAGCCGATCTCTCCGATCGCGACGACGCCTTCCTTGAAGGCGTAGCGCGGGAGCACTTCGAGGACCTCCTTGGCGAGGCTCTCGTTGTTGGCCTCCTTCGAGTTCAGGCCGATCGCGCATAAGTGGGCCACGCCGAACTGCGACGCGCGGAAGCGCTCCCACCCGACGAGGCTCGCGTAATAGTCGACGAACGATCCGATCGTCGTCCGAGGCTGGCCCAGCCAGAAGGCGGGCTCCACGATGGCGCGGATGCCCGCGGCCGCCATGGCCTCGTAGTCGTCGGTCGTCCGACTCGTCATGTGAATGTGGGGATCGAAGAATCGCATCGGCGCGTCCATGTCTTCTCGTTCTCAGTTCCTCGGATCGAGCGCCCGGAACGCCCCTTGGTCGTGGTGCCCCTCGAGGGCATCGCGCATGGCCTGGGCGACGGTCGGTTCGCCTTCGGTCTCGACGAGCGCCTGGAGGCGCTCCGTTCGGCCAGCACGCGCCAGCGCCAACGCTGCCGCTCGACGACCGAGTATACGGTCCCCGGCAAGCTCGCGTTCGAGCGACTCGAGCCCGCGCTCACCACCGTGCTCGCCCAGACAGAGCCACAGCTCGTGCTGCACGTCGCGGCCCGCGCTTCGGCGCTCGTCGACGAGGTCGAGCGCCATGCGCGCCATGTCGGGAGAGAGCCGCCGGTCGAGCCCCCACACGCGCCAAAGCGGCGCGTCGATGAAGATCGCCTTGATGCAGAGCTGCTTCCAGGCGACGTCGTCGAAGTGCCGGAACGGGTAGGGGTTGTCGCAGGCGATCGACTCGAACACCGGGACGATGTTCGTACGACACCCTTCCTTCGCCTGCCAGGCGAACTGCTCGCCGCCGGGCAGCAACGCGAGCGACTTGTAGAGCGCGCGCAGCTCGCCATCGTCCGCGTAGCGAAACGCGCCCTCGAGCGCCGCCTCGAAGCCTGCGCCCGCAGCGCGGGCATGGTCGAGAATGAGCTCGACTCGGGCCGCCTCCAGGAGATCCCAGCGCTCGGGGTTCCAGCCGGCGAGCGCGACCTCCGCTTCCTCGAGCTCGGCGTCCGTCGGCGCCAGGGCCGCGCGCGGGATGAAGCGGCTCGCGAGCGAGACGAGACCCGCGAAGCGCGTGTCGTCGACGCCAGCGGCGATCTCAGCGCGGCGCTCCTCGCGCCAGGTCGACACGCGCTCGTCACCGGCGAGGCGCGCGGCGATCCACGCCGACAAGCAGTCGTGCGCCGTCATCGGTCGCCTCCACCCACCACAGGCTCGCGCTTGGGCTCCTCGGCAGGATCGAGCCCCGCTTCCAGGGTCAGGATCGCGAAGCTCGTCGAAGCGTTGACGAGGTAGTGGTCCTTCAAGAAGTCGCTCATGCCTCCGCTCGCCCACTGCGTCTTGACGATGTGCGGGCGCAGGCGCGCGTGCCAGGCCTCGCGTTCGCCGGCAGGCAAGAGCTCGATCACGCGCGCCGCGTAGTAGTGGCCGAAGAAATAGAAGTAGCCCGCGTTGGCGTGGAAACCCTCGTGCGGGATCGGGCGCGTCCGCACGTGGTCGAGGTAGCCGTGGTGCTCGAAAAAGGCCTCGAGCCCCTCGCGCACCACGTCAGGCGTGATCGAGCGCACGCCGACAGTTCCGAGCGCCCAGTTGCAGACCTGCGTCCGGCCGAGGCTGCCCTCGATGCGGTTGATGTGCTCGACGCCCCCGATGCGGGTGATGGCCGTCAGGTCGTACGAGTAGGCTCCACCCGGAAGTGTGCAGCGGCGTAGGTAGCGACGCGCGCGGTCGATCACTCGGTCCTCGACGCCCCAACCCAGCTCCTTGGCGCGCACGAGATACGGAAGGACGAGTGCCGTGCAGAAGCTGGTCCCCCACGTCGGCGTCCGGTCCCACGGCGGGTCGTCGTAGTAGGCCCAACCACCCGACAGGGCCTGGTGCGCCAGCAGCAACTCGAGGAACTGCTTGCCGCGTCGCTCGAGCAGGTCGCGCCACGGGCGTTCGGCGAAGCGGGAATCGGTGAGGAGCTCGAGACAGCCGACCGTTCCGTAGAGCGCGGTCCAGACGTAGTCGATGTCCCAGTCGGAATCACGCTCCGGCAAGCGCGTCTCGCACAGCCAGAGCACGGCACGCTCGAGCGCATCGCGGCGCGCCTCGTCCTCCGGCACGGCGGCGAGGGCCATGCACGCCAGGGCGTGGGTCGCCATGCGCCAGGCGTGGTACGACTCGAGCGCGAAGCCATAATCGAAAATGCCATCGGGAGCGGAGGCGCCCCAGGAGCCGTCCTCCTTCTGGCGCTCGAGCAGATAGCCCACGGCGCGGTCGAGCGGCGCGAGCACGTCCTCGCGCGCTAGCGTATCGGGGATTGCGGTCGCGCCGACGCCCTCCTGGACGACCGCGGCATCTTGCACCGGCGCGGCGAGCGCGGCGCAGAGCCCGAGCAGCGGCACGATGGTCATTTGTCGTCGCTCTTCTTGTCGCTCTTCTTGTCGTTCTTCGACTTCCGTAGGCGCTTGAGGCTCACCTCGAGGTCCTTGATCTTCTGCTTGAGCGCGACCTCCGCGTCGGTCTTGCGCGTGACCTCGAGGTCGCTCGCGAGCTGGGTGTGCTTGAGCTCGGCCTTGGCCTTGGCGAGAGCGATCTGGGCCTTGTCGGACGCCCAGCGCAGACCGTCGCGCTCGATCGGCAGGTCGTGGTCCAGCTTCTTGCGCTTCTGGATCTCGGCGATCTCGACGCGCCGCTTGGCGAAGGCGACGCTCGCGCGGTGGCGCCGGATGATCTCCTCGCGCGCGCGGGCCTCCTTCTCCTCGGCGTAGATGTCGAGGATGCCGGCCAGGTCCGTCTCCGCGACCTCGAGCGAGTTCGCGGCCCGCTCGAGGGCGAGCTCCACCTCGAGCCGGCTCGCCTCCGCGGACAGCTCGAAGGCGACGAGCGCGCGCTCGGCCTTCGCGAGCTCGCGCTCGGCTCCCTGCACGGCGCTCTCGCCCGCGGCGAGCTCGGTCTCGCGCTTCATCTCCGCGAGCTCGATCTCGGTCTTGGCGTAGCCGCGCTCGCGACGCGCCGCCTCCACCTCGCGCGCCTTCGCCGCGATCCGCTCCGCCAGCGGCGGCTCGTCCTCGACCGCCACGAGCGCCGGGAGCGGGTCTGCGCTGGCAACGGCGGCGAGCGTCCGCGTCCCCGGCCCGGACTGGCAGGCGAATGAGACGAGCGGAACGAGTACAGCGGCGCAGAGACGCGGCGCGGAGAAGCGCAAGGCCATGGATAGGAACCGAAGGGGACGATGACTACTGGAGTTGGACCATCATGAAGCCCGCGCGCGGCGTCGACAAGGGACGCCCGGTTGAGATAACCTCGCCGCCTCCCCTCACCCTCCGAGCCCACCACGCGCTCCTACTCCCCGCCCACCCCAGCGGGCCCTGCAACGCGAGCCTCTGCCATGACCCACGGCGTCTTCCGTATCCCCACGCCCCGCAACGAGCCCGTCCGTGATTATGCGCCCGGAAGCCCCGAACGCAGCTCGCTGAAGGCGCGACTCGCGGAGATGGCGCGCGAGCACATCGAGGTCCCCCTGATCATCGGGGGGGAAGAAGTGCGTACGGGAAACACGCGCGAGATGGTGATGCCGCACGACCACGGGCACGTGCTCGGCACGTACCACGAGGCGGGGGAGGCCGAGGTCGCGCGCGCCACCGAGGCGGCCGAAGCCGCTCGAGCCGGCTGGATCGACATGCCGTGGGAGGAGCGCGCCGCGATCTTCCTGCGCGCGTCGGAGCTGCTCGTCGGGCCGTGGCGCGACACGATCAACGCCTCGACGATGCTCGGTCAGTCCAAGACCGTGCACCAGGCCGAGATCGATGCGGCGTGTGAGCTGATCGATTTCTGGCGCTTCAACACGCACTACATGCAGCAGCTCTACGCGGAGCAGCCCGACTCGTCACCGGGTATGTGGAACCGCGTCGAGCATCGACCGCTCGACGGCTTCGTGTTCGCGATCACGCCGTTCAACTTCACCTCGATCGCCGGCAACCTGCCGACGGCTCCGGCGATGCTGGGCAACACGTGCATCTGGAAGCCCGCGTCGACTTCGGTCCTGTCGAACTACTACTTGATGAAGCTGTTCGAGGAGGCGGGCCTGCCCCCCGGCGTCATCAACTTCCTGCCCGGCTCGGGCGCGCGCGTCGGCGACCCGGTCATCAACGACCACCGCCTCGCGGGTATCCACTTCACGGGCTCGACCCCGGTGTTCCAGGGCATCTGGGGCTCGATCGCGAAGAACCTGCCGACCTACGGACAGTACCCGCGCATCGTCGGCGAGACCGGGGGCAAGGACTTCGTCTTCGCCCAACCGTCCGCGGACCCGCGCTCGCTCTCGGTCGCGCTCGTGCGCGGCGCGTTCGAGTACCAGGGTCAAAAGTGCTCGGCCGCGAGCCGCGCCTACATCCCCAAGAGCCTGTGGGGCGAGGTCCGTGAGCAGGTCGGCGCGATGACGTCCGAGATCGGTGTCGGCGACGTTCAGGACCTCTCGAACTTCATGGGCGCGGTGATCGACGCCAAGTCGTTCGGCAAGCTCTCGAGCGCGATCGAGGGCGCCCGAGGCGACAGCACGGCCGACGTCGTGATCGGCGGCGAGTACATCGACACCACGGGCTGGTTCGTCAAGCCGACGGTCGTCCAGGTCATGGACCCGCGCCACGACCTGATGCGGACCGAGCTGTTCGGCCCGGTCCTCTCCGTCTTCGTGTACGACGACGCGCGCCAGGAAGAGGCGCTCGAGCTCTGCGCGACGACGTCCGACTACGGACTGACGGGCGCGATCTTCGGCACCGACCGCAGCGCCCTGCGCCACGGCATGGAGAAGCTGCGCTTCGCCGCGGGCAACTTCTACATCAACGACAAGCCGACCGGCGCCGTCGTCGGCCAGCAGCCCTTCGGCGGCTCGCGCGCCTCCGGCACGAACGACAAGGCGGGTTCGCTCTTGAACCTGTTGCGCTGGGTGTCGGCGCGGACGATCAAGGAGACGTTCGTGCCGCCGACGGACTACCGGTATCCGTTCATGGCGAAGGAGCAGGGGTAGCGAATCCGTTAGTACGGTGCCGCGACAGATCATGTCGCGGTACCGTACTAATGGATTCGCTCCAGCTCGATCGATAGCGCGACCGCCCCGTCGATCTGGAAGTACTCGAGCACGACCTCGTGCTCGCCCGACGCGAGCTCGATCTCCACCTCGTCGCGCTTGGGCGCATGCCAAGTCCAATCCTCGAGCGCGGTCGCGCCGTCGATGAGCACGCGGATCCCGTCGTCGGAGACCGTCGCGAGGCGGTAGCGCCCGGCCTCCTCGATCGTCACCGTGGTGCGGGCGATCAGCCCGAAGTGCGACGCGCCGATCGCTTCGCGCACACCATCCGCGGTCCACGGGTCGCGCCAGTTCGTCACGGTGCGCGCGAGCGCCGGTGCCCGCGCCAGGGCTCGCCAAGCGGCGACGTCCGCGCTCGGGTCCGTCGCGTCCGTCCAGCGGAACCACGCCGCGTCCCAAGGCACGTCGGCGAGCAGCCCACCGGGCTGGCGCAGCTCGGGCCGCGACTCGCCCGAACGGTGGTCCCACGGCCCCCACTCCCCGATCACGATCGTCTCGAGGCCGCCGGTCCGCACCCCGCGTTTCTCCGCCCGCGGCTCGGTTGTGCCGGGCACATCGGGGGCCGGCGTCGCGAGTGCCCGCGCCAGCAGCTCCGGTTCGATCCCGTACGGGTGCAGCGTGACCTGGCTGAAGTGACCACTCGGCAACGTCCCGTCGCGCGCAGCGAGCCAGCTTCGGACCGTCTCCGGCTCGTGGGACTCCTCCGCGACCGCCGAGAGGCCGTCGACGTAGGGCCGCTGCGCCCCCGGGGTGTAGCTGTTGCCCTCGACGGTGACCGCCGTCGTCTCCTTCACGACGAGGTCCTGGTCGTTGCTCGCGAACGCGTTGCGCACGATCCAGTGACCGCGCGAGGAGGTGTCGTTGTGCTTGCCGAAGTTGCCGCCGACGAGGTGCGGGTCCGGGTCCCAATAGAGCTCGACCCCCATGCGGTTCCGAGTGAACTCGTTCTCGGCGATGACACAGTCCTGGCCGTGCTCGATCGTCACTCCACCGCCGATCGTGTCGTCGATGCGGTTGCGAGCGATCACCATCTTGTTCGAGTAGCCGCCCCAGATGCCGTGCTGGTGCGAACCCGAGAGGTCGTTGTCGATCACGAGGTTCTCGCTCGAGAACGTCGCCTCGAGCGAGTTGGCGACCGAGTAGCGGAGGTCGTTGCCGTAGAAGAGGTTTCGGTCGCAGCCCCCCGCGTCGAGCTCCCCGCGCTCGCGCGCCCTGGCCTCGACGAGGTCCTGTCCGGCAAAGACGAAGACGCCGTCTCCGGAGTGCGTCGCGCTGTTGAAGGCGACGACGTTGTCCGAGCAGCGCTCGAACATGAGGATCCCGGCGGAATCCTGCCCGCGCCAATACACGTCGTGGCTGTAGCCGCGCACGCAGTAGTCGAAGATGTTGTGGCTGATGGTGTTGCCCGACGCGCGGTACATGCCGAGCCCCCAGCCGGAGAGAAACGAGAAGTCGTTGTCGTAGACGCGGCTTCCGCGCGTGCTGGTGAGCAGAATCCCGTTCTGACCGTGCCGCCCGCGGCAGCCGCGGATCGTCACGCCCTCGCTGCCGGTCACCGAGATCGCGGCGCCGTACTTCTCGATCCACTCGCCAGCGTCGTTCTCGTGCGGGCGCAGCCAGTCGGCGGGGTTCTCGGTCGCGACGTTCGACAGGAGGCGCTGCCCGAACCACGCGTCGAACCGGACATCCTCCACGACGACCCGCCGCGAGCTCTCGATCACCAGACACGCGCGGTAGCCCCCCAGCTCACCACCGCGGATCGTCACGTCTTCGCAGTCGCGCACGACGATGCCCCAGCCGAGCGCGCGATCGAGCGGCTCGCCGGCCGCCAGACCGCGCAAGCGAACTCCCGACAAGTCGAGCGTCACGCCGCGCACCCCTTCGATCCGCAGTACGCCGCCGCGACCGTCCGGCCCGACCGGCGCAGCGAGGTACTCGCCCTCGGGCACGCGCAGATCGGCCTTCACGGTCCAAGACTCACCGGCCGGCACCGGGAGGCGATCCGACCAGGGCTCCTGCGGCACTGGAACCGGATCCCCGGTCAGACCGCAGGCAGCGAGGAACAGGGCGAGGACGAGCACAAGGGAGGAGGTCGGCATGACGAATCGTTGCGGAACGAACGCGAGAACGGTCCGTCAGCCTACGCACCGCGCCGGGCGAGTTGAATGGCGCGGAGCGAGGGGAACCCTTCGGCCCCCTCCCCCGTTGGGCTATCCTCCTGACGCCAACTACCCTGCGCCCAACGCCAATGCCGCCCACCGATACCGCTCCCGGAACGCCACCCTCGGGTCTGACGCTCGATCCAGGCGTCCCCATCTGCCAGACCGACCTTCCGCTCGACTGGTACCAGGAGGAGTTCCGGCCCTACGCCGAGGAGTATCTCGCCCTACCGGACCGCAAGCCCGAGACCGTCCTGCCTTGGCTCGATCGCTACGTGCGTCGCGCGCAGGATCACTTCGGGGACGAGCTCTTGCTCCTCGCCCACTTCTACATGGGCGGCGAGATCGTCAAGCTCGTCGAGCGCTACGAAGGAGCGGTCGCCGACAGCTACGCCCTCGCCCTGCAGGCGGCGCGCAACCCCGAGAAGAAGGTGATCGTCGAATCCGCCGTGCACTTCATGGCCGAGGCGGTCGCGATCCTGGCGCATGAAGATCAGAGCGTTTGGATCACCAACCCCAAGGCCGGCTGCACGATGGAGATGCTGGCCAAGGATTTCATGGTCTACCCGATCGCGGACCAGCTGATCGAGCGCTACGGCGACGACCTGCTCGTCGTCGCCTACATGAACACTTCCGGGCGCCTCAAGGCGCTCGCCGGTCGCACCGGCGGCGCGGTGTGTACGAGCTCGAATGCGCACCTGGTCGTCGACTGGGCACGCGCGAAGGGTCGCAAGATTCTGTTCGTGCCCGACCAGCACCTCGGCCGCAACACGGCGGACCGCCTTGACATGGATCAGTCCAAGCTCGTGACGCTGCCCGACCCGCAGGTGTTCGCGGCCAATTACACCCTGGGCGACGGCACGATCGAAGGCGGCACCGACGCGCTCGACGCGGCCGAGATGATCCTGTGGGGCTCCTACTGCGGCGTGCACACGATCTTCCAACCGGAGATGGTGCGCTGGTGGCAAGAACGCGACTGGCGCGTTCTCGTCCACCCCGAGTCCCCGCTCGAGGTCGTCCGCGCGGCCGACGGTCAGGGCAGCACGAACTACCTGTGGACCGAGGTGATGAACGCCCCGCGCGGCGCCAAGCTCGTCATCGGCACCGAGGGTCACTTCGTCCGCAACGCCCGCAACGAGGGCGCCAAGCGCGGCGTCGAGATCGTGCACCTCGCCGACATCCCGGAAGAGGGGATGGCCTCCGCCGGCTGTGGCTGCGCAACGATGAGCCGCAACGATCCGCCGCACCTCGCCGGCATGCTCGATCTGTTGCGCCGCGGCGAAGCGCCGGACCTCAACCGCGTTCTCGCAGGCGACTCGGTCGACGAGCTCAGCGGCGCGCGCGACCGCCTCGATGGCGCCGAGCGCGCGGAGCTGATCGGGCACGCCAAGCTGTCGCTCGAGCGAATGATCGAGATCACGGAGCGGGCGTCCAAGGGGTCGTGACGTCGGCGCCCGAGGTCCGCACAGGACGTGCCGGTCACGTCGGCCAGCCGAAGTCGCGATCCAAGAGCTCGTTCAGCCGCCGGTTGGCCGGCGCGTAGAACGCCTCGAGGCGAGCCCGCAGCGCCGCGTTCGGTCCACCTCGAGAGGCGGATCGGTTGTGCACCTTCTCGCTCACGATCGCCCGCGGAGCGAGGTCCGCGAACGCGAACACGCGGTCGCAGACCCCCTGCGTGTCCGCGAACATCTCCTCGGCGGACAGCACGAGCACCTGCTCGCGCGAGTAGTGCTGGAAGAGGACCTCGAGCTGATCGGCGTAGAGCCCACGCCGGATGAACGGTCGCGGCTCTTGCCCGGCGCTGTTTGCTGGCGCCGCGCCTGACGCTGGGACAGCTCTGCGATCCTCGATCCAGGCGAGATCGGCCTCGGCGGCTTCCTCGAACGAGAGCCCGGTGTGTCCCTTGCGGACGACGTTCTTGTGTGCCGACAGTGCACGCTCGACCGGATCGCGCAGGATGACGAGGAGGCGCGCGTCGGGCAGATGCGCAGCCATCCGACCCGGAGCGTGTCCGTGGTACATGTAGCCGGGAGTGCCTTCGAGGACGCGCGGCTGCGCGCCGAGCGCGCGCGCGAGGCGCGCGACCCGCAGGCGGGACGGAAAGTGCGCGCGGTACCAGGCGGCGCCGCTACCGTAGTTCTCGTCCCAGTCGAAGAAGTGCACCTCCTTGCGCGACGAGGTGAGCACCGCCGGGTGTTGGGAGAGGTAGTGGTAGAGCGACGTCGTCCCCGCGCGCTGGGCACCGACGATCACGAGGTCCGGAAGGACCCGCACGCACGCCGTGAGGCGCCGCCGCGTACCCGGCCAGCGTGCCTTGGTCGGCTCGCGAAAGCCCCGGAAACTCCCCGCTCCAGTGCTTGTCTCGGTGCTCGCCACGACCCGCGGACGGTACCGAGAGGCTGGCCCGCCATCAACCCGCGTCCACGTCCTCGTCGCGCCAAAGCCGCGTCGCGTGGTAGCGCGCTCCGCCCTCGCCCAGGCGCACGACGATCGTCTCGCCGGGATGGTGCCCGCGCAACAGCTGGCGCGCCGCCGCGAGGTTGGCGCCTGCCGCGACCCCGGCGAAGAGCCCCTCGACCCGCGCCAACATCCGCGCGTGCAGGATCGCGTCCTCCTCGGACACCTGCACCACACCGTCGACGCGCGCCCGGTCCAAGAGGGGCAGCGAGCGTCCGATCTCGCCGCCCATGATGCCGATGTTGACGACCGTCGGCTCGGGCTCGACGAGGAAGCACTGGATCGCCGCGTTGTGCTCCTTGAACGCTGCCGCGCAGCCGGCAAAAGCCCCGCCCGTGGTCGCGAAGTCACAGAACATGTGGAGCTTGCCCTCGGTCTGGATCAGAAACTCGACGGCCGTCGTCAGGCGGTGGGCACGGAAGTTCGACACGTTCTCGAAGCAGTTCGGATGGAACGCGCCACGCTCGTCGACGACGCGCTCGACCGCCTCCATCAGTCGTCCGAACGTCTCGGGCGTCATGCAGCCGGGGTGCGCCCCCAGGTCCGGGTCGACGAACAGCATGTCGGCGCCGTAGGCACGCAGCGCCTCGACGCGCGTCGCCGGTCCGCCGCGCTCGACCACCGCTACGAAGGGATGGCGCGTCAGCGCGCAAGCCATTGCGAACGAGACGGCTGTATGCCCCAGACAGAGCTCGACCAAGGTCTGATGCGGCGCCAGCCGACCCTCGCGCTGTGCGTCCTCGATCACCTGCCGCGCGACCCGATCCCAGCTCGAGCCCGTCGGGTTCATCATCTCGAGCTTCGCCAACACACGCCCCTCGACGTCGTCGTACATCCGCGAAAGCTCGACGAGCGGCGTGTCGCCGATCGCGTCGAGGGCGGAGGAATCGCAGCGGTCCGAGGTCGCACCAGTCATGAACGGAGCGTCACGCACATCAAGCGCTCTCCACCTCCCAGACCTCCGCGCCGAAGTGGTCCCACGGAACGCGGCCTTCGTCACAGTCGTCGCCGACCGAGAACTGGACGTCGACGAAATAGATGATGGCCGAGGACTGCGCCGTCCGTAGGTTCTTGCACCCGTGGGCGACCCCCGGCGGGATCCGCACGAGGAACGAATTGGTGTCCCCCAGGACGTAGCGGCGCACGATGCCCTCGCTGGACGACCCGGCACGCACATCGGCGAGGACGAGCAGGATCTTGTCCGAGGGGGGCACAAACCACAGATCCGTCTGGCGCTTGTGCAGGTGGAACGCCTTGATCGCCAGCGGCTCCATCACGGAGTAGTTGATCTGCCGTGCCGCGAAGCCCGGAGCGAGCTGGTGCATGCCCTCGTCGAGTCGCCCGAGCTCGGTCATTGCCCCACCGTCGTCGTTGAAGCGCTTGAGGGGGATGATCTCGACGCCGTCGATGTCCGGCTGCCGGCTGTAGTCTTGGACGCCGTAGGACGCCTGGGCTTTGTCGTTGAACTGGGTCATGGGTGGCTCGAGCTCGGAATGGATGAGGCGGCATTCTTCCACGAGCACAAGCTGTGAGGAAGCGAGCCCTTGCCCCCATGGACGCCGGCCGAACCTCGCCCAACGCGTATCGGCGCCCTCTCGTGGGGGCTTGACGGGCCTGGGAACGTTCTTGGGCCAGGCTCCCTTATCCGGCACCCCCGCCCGTTGGTAGAAGAAGCCGGGAACGTTTCGACCATCTGGAGGGTCGAGCCAGGGTGCGAGCATGATGCGCGCCTCGCTGGTGCCGAAGGCCCCCGGCTCCGCCGCCTCGCCCTCGAGCCACTCGAGCCGCGCTCCGAGCTCCTGCCGCAGCGTCTGCGTCACGTCCGCGCCGAGTGCGACCGAGAGCAGGCCCCGGCCATTCCTTACGCGCCGCCTCCCCCAGCTCGGCGCCAGTCAACACGAGGACCTCCTCGGTCTCGCGCTGGCGAGAAAGGCCAGGAGCGCGCCGCGGGGCGGGACGAGATGCTCGCGCACGAAGGCGACGTCGGGGGCGTCGGGGGCGTCGGGGGCGTCGAGCCCGAGACGGCGCGCGAGCGTCCCGCGCGCCTGGGCCTGCAGTTCACCGTCCGAGCAGTCATGCTCGCCGGGACCCAGGAGAGCGAGATCTCGGACGCCTACACGGTCACCCTCGGGCTCTGATCCACCACCTCCACCCGATCGGAGGTCCCCAAGGAAGCCTCCGAGCAGGGCAGGAATCGCGTGTGACGCGGAGCGGGGGCGAGCTCGTCCCTCGCCTTCACGCGTGAGCACGGGACGCGCGGTCACTAGACTGGCCACATGTCCCCCACTCGCCAAGACCAGCGAGCGAGCTGCCCCCACTCCGGCGGCGAGCTGGTCCATCGCTCGGTCGCCGACGTGCAGGGACTCGACCGCCTCCTCGAGGGCTGCCTGCCGAGCTTCGGCGCGGGCTACCTGCGCCGCACGTGGCAGCTTCTCGACGAGGCGATTGGCCGGGGCGTCCCGATGACGCTCGCGGTCGCAGGTCCGGTCACCGCCTCCGGCCAGCACCTGGCTTGGCTCAACCCATTGCTCGAAACGGGCTGGTTCTGCCTGCTCTCGACGACGGATGCCGTGTGCTACCACGACGGGCATCGCGCCCTCGACGACGCCGCGGAGCATCCCTTTCACGAGGTCCCGATCTTCGGCGACGATGGCGCCCTGCGCGATGAGCGCACGATCAGGATCACCGACGTCGGCTTCGACGAGGACGTGCTGCTCGGTCAGGATGCGTTCGTCTCGGCCTGCCTGCGCGCGTCCGAGTTCCAAAAGCGCATGACGGGAACGGAGATGCGCAACCTGCTCGGCGTACGCTACGCGGCGCAGGAGAAGCAGAACGGCGCCCCCGAGGGCCTGCTCGCGCTGTGCGCGCGCAAGGCGATTCCCGTTTTCGTCGGCGCGCCTGCCGACGGGTCGGTCTTCCTCAACTCGATGAAGCTGTGGGCCATGCAGCGCGCCGGCGGACCCGACTTCGCGTTCGAGCTCGACCTCAATGCCGAGGTCTTCGAGAGCTGCGCGTACCACCTCTGGGGTCTGCGGCACACGGCGACGCGCGCGCTCGGCACGCTCGTGCTCGGCGGGGGCGTCCCGAAGAACTTCAACCTGCAGCCCGAGCCGGCCCTGTCACAGATCCTCGGACTCGAGGACATCACGGGCTACCTCTACGACATCCAGATCACGAGCGCGCCCGTCACGGACGGCTCGCTCTCCTCCTGCCCGCCCGCCGAGGCGGTCACCTGGGGCAAGGTCGACAAGGACGAGTACCGCGCGACGTGCGAGTCGATGCAGGCGGACTACTCGATGGTGATGCCGATCCTCACCAAGGCCTTGCTCGACAAGCGCGAGCGCCTCGCGCGCCTCGAGTCCGAGCTCGGCAGCGAGACACTCCTCGAGCGCCACCCCGAGGCCGGCGGCTACCTGCGCGACCGCGCGGGCTACCGGCTCTTCGAACAGCGCGAGCAGCTGACCGACGAGCTGCTCGCATCCGTCACGACGCGACTCCCCGAATTGGAGCGCGACTCCCAGTATCCCTTGGCCTCCAGCACGAGCGAACGATGACAGACGACACCGGCGCCGCCGACGCCCAAACCTCCGAACCCGAACCCGAGGAAGAGCTCGCCCCCTACGTGATCGAAGGCGCGCGTTCGGGGCGCGCGAAGTGCAAGACGTGCCGCAAGGTGATCCCCAAGGGCGATCTGCGCATCGGCGTGCTCGTCGAAGGCCCCTACGGCCTCGGCTACATGTGGCACCACCTCAATTGCGCGGCGAAGCGCCTCACCTCGCACGTCGAGGAAGCCTACGAGCAACGCGCATGGGAAGCGGCCAAGGTCCCGCTCACCGCCGACGAGGTCCCCGACCTCGAGTCCCTGCGCAAGCTGGCGGAAGAGGCCGACAAGAATCGCAAGGAGCGTCGCGAGCTGCCCTACGCCGAGCTCGCCCCGACCGGCCGCGCACGCTGCAAGCACTCGGGCGAGCTGATCGAGAAGGGCGCCGTGCGCATCGTCCTCGGACGCGAGATCGAATTCGGCCGGCAGACGCGCACGACGCCGATCAACGTGCTGCCCGAGCACGTCGCCGAGGAGCTGAACAACCCCGAGTGCGCCACGCCGGCCGAGGGCTTCGTCGACGCGCTGCGCGCGAACACCAAGGACGTCGACACCGAGGTCTTCGAGCGAGCCATCGAGAAGATCGGCGATCTGGGCGCGTAGCCGCCCCGAGGGTTCCCAGTGTCGATCGACGCCTTCTAGTGGTGTGAGTCACTCTTGTGCGGCATTTTGGTCGGCCCGTACCCGCCCGCTGCTGCGTTGCGCCTCCTCCGAGACTTGCAGCGAAGTCGCGTCGTCGCTGCGCCTTGCAGCGAACGCGTACGCACCGACCAAAATGCCGCACAAGAGTG
>JAAELL010000276.1 GCA_024226735.1 bacterium | reverse complement strand
CCTCCACGCCCGGTCGGCACCTGAAAGCCTCCCCGAATCCACGAATTCGCCTACGTTTCCAGGCGCCAACCGGACGCGGATGCTGTCGCCCTGGCATCCGAAGCACTTCTTCAACGGGCTGCTAGTGGTGTGATGCAGACATTCGCAGTCGTATCCCGGCCCGCATGCACGAGCCACGGCGTTGCGGCTCCTGCGACCAATCCCAGTATCACCGTATTGGCAGCGAAGTTGCGTCGTCGCCGCGCCTTGTGGCACGCACACGCGAACTCGGGATAAGACCGCAACTGTCTGCATCACACCACTAGGATTCAGGCAGCGCAGACCCACGGACCGGACAATGGCATGCCTCGAATCGACTCTCTGTTCGCACTGCTTGCCGCTTTGGCTCCCCACGCCGCCGCCCAGGACGCTCTTGACCGACACGATTCACCCAGTACCAACCAACTGAAGTTCGGTGTCCGAGAAACCCCGGAGGGTCAAAGTGCTCGTGATCGGCATCGACGGTTGCCGCCCCGACGCGTTGATCGCGGCCGATACGCCCAACATCGATTCGCTGATCGCGACCGGTGGTTTCAGCGACCTGGGGCAGGCGGTTCTAGCTTCGATTGCTCGGGGCTCACCGAGGTCTTCTTGCACGCGAGCTGCAGCGCGCAGCTCAACGACGGCGGCACGGCCGTGTTCGACGTCGACGTTTCGCTCGATGGCGGCGCGAGCTGGACGAACGCTCTCCGCCGCGTCGGTCCCGGGCGCTCGATTGCCCCGACTCCGAACAACCAGAACAGTGACGGCTTCTACGGACGCCTCTCGGTCGAGCTCACGAGCCTGGCGGCGAACCAACCCGATGTCCGCTTTCGCATCCGCCACTTCGAGCCGAGCTGGGACTGGTGGGTGGCGATCGACGACGTGCTGGTCGACGACGTCGACACGCGCACAGGCGGTAGCGCCTCGCTCCTTGCGGAGGAAGGCTTCGGCAGCGGCCTGCCGCCCGGCTGGACGATCCTCGGACTGAACTCCGGCACGGAGACTTGGCACACGACGGACAAGGGCGGTCGCTACACGCCCGGCCAGGTCTCGTCGCGCGGAGTCAACCGCTTGCAACACCCCGCGCCGCAGCCGGACTTCATGATCCTCGACTCGGACGCGAACCCCGATCCGGCCGAGGACGAGCTCCTCTTGACGCCCGTGCTCGACTGCAGCGCCGGCTCGCGCGTGTTCTTGCACTACGCCTCCGAGATCCTGGGTGACAGCGCGGCCCGCGAGGAGGTCTTGGTGAGCCTCGACGGCGGCGCGACCTTCCTCCCGGAGCCGGTCTTCAGCTACGCAGGAGGCGGCCTGCTCGTCTCGGCCCAGGAGTCGCTCTTTGCCGAGCGCGTGTTGGAGGTGCCCGGCGCCGCGGGCGAGCCAGGCGTCGTGTTCGCGTTCCGCTACGCTAGCCCCGGGAATCGCTGGTGGTGGGCGATCGACGACGTGAGCGTCACGGCGCTGCCGTGACCCCACAGGATGTCGAGCGAGAACCAGATGCCAGAACAGAGCTCCTGTCCCGATGCGTTCGAGCTCGCGGAGTTCCACGAGGGCCGAATCGACGGACCGGCGGCGCGCCGCATCGAAGAGCACGTCGAGGCCTGCGCCGCTTGCCGTGACGAGCTCGCCGAGCTCGCGCTCGACCACCGTTTCGCCGCCGAGCTGTGTGAGCGGATCCCCGATGGCCCCGCGGATCCGGAGCCGTGCGGGCCCGAGCCCGAGGCCATCGCCGAGCTCTTGCGCGAGAGCACCCAAGGGGAACGCTACGAAGTGCTCGGGGAGCTGGGTCGCGGCGGCATGGGCATCGTCTACGAAGTGCGCGACCGCGTCCTGCGCCGCACGCTGGCGATGAAGGTCGCGGGCGTGGCGGGCGACGAGCCCGGCACTGCCGCGTCACCCACCGGGCGCCGGCTCGCGCGCTTTCTCGAGGAGGTGCGCATCACGGGCCAGCTCGACCACCCCTCGATCATCCCGGTGCACGAGCTGAGCGTGGACGCGCATGGGCGCGCGTTCTTCACGATGCGCAAGGTGCGCGGCGAGAACCTGCACGAGGTGCTCGAGGCGTTCGAGGCGGGAGAGGGGGACTGGACCCTGCAGCGTCTGGTCGTCGTGCTCCTGCGTGCGTGCGACGCTCTCGCCTACGCGCACTCGATGCGCGTCGTGCATCGCGACCTCAAGCCCGCCAACATCATGGTCGGGCGCTTCGGCGCGGTGTACGTGATGGACTGGGGGGTCGCGAAGGTCGTACCACGGAACGAGGGCGTGCCCGCGAGCGCGTCCGGCGTCCGTCCGAGCTCTTCCCTGACCCAGACGAGGCTCTGGTCGGTGCGCGGTCCCGGAGAATCGCAGCCGGAGTCGACCTCGCCCATCATGACGCTCGACGGCGAGGTCCTCGGAACGCCGTCCTACATGGCGCCCGAGCAGGCGACCGGCCTGATGGAGCAGGTCGACGCGCGGTCGGACGTCTACGCGATGGGCGCGATCCTCTACCGGCTGCTCTCGGGTCGAACGCCGTACGACGACTGCAGCGACTCGCGACAGGTTTGGCGGCGGCTTCTCGACGGTCCGCCCGTGCCGCTGGGCGAGGTCGCGCCCAAGTCGCCGCCGGAGCTCGTCGCCATCTGCGAGCGTGCGATGGCGCGCAAAAAGGCCGCGCGTTACTCCGATATGGCTGGGCTGGCCGCGGACCTGCGCGCCTGGCTCGCGGGCCGTGTCGTGAGAGCGCACAAGACCGGAGTCCTCGCCGAGGCGCGCAAGTGGATCGGGCGCAATCGCGCCTCGGCGTGCGCGGGCCTGATCGCGGTCACCGTCGTGTCCGGCGTGCTGGTGCGGCAGTCGATCGTCGAGGCCGGTCGGCGCGCAGAGGCCGCGCAACTGCAGCGCAAGAACGCCATTCGGAACGGCGTGGCCCTCGCACGCGTGCGGGCTTTTCACGACGCGGAGACCGCGCTGATGCCGCTCGAGCGACAGTCTAGCGAGCCCGCGCTACGGGCGGCGCTGGACGAGCTCTTTTGCCGCTTCCCATGCCTCGCGTCCTACCCGCTTACGCGCGAACCCGACGAGGTCGTGGTGCGCGCCACCTTCGGACCCGAGGGCGAGTGGCTCCTGACGACGCACGAGCGCCAGGACGCGCCCGAGGAGGAGCGCTTTCATGTGCAGCTCTGGCGTGTTCCGCTGCCAGGCGAGGCGGTGTCGAGTGAGCGCTGGGAGAGCGTGTGGCGGAGCCCGCCTTGCGAGCTCATCGCCGATGCCGAACACGTGAGGCCCGGCCACGTCGTCGCCTGGATGACCGGCGAACGGACCGTCGCCGTCGGCGGGCCTCGGCGCGAGGTCGCGAGCTTCGAGTGCGCGGATCGAATCGTGATGCTGCTGCCCGTCGGCGTGCGGGATCGATTCGCCGTCGGCTTCACGGACCACGTTCAGGTGCGTGGCGCGGATGGCGAGCTGCTCGACACGATGGAGCTCGCGGTCGACGTCAACGTTGCTAGACCGACCGTCGTCGGCGGGAAGCCCTTCTTGGTGAACGGAAACGCGGACGGTATCTGGACCATCAGTTCCCCGGACCCCGATACCGATGTGATCGAGCTCGGCGGCCGCTTTCCGATGATCTACCACGATCCGACCGACCCGGCACGGATCGTGGTGACAACGGACGCTCGAATCAGCTCCTGTCGGAGCGAGGACGGAAGGCTCGCCCTGGAGGCCATGCGCGAGCACTTCCTGCCGCGGCGCATCGAGCAGACTCGGCTGCAGGAATCCGACGTCGAGCTGGAGCGGGCCTTTGCCTACCTCGTCAAGATGCAGCGCTGGACTTCGAACCTGGTCCTGGGCCGGTTCTTCGCCCCGGGGGACGACCGACCCGAGCCCTACATCGTCGCTGTCGAAGACCGCGTCCTGCGTGTCTGGGGCCGTGCGGAGCCCCAGCCGATCGACCCGCAGGGTCAGGGGCTCGAGGCCGCTTCCTTCGATCCCGACGGAAACAGGCTGTGGTGCGGCGGGTTCGACACGCTGGCGGCGTGGTCGTTCCGAGAAGGCCGCTTGGGCGCGCGCAAGAACGTTCCTCTCCCGCGCGAGGTCCGCCGGGCCGTGGCGCGGGAGATGCAGCCGAGCTTCTCCGGCTTCGCCTTCGACCCGGGTGGTGCGGCGTTCGTGTGTGTGCGCGGCGACGTCCACCAGCGCGGAGAACCCGGCTGGATCTTCGTGTTGCCCACCGATGGACAGTCCGGTGCCTCCTACGCCTGCCGTGAAGAGCCGGGCTGGATCGAGCTCGACCCGGAGCGTGCACGGCTCGCCGTCGCTGGGCGCAAAGGGGGTGTCGAGCTGTGGGCGTACGACCGCGGTCTCCGCGTGCTGACGGACCGCGCTTCGCTGCCCGCGCTCGGGGACGAGCCGCGCCTGACGTGCGTGCGCTTTCTCGGCCCGCGGTTCCTGCTCGCATCGTCGGTCGGGGGTTCCGGGCTGCTGCTCTGGGACACGAGCCAGCGATCCACTCCGCCCGTCTCGGTCGCGCCGTTCGTGGCGCGCCGCACGCTGCGCTGCCTCGACGTCTCGCGTGACGGGCGCTTCGTCGCCACGGGCGGGGACGACCAGCTCTTGCGCGTCTTGCGCGTGGTCTGGCGCGAGGGTAGGCCCACGCTCGAGACGGTTTGGAAGGAAGACCACGGAGCGTCCGTATTCGCCGTGGCTTTCACCGAACGTGACGGCGCCCTGGTCCTCGCGAGCGCGGACCGACTGGGGGGGATCCGATTGTGGGATGGCGAGACGGGTGCCGAGCGGGGCACGGTTCGGGACGCTCTGGAGACCGTGGACGAGATGGTCCTCAGCCTCGACTTCACGCCGGACGGCCGCTACCTCGCGGCATCCAAGTCCCTCGGTCGCGTGCTCCTGTGGGACATGGACCGCTCGCGGCGTTGCCTCGAACGCAACCGGGACTGCGCGGAACACGTGGAACGGCTGTTGGCCAAGTGAGCCTCGAGCGCGGTCAGCGCCAGTACACGCCGCTCTTCAAGCCTTGCGGTGGAACCGCGCGTGCCGGATCGTCCCGGGACGCGAGCGATCCAGCGATCGCGAGCTGGAACGTGCCGGCCGGCACTTCGTTGCTCGTCCAGCGCCCTGCGCCCGCGTAGTCGCCGCGGACGACGAAGTCGAGCGCGGACACATCGCCGTCCTCGACCGTCACGTGCCCGTACAGCGCCGCCACGAACGAGCGTTCGTCGTCCTTGCGCAACACGAAGCGCCCGCGCGTGTTGTCGATGCAGTGAAAGCGCGCGATGCGGTCCGCCAAGTCCGCGGGCAGCTCGCCGCGCGTGAGCTGCTTTCTCTCCGCGGCGGTGATCCACATGTGGTCGCGCCCGAGAGCGTTGCGGAACACGCCGCCGTACGCGTCGGCCGGGCCGTCGTGGCGCGCGCGCACACCTTGGAGTAGAGGTTCACGACCAAGCCGTCCTTGGGTGGAGACGGCGCGAAGCGCTCGCCGTCCGTACCCACGAGCTCCGTGACGTCGCGCGGCGGCTCGAAGTCGGTGAGCGACTTGCGCAGGAGCCGCAGCACCTTCTTCGGATCGCGGTTGTTCCAGCCCGACAGCAGCCTGCCGTTGGCATCGAAGACTCACAGCCCCTGCGTCGTGCGCTCGGGGTCGTAGCCGTGCCGCTGGCTCACGACGCGGGTGTAGAGCCGTCCCGCCGCGTCCTCGCGCCGGGCGTGGTACCAGCAGTCGAGCGCGATGGGCACGAAACGCTTCGACAGGAGCGCGATGATCTCCGGGTCGCCGAACGTGAACTCACGATCGAGGATGCCGTTGTTTCACGTGCACCCGAGCGGGTGCCCGTTCATCGACCACAGAAAGAGCGATCGCTCGAGCACGGCCGCCTCGGCGCGCGCGGCGATCAAGTCGAGGCGCCAGGGGATCGAGAGCCAGGCCTGCTCGCCCGGCTGCAGCTCGCGGTGCAGGCGCTCGAACTCCGCACGGGTCACGGGCTCGGGCGCATCCTGGCGCGGGGCGCAGACGAGCACCGGCAGGGTGAGGGCGAGCCGCAGGAGCATCGCCCATCCTGTCCGATGCAGTCGGAGGTGCGCCCAGCGATGTTTGCGCGTTCAGTCCGCGCGCCGCAGGGTGAGCTCACGCCCCTCGCTCGCGAGCGTCAGACCGTCCGCGAACGTCGCGCGCACGGTCCTGGCGCCACGCAAGGCGAACGTCGTGTAGACCCCCTCGCCGAGGGGGAAGCAGCGCAGCTTGGACCCGGCGTCGGCCTCGGTCGGGCGGATGATCTCGAGGCTGTCGCCCGCCCAGCCGAAGAGGACGGCCGCCTGGCCGTTCTGGTGCTCGAACTGGACGACGACCTCGACCACCGACGGCTTGCGCGCGGATGCGAAGATTGCGTACCCCTTGCGCGGGCCGTGGCTCGATTCCATCTGCGCGAGGAAGCCGCCGGCGCGCTGACGCACTTCGTCGACGTTCGGCTCCTCGACGGCGTGTGCCCACGGCGCGAAATCGCCCTTCAGGGCGGCGTCGAGGATGCGCTCGGTGCTTTGGTTCGCACGCGTGATGCGCGGGTCGCTCGTTGCGCCGCGGGTGAAAGCGGCCGCCGCTGGGTTGGCGGCGAGCACGAGCGCGTTTCCGTCGACGCCCACCTCGACCGCGGCGCCGCCCTCGCCAACGTAGCGCCCGACGTGGCCCGCGCGGTCGGCAGCTTGCTCGCGCACGACCGGCGGGGCGGGGATCTCGCCACCCGTGAACAGGAGGCGCGTGATCCCGGGCGTCACCAACGGCGCGGGGAAGGCCGGATCGCTCGAGGCGACGATCACGACGACATCGTCGTCCGTGTAGCGCATGTAGTCGAACGAGAACCACCCGTTTCCGCCGTTGTGGTAGGTGTACCGCGTCCCGCGCGCGGAAGTGCCGACGTCCCAGCCGTAGGCGTAGTGACGGCCGGGCGCGAGCTCAACGCGGGGCGCGAACAGCTGCGTTTTGGCCTCCGCGTTCAACACCTCCGTCCCGAGCAGTGCCCGGTGCCACGCGAGCATGTCGCGCAGCGTCGAGTGTACGCCGCCGTTGCCGAAGAGATGGCGCGTCGGCTGGCCCGAGCCGAACGCGTTCTCGACTACCGTGCCCCAGCGCTCGCCGTCCTGGTAGCCGACCGCGAGCTCGCCTGTGGTGTAGCGCGGAAGGACGTAGCCCGTGCGCTGCATTCCCGCCGGCTCCCACAGGTGCTCCCGGCAGAACGCTTCGTACGGCTGTCCGCTCGCCTTCTCGACGATCAGGGCGGCCAGCGTGTAGCCGACGTTCGAGTAGGAGAAGCCGGACGTCTCCATGCGCTGCGACGACCAGACCCGGCGCAGGAACTCTGCGTGCGGTGTGTCAGCCTCGTCGTCGCCGACGGCTCCCGGTAGACGGGCCGTGTGCGTCAACAGCTCGTGAATCGTGATCGCGGCCTTGTCTTCGGGCACGTCGTCGAACCACTTTGCGAGTGGATCGTCGAGCGCGAGGCGTCCCTCGCTCGCGAGCAGCGCGCACGCGGCGCCGGTGAACTGTTTGGTCACCGAGCCGGTCGTGAAGACGGCATCGATCGGCATCTTCGTGCCGGCCTCGCGGTCGAGCATCCCCAGGCCACGTTCGATCAGGACGCGCTCTCCCTGGCCGACGAGCACGAGGCCGTGAAAGTCGAGACGTTCGAGACGCGCCATATACTCGTCGACCCGTTCGGGGGCGCCGTCGATCACTTGCCCGAACGCGGGCGTGAGGAGCAGTGCCGCGAACGGCGCGAGGAATGCGTGGCGTAGCGTGGACATGGATCTTCTCCGTCGTGAGAGAGCTCGCGTCGATTCAGCGCCTCGCCGGCGCCGCGCAAGGCTCAGAAGGTGAGCGTGGTGAGTTGACCGGGAACGAGGGCGATGGGTTGCGCGTGCACCTGCTGTCCGCCCAGGAGCAACTCGATCTTCGTCGCGTTCACTCCAGCCGTGACGCGGCCCGTGCGGCCTTCGACCAGCGGCCACTGATCGTTGACCTCGAGTCCGCCGCCGCGCAGAGCCCAGATGAAGACGAGCTCTTGCGCGTCGTCGAGGAGGCGCACGGAATCGGCCTGGATCGTCTCGCTCTCGACGACGACCTCGAGCGGGCAGCGCGTCTCGAGGGCGAGCTCGAGCTGGGCCGGGTCCTCGTCCTCTCGCAGTCTTCGCTCCAGCGGCAGGATCGCATCACCGAGCACTTCGATGGCCAGCCTGCCGTAGGGCACGCGCGGCAAGCGGAAGCGCCCCTCGGCATCGGTGACGGTGCTCGCGCCGGCGCGTTGGGCGACCGCCGACAGCTTGCCGGCGCCGATCGTCGCGTGGGTCTCGAACGGCTCGATCATCGCCCGCACGCGTAGCCCGGGGAGCGGCGCGCCGCGTTCATCGCGCACCACGCCGGCAAACGCCCCGCTCTTGGTGCCGCGCAGCTCGAGCATCACGCGGGCGGTGCCCGGATCGATCGGTGCGCTCTCGACCATGGCGAGGGTGTCTGGGTCGAGCGCCGCGAGGCGGTAGGTGCGGTCGGGGCGCGTGAAGAGCTCGAACTCGCCGTGCCCGTCGGTCGTGACGAAGGGCCACGTGGCGTCGGCTCGGCGCCGGATGCCCTTGTCGTCGAGCTGGGCTCCGCGCGCGAGCGCGCCGGCGAGCTGGCTGTCCCCGGGCTCTGCTCCGGAAGGATCGGGGTCGACACCGCCCAGGAGTCCTTCGAGCTGGATCGGGCTCATGCCGGATACGCCGAACAGGGTCGGGTCGACGAGCCAAACGTGGGCGCCGGAACGCGGCTCGCCATTCTCTCCCAGCACGACGCCCTTCAGCCTGCGCGGCTCGCCGCCCAGGACGAGCTCGACGCGCTCGGGCCACGCGCGTGCCCCGGGTGCGCTGGGCTCGGGCGCGGTCCGCTCCGCTGGAAGGTGCCCGGCCTTCACCGCACGCAGCACCTGCGTGTCGACGGCGAGACCGAGGTCGACGCGGAACTCGCCGGCGGCGTCGGTCGACGTGCCGAACGCGCCCATCGCGACCCGCGCGCCTTCGACGGGCTGTCCGCTCGCGTCGAGGACGACGCCGCTCAAGAGCTCGTCACCGACCCCGGGCAACGCGAGCGAGAGGACGAGCCCCGCGGCGTCGCCGCCGGGAGCTTCGAGGCTCGCCACGAGGAAGCCCGGCGCCGTCGCGCGCAGCGTCGCGTTCGGAATCAACGGTACGCCCCGCAGCTCGAAGTACCCGTCCCCGTCACAGCGCGTCGAGAACGCGCGCGAGGAGGATCGCTCCAGCGCCAACGGGAAGCGCGTCTCGAAGGCCGACGCCAACAGATGGACGCGGGCGGAGCTCACTCCGCGACCCTCGGGGGTGACGACGTGCCCCGAGTACGTGATCGGCTGCGCGACGACGATCACCGATTCACCCTGCGCGTGCGCTTCGAGCCGCGCGTCGTAGACGTCGACCCAGTCGTCGTGCCGGGTCGCGATCGAGACGCCCGCGCGCGTGAACGCAATCGAGGCGCGACCGTCGGGGCCGCTGACGGACGGTTCGCCATCGGCTCCGAGCGCCGGCTCGGCCTCTCGTCCGCGGCCCTGAACGAGCGCGACGCCCGCGACCGCGCTTGCGGCAACGTCGACGACTCGTACGGTCGCCGCGAAAGACTCCTCCTCGCCCGCGGCGTGCTGCACGCCGGACGGCCGCGGCCGTGACAGCTCGGTCCGCGTCGGTTGCTCGTCCTGCGGCGCCTCGACGACGCGGACTCCAGGCGCGGAATCGGAATCCGGTCCCTGCGCGGGCCGCGGGCGCGGCGCGACGGTGGCGAGCTCCGTGGAGCCCGGCTCGAGGTCCGGCGTCTCGGTCGCCGTGGAGCGCAGTGCGCTTCCCGCGGCGATAGCGAGACCGACGATCGCGGCGACCTTCAGGCCCGTGTTCATGGCGATGGCTCCGGTCAGGGTCGAGAAGAGAGCGGTGGGTTCCCGCCCGGGCAGTGCGAGTGGTGCGAGCGCCGAGAGCCAGGTCCCGCGCCCACCGCCGCGCGCGACGAGCCGTGCACGCAGCTTGTCGACGCCGCGCGCCAGGCGCGTCTGGACCGTCTTGACGGGCACGCCCTGGCGCGCCGCGATCACGCGCGGCGGTAGGTCGTCGAAGAAGCGCAACAAGAGCGTCGTGCGGTAGGGCTCGGGGAGCTCGTCGAGCTCCTCGACGAGCGCGCGGTGCGCGACGAGCCGGTCGTTCGTCTCGCTGAAGGACGGCTGAGCTTCGTCCCTGGCTGCGCGCCTCTCGCGCGTCGCCCTTCGGGCTTCGCCGCGCCGTCCACCGTGCGCGATGCGCCTGACGACCTCCCCGAGCCACGCGCGCAGACCCGGCCCCTCCTCCGGCCTGCGTTCGAGCGCGACGACGAGCGCGTCCTGCACGAGGTCCTCCGCCCGCGCCGGATCGGCGACGAGCCGAGCGGCGAGGGCACGCATCCAGCCCGTTTGGGCCAAGAGCTCTTGGGGGTCGTTCCTACGCGGCGGGGGAGGGGTCATGGCTAACTCCTACCTGCCGCCGGATACGGATCGACCTCACGATATGGGGGAGAAGTGCGGATCCCGTTCGATGTGCCGATTTGGGGAGGTGCTGCCCCAGGACACTAAGCTGGTCGTGGTGTTGCGACGCGTGCTCTCCGTCTTCCTTCTCTTCCTACCGATGGCGCCGGTCGGGACTCTCCTGCACGAGCTCGCCCACTTCACGGTCGCCGAATGGCTCGGTAACGAGGCCACGCTTCACTTCGCCTCGACGGAGTGGCTCCACCTGTCGGGAGAGCTGTCCGAACGACACGTTCTCTACGTGACCCTTGCCGGTCCCGTCCAGACCATGCTGTTCGGATCCCTGGCAGGCTGTCGGAGTAGGCACGATTCGCGAGGCACCGATCCTCGAACGCAGCTCGGCGTCGCGCCAAGGTCCCCAATGGCATCCAACCATGGGGAACTTGTCGCTCCTTGATCTGCGTCCGATGCTCGGCACCTCGCGAATCGTGACTACTCCGACAGCCTGCT
>JAAELL010000275.1 GCA_024226735.1 bacterium | reverse complement strand
GCAGGCGCGCATCGAAGCCGCGACGTTGCGTGCCTCGCGAAAGACGTCCAAGTCGGCAACGGAGCGGTGCTTGCGCTCGCGAGTCGCCGCGGCGCGTGATGGCAAGGCGGCTTCGACGACGCCCCGAATCTCCGCGGCTCGTGCCTGCATCGAAATCCGCTGCACCTCGGTCAGGGGCATCCGGTGCGAGTCGACGAACCAGCGTCCACCGCGCTTCGCGCCAACGACGTCGCCGCGGGCGAGTCGGTCGCGAAGTGTTCGCGGGGAGATGCCCATCATCGTGGCGGCTTGTTTGAGGCTGAGCTCCATCTGTCATCGATCGACGCCCGAAGCGCTCGCTCATTCCGCGCTGCGGCGGATTTGACGCACTCACAACGCGCCGCGGCGGATCCCGCTTGGGAGACGCGGCTGGCTGGCGAAACTCCGTCGCCAAACGGCGGACAGGAGCGACGACGCGCGCCGCAACCGGCGGATCCCGCCGACCGAGGCCGTAGCCGGAGATAGCTCGAGGGCAGAGCGTGGGTCCGGAGAACCCATCGGCTCAGATTCGCCGCCGTTCAGCGGCGGCGAGGAGCCCCCGCCGCCGGCTTCACGCAACACTCAAAGATCGAACATCAATCCTCGGCGGGGAGGGCGACGCGGAACCCGACGACGTCGTTCGCGCCCGACGGGTGCCACCAGTCGCGGTAGGCGGAGCGGCAGCCCCAGGCGAAGAGCCCGAACGAGCCGCCACGCACGACGCGATAGACGGCCTCTGTCAAGTGGGCTCCGGGATGGGCGCGCCTCGATTCGGAGTAGTCGGACGACCACGAGTCGCGACACCACTCGTAGACGTTGCCGTGCATGTCGTGTAGCCCGAACGCGTTGCACGGCTTCTCCCCCACCACGTGTGGTTTGGAGTCGGAGTTGCCCCCGAACCACGCCACTCGGGCAAGGTCCTCGTCCGAATCTCCGGACCAGAACCTGCCAGGCGCCTTGGCGCGGCAGGCATACTCCCATTCCGCCTCGCTCGGAAGACGCCCACCCACCCAGCGGCTAAACAGGTTGGCGACGTACCAAGTCACCTTCGTGGCGGGCAGCCGCGCGTCGTCGCCAAGGTCGGCACCGGTGAGCCGCGATAACTGGGCGAGTGTCACCGGGACACAGCCGAGCCTGAACGTAGGCACGACGACGGTGTGCGCAGGGCCCTCATCCTCATCCCGCCCCTCCTCCGACTCGGGCGAGCCCATCTGAAACTCGCCGCCCGGAATCGAGGACAGCTCGAGCTCGACATCCTCGGGACGATAGGTACGTCCCCACGCAACGAAGAACTCGCTCGCTGAGTAGGCGAGCTCGGCCGATTCGATCGCGTGTAGGAAGGCCGCCGCCGACTCCAGATCGAGCGCCGACGTGATTCGCGGACGGACGACCGCCAGCACGTCGTCCGGACTCACGCCATTCGCAATCCATCCGCGTAGCAGCAGAGCCAGATCGTCGCCCGTCCAGCCATCGGTCTCGGTCAGGAAGCCGAGCGCTTCCTCGCGCGGTAGCGCTCGTACGTCCGGCAGCGCTCGAATGGCGAGCCGGCTCGAGAGGTGCCCGAGCCCGCGGAGTAGCTCGAGACACCGATCCCCATCCTCGAGTCGACCGGCAAGCAGAACGAAGGTCTCGCCCCATTGACCGAGGATCTCGTCCTGTTCGCTCCCTTCCTCCTGTACCTGCCCCGCGAGCTGCTCGACGAGGGCGAGGTACTCGGGCCGCTCGCCCTCGACGCACTTCATCTCCGCCCAAGCTCGGGCCGCGAGGAACTCGCGCAGCGAGCGGTGGACGAACTCCCAGGGTTGGCTCGGGCCGCGGCGCGGTGCGAGGAGGCCCGAGTGTTTGCCGATGTCCTCGAGGAAGTCCTCGGGGCCCTTCCAGGTCAAAGTGAGGTCGTCGCGGAAGTTCGGCCAGGCGGAGTCCTGGCAGCAACGCCGGACATGGCGGTGGAGGCTCCGCACGGACCACGCCTCACCGCTTTCCCGCTGCAAGCGCAGCGCGAGCGGTGCCATCAGGTCGGCCGCCGTCCCCGCGTCGGCGACGCCTCGAGACTCTTCGTCGATCTTGCGCTTCAGGAGCAGATCGACAGCGTTCTCGAAGAGCTCGGAGCGGCGCGACGGGAGCGAGCCCTGATCTTGCGCCAGCTTCGCCATCAGCGTGAGCATCCAGGGGTTGCGCGCCAGCGCCTCCAGGTGCGGGTGCCTCTCGATCTCGCGCCAGACCTCGTGCCCGCGACCGGGCAGCCAGCGCTCGACGAGGTCTTTGCCCTCGGCTCGCTCTAGATCGACCAATCGCAGGTCCGTGAACGACAGCCCGAGATCCCGACGCCCCTCGTCGCGGCTCGTGACGACGATCGGACAGCGCCGGAACTGCGAGTGGAAGCCCTTGATCAGGCTTGGAAGCTCCAAGAGGTCGCGCGGGCGCACCTCGTCGAGCCCGTCCAAGAGGAGCCAGACGTTCCCAGTCTGTGCGAGCTTCGCCAGCTCGCCGGCGAGTCCAGCCACCGAGTCACCGATGTCCTCTTCCGCGACGTCGAACGGCGAGCGCCGGGTCGCGGCGAAGTGGGCGAGCGAGAGCAGTACCGGCACGGGTCCCGACGCGTCTGAGGCGAGCTCTGCGCACAGGCGGCGGACGAGTGTCGTCTTGCCCGAGCCGGGCGTCCCGTAGATGATCCAGAGGCCGCCCGCTCCCCCGTGTTTCTCGGCGTGGCCGGTGATCAGCGTGGTCAGGGTCGTGCGTCCACGGTCGTGCACGCGCGCCTCGCCCATCGCGGGGGCGTTGTTCTCCTGGTCCTCGAAGACCCTGCGCGTCACGTACACTTCGCCCAGCGACTTCGAAGAGTCAGCTCCGAAGAAGGGAACGAGTCGCTCGTTCCAATGTTGCAGGTACTTGCGGTAGGCCGCCTGCAACTTCGAGGCGGAGAGCGGGGTGGCGTCCGCGACGGTGAGGTGCTTGTCGAGCAGTCGCGCGAGCCCCTCGCCGCGCCACTCCTCACATTCGAGATCGACGTCCGCAACCACGCGAGCGGTGTGCTCCCGCAGAACGATCAGTTCGCGTTCGTGGGCGTGGAGGAAGCCAGCGACGGCCGCCAGGGCGGCATTCTCGCAGCCATCCCGAACGTCCTCCCCATCCGCGTAGGCGAGGACGAGCCAGATCACGCGCCCCACCTCGGCGAGCTCCTCGGGCAGCTTCGAGAAGGACACGCCCAAGGGCTCGAACGGCGCGCGATCGCCGCGGAGCAGCTCGCGCGTGTCCTGCGCCGATCCGCTCGAAGAGCGCTCCCCACCCGGGCACAACACGATCGTTCGACGGCCCGAGGGTGGCGTCCCCTTCTCTTGGAGGGGATTCCCGTTGCGACCCCGCAGCAGCTCGCGCGCCTGGCCCGCGCTGGCAACTTGCCGAAGGAGCTGCCCACGAAAGGGCTCGGCCTCCCGCGTCCACTTCGGAAGCTCACTGCCCAGGTAGACGAGCCAGACGTCGATGCCGCGCCCCAAGGCGTAGCCGACCTCGAAGGCGACGTTGGCGTTCGGCGTATCGAGAAAGGCGAGCAGCGCATCCGCCTTCTCGATCTCGCTGGCGACGTAGTCGTTCCACAGCTCGCCACCACGGCCGGCGAGCATCGGGACCTCGACGGTGAGGACCGGATCGTCGTCCTCGCGGTCGAGATTCGGATCGGCCTGGAGTCGCTCGAGGGGTTTCCTGAGCTTCTCGACGGTGGAATCCCAGGCGACGAAGATACGGCGAGTCTTGGACATGGGCGAGCGGTCGGGCCATTGCCATAAGGCCCAAGTAGTCATTCTCTCCGGCGAAGATCATAGAGCGAGCGACGCCTTGCGCCGAATGAGATTAGTCGCCCTCGACCCGTCGAAACCTCCCCGTCGCACGTGCTGCGCCCCTGCCTACGATGCAGGCCAGTTCGCGCCGAACGATTCCGTGCGGCCGTCGCTGGAATGCAAACTCCCAGCAGGTTGGACGCCCGCACGGTGGCTTCAGGTGCTGGGTTCGGTGCGCTGGTCCCTGGGCTCGATCCGGATCTCGACCTCTCGCCCGAGCGGCGCGTCTCGACCCGCAAGGTTCCAGCCCGCGAACTGCCCACGATCGAGAGGTTCCTGCAATGGCGCGTCAGCCGAGATTCCGAACCCGACCGGTGTGGGCCGAGCTCGATTGGCGCCGCGCCGAGCTCAGCCTCGACCCGGCGCATCTGCCTAGGATTCGCCCTATTCGAATCGATGCACCAGCACGCCCACGTCGCCCTCTTTGACCACATACGTCGCTAGCTCTCGCACTCCGGCAGGTGGGCGAAACTCAATTCCATCAGCCGAACTCCCATCCACTCCACTGTCCAAGAGGACGTATGAGTCGTCCTCGATCGAGACCTGAAGCCGCTCGTCCGCCTCCGCCGGATTCGGCAATGGACGCCACGCTAGTCTAAGCGCAGCCTCGACGTCGGGCGCGTATAGCCAACGGACGATCCGCGTCTCGCCATTCTGTTGAAGCACGGTTGTTCGAAGCGGCTCATCGCCCGGCGTTCGACTGAGCGATCGACTGGCCCGTCCCATCGAAGAAGCGCGGAGCTCCGTACGCGTCGTACGAATAGCTCTCGGCCACCGATCCGTTCGCCAGCGTCAAGTGCATGACGCTTCCGAGTTGGTTGCGGTGGTAGTAGAGCTCGATCAGCTCCGTCGTGTCCTGATCACCGTCCAGATCGGTGCGGTCGACACGCTTGGTCAAGACGACCTCGTCGACGCCGTCGCCGTAGAAATGCGTCGCCTCCAGCACTTCCGTCTGGCCAAGCTCCGTCGTGTACTCCTCGATCAGCCACGGACCGGCGTGCAGGAAACGTGTCGTCACGTCGTCGACGGTCTTTGTCCGCCTTCGACCTACCGCGTCATACGTGTACGTCGCGACGACCTGGCCGCCGTCGACGATCTCCGTCAGGTTGTCCCACGCGTCGTACTCCAGCCGCCGCAGTCCGATGCTCTTCAAGTTGCCGGCGGCATCTGTCGTCCGCGGCACGCCGCCCACGTTCGTGTAGTGGTTGCGACGAGGGTCCGTCGCATAGGACTCGGCCTGGGAAGATCCGCCGTCTGGCGTCGTGACGACCGCCTCGCGATGGCTGTCGGCGTCGAGCGTGTACGAGCGCGTGACCTCGTGCGTCGTCGTCCCCGGCTGGACCAGCTCCCCCAAGGGATCGGTGCTGCCCTTGACGATCTCCTCGAGGCGCATCAGCTCGTCGTAGCGATAAACATCGCCATCGCCCCCGTGCACTCGATGCTCGTAGTTGAGCAGGTGGCTGCTGTTCCACGACTAGTCGTAGTGGAACAGCGCTTGGCCGCTGCGCTCGGTGACGATGCTCTCGAGATGCCCGTACGAGTCCCGAGTCAGTCGCGCCTGGGTGCCATCGCGAAGAATCTGCTGACTCAGCGTCCCACCCGATCCGAGGTACTGGAACGAAGCGATCGATGTCTGGCCGCCGTCTGACAGAGAATCAATCCGGTTGCGGTCGTCGTAGCCGTACGAGCGCATCGAGCTCGGCGCGTCCAGCATCTCCAGCCGACCCAGCGAGTCCCGATCGAGACGCACCACGTGCCCGTCCTGGGTCTCGGTGAGTGCGAGACCTTCCGAGTCGCGCGTGAAGACGATCGACGTCTGCAGGTCGATCTCGTTCTTCGTGACACCCTTCAGATGACCGAGCGGCGTCCACGTGAAGACCCTTTGGCCGAGGAACTTGCCCGCCTCGGTCTGCACGAGCTCGCTGTCGAGCCGGCCTGCGTCCGAGTACTGCATCGTCGCCGTCCGACCCGTCGGCGTCCGAACGCTCGTGACAAAGCCGCCCTGGTTGTAGGACCACTCCCAGTACTCCTGATCCGGCTCGATCTCACGCCGCACCCGTTGCAAGCCGTCGTACGTCCAGCGCACCGTTTGCTGGCGGTTGTCGGTGGCGCTGTGCATCAAGCCGCCGGGCGTGTACGAATAGGCGTGCACGCTCTTCAGAGGCTGGGCCGCCTGGCGCCGCGTCACGCTCAGCGGCCGGCCGTCGTAGCGATACGACCGTTCTGTGATGTGCCCCTCCGCATCCGTCGAACACACGATCTGATCGAGGGAGTCGTACTCGAACGTCTCAGCGATCGACGCGGTACCCGCGCCGAGCATCGTGACCTTCGTCACGCGCCCCGCCGGGCCCGTCTCAAAGACGCGCTCTAGCGTCCGCGGCGCTCCGGCGACAGGATCGGCCAAGACCGTTCGGTGGCCGCTCTGGTAGCCGCTCAACGGGTCGTAGTCGAACTCTTCCCGGTTGCCGTGGTCGTCCCACATCGTCTTGACGACGCCCCACGGCTCGTACTCGAAGCGCGCGTACACCGTTCCGTTCGTCCGCAGGGTGAGCGGCTTTCGCGAGGGCGCGTACTCGTACTCATTGACGACCGTGCGCAGCGGGTTTTGGCCGGTCTCGTCAAAGACGTGGTTCTCGACGTAGGTCGCACCGTCGTGCCAGTCGTCGTACCGAAAGACCTGCTGCTTGATCTCCCGCTTGCACGCGCTTGGAGTCAGGACTCGCGGGATCCGTCGATACGTACTCGAGCGAGATGACGGTCTGCTGCGCGTCGTCCTTGACCGTTTCGAGTTGGTGGGCGGCGTTGTAGAGGTACTTGCGCGTTGGCCGGCGCAGCTGGACGGTGTCCCAGTCCGTTGCGATGGGAGCCCCGGCGACGAGCTGGTTTTTGTGTACCGTCCGCTCGGGAAAAGTCACCTGCATCAGCAGGCCACTTTGGATCGTGTAGTCGATCCGATTCCCCATCGGGTCGGTGATGGCCGTGATGCCGCCGGCGCTCGCTTCGACGTCGAAGACCATTCCGCGCGCGTCGACGATCTCGTCCAACTCGCCGCGGGCGGTGTAGATGAACTGCACGGCGTCTCGTCCGCACCTCGACGCTCGCGCCACGATCCGTCCCGCGGAGTCGAAGTAGTGCTTGTGGCCCGTCTTGAAAGTCAGCTCGTAGGTGGCGTTCGGCCACGGGCTGCTCGAAAGGAGCTCGATACGGGCGCCGATGCAGGAGGGCGACTCCCAGCCATTCGCCGGACCATCTCCGCCGATGGGCTGGTAGGCGTAGCGCGGATCGGCTTGCGGGCGATTCCAAGACAGGTGCGCGATCGACTCGCCGACGAGCGAGCCCTCTTCGGGAAGCACCTGGAGTCGTTCGTAGGCGCTGTGGACCCAACGCGCGCCCGAGGATCCTTCGAGCTCGAGCCGTCGTCGGGGCGAACGTTCCTGAGAGCTCACTGGGAACAGCTTGCCGCGACCGACTTCTTCACCGCCGAGGTAAGGTCTTCCCCGACTGGGTGCACGAGGCGGAGGACGGCTACCTGCGCCTGACCTTCAGCGGTTTCGAGGCGCTCGCCGTCGAGGCTCTGCGCGAGCTGCGAGCGGAGAAGGACGCCGAGATCGACGCCCTCGCGCAGCGTCTCGCCCAGCAGGAAGAAGCGTTGCCGGCGCTGCGCAAGTAGCCACGACGTGGAGAGATTGCCGGTGGCCCGCACTGCGTCTCGGCGCGGTGTGGGCCGGTGCTCCAGCCGAAATACGCGGGATTCTCGTCCGCTGAACGCCCCGGCTCTCACCTTGCCGTGTCCCCCGCTCCCTTCCGACCCTCTTCGAGGAGCTCCGATGCGTACTCCCTGCCGTTCCGCCCTTGTCTCCCTCGCCGCCATGGCCTCGTCGGCAGCAGCGAGCGCCCAGTCGACTCCTATTGCCTTCGACGTCGGGAGCACACAGACCGCGATCGATGGGCGCTTCGGGAGCGCCGTCGCAGCCTCGGACTCGGTGTACATCTTCGGCGCGCCCTACGACGACGCGCTCGGCCTCGACTCCGGAGCCGCTTACGTCTTCGAGGTCGTCGGCTCGGTCCTCGAGCAGACCGCGCAGCTGACGGCCGGAAGCAGCGCTCCGGGCGCACTGCTCGGGTACGCCGTCGCCGTGGACGGGAACCGGGCGCTCGTCGGAGCGCCCGGCGCGTCGGGTTCGGGCGCGGTGTACGTATTCGAGCGCGCGCCGACGGGCGGCTGGTCGCAGGCGGCGCTGCTCACCGCCGCCGACGGCGGGCCGGGCGACGACTTCGGGAGCTCCGTATCGCTCAGCGGCGATACGGCGCTCGTCGGCGCGCCGGGCTGCGACGATGCGGGAGTCGACGCGGGGGCACTCTACGTGTTCGCGAGCTCCGGGGGCTCCTGGGACACCCAGGCCAAGCTGACTGCGAGCGACGCGAGCGCCGGGGACGAGCTCGGTTCGGCCGTGGACCTCGACGGCGACCTCGCCCTCGGTGGCGCGCCGAATGACGATTCCGGCGGCGTCGGCTCGGGTTCCGCCTACGTGTTCGCGCGTTCGGGCTCGGGTAGCGCCACGAGCTGGTGGCAGGTTGCGAAGCTCGACGCAAGCGACGGAGCTCCCTTCGATGCACTCGGCTCCTCGGTGGCGATCGAGGGCGCGACGGCGCTCGTCGGGGCGCCGTTCGACGACGACCGGGGCACCGACTCCGGCACGGCGTACGTGTTCGAGGCGGGGCCGGCCGGCGGCTGGGTACAGACGACCAAGCTCCTGGCCAGCGACGGTGAGGCGCACGACTCGTTCGGTCGCGCGCTGTCGCTCGCAGGGGGTCGCGCGCTCGTCGGTGCACCGGCAGACGATGATCTGGGCACCGACGCGGGTGCGGCGTACGTCTTCGACTACTCCGGTTCGAGCTGGACCGAGCTGGACAAGCTCGTACGCGGCGCGGGCGGCCCCCTCGAGGGCTTCGGCGCCGCGGTCGCGAACAGCTCGGAGCTGTTCGCCATCGGTGTCCCGAACGTTCAGCCGTTCCCGAGCTTCCCCGGCAGCGGTTGGATCCAGGCTCCCTGCTGGTACGGCACGGAGGACTGCAACAACAACGGGGAGAAGGACTGGTGCGACATCCAGAACGGGACCAGCAACGACTGCAACGGGAACTACATCCCGGACGAGTGTGAGCCGTGGCAGTGCCGCGTCGACATCGTCTTCTTGCTCGACACCTCGAGCTCGATGTGCGACGAATCGGAGACGCTGTGCACCGAGATCGGGACGCTCGACTGCCAGATCTACCAGGCGCTCGGAACGGCCTCCAAGAGCTCCTTCTTCGGCATCACGGACACGAGCTTCTGCCTCGGCTCGGACTGCAACGGCAAGGTGACGAAGACCGTGCTGGGCGAATTCGGCGCGCTCGTCCCGGGCAACCCGCCCTGCTGCGGCATCCTCGACGACTGCACGAACGCGGGCGGTCAGATCAACTCGGGCCCGCGCGAGAACTGGGGCCCGGCGATCACGATCGTCGCCGAGCAGTTCGCCTGGACGCCCGGCGCCACGCGCTTGATCATCCCCATCAGCGACGAGGCGCCGTGGTGCGGCAACCCCTGCGACGACCCCGGCGGCGACGAGAACATCGTCCAGCACGCCCTCGGTGTCTGCCTGCAGAACCAGGTGATCGTGTCGCCGGTCATGGGCAACGGAGCGAACGCGTGTACCGTGGCGCTGGCCGAGTTGATCGCCGGCGGGAGTGGCGGAAGCGTGTTCGAATCCGCCAACGCCCAGGCCGACCTCCTCGACGGCATCGTCGGGATCCTGGCCGATCTGTGTGGACCCGCGGGCTACGTGCCGCTGTGCGACGGCGAGAGCCTGTGCCCTTGCGGCAACAACGCCCCCTCCGGCAGCGGTGCGGGCTGCACGAACTCGACCGGCCTGGGCGCCCTGCTGCGCGCAACAGGCTCGACGAGCTTGTCCGTCGACGACCTCGTGTTGACGACCCGTCAGCTTCCGCAGTCGCAGTTCGGCCTCGTCTTCATGGGACCGGGTCTCGTCACTCCGACCCTCTTCGGCGACGGACTGCGCTGCGTGGCGCCCAGCGGCGGTCAGCCGGGGCAGAACGGGCTATGGCGGTTTCCGCCGCAGAGCACGGGGTCGAGCGGCACGCTCGCGCTCGGACCGGGCGTCGCCTACTTCACGAACGGCAACTTCGGGTCGAACGGACACCTCGCCGCCGGCGAGTCGTGGAGCTTCCAGTGCTGGTACCGCGACTCCGCGGGTCCCTGCGGCATGTCCTACAACCTGTCGAACGCGATGCGCGTCACGTTCACTCCGTAGGACAGCCGCCGCACCCCACCGAGTGAGCGCGTCGTCAGGAGAGAGAGGACTCAGCCGGGAAGGGCCGAGTCCTCTCTGATAGTTGGTAGTGGGGCTGTGGCTACCGAGAACCCACTACGTGCCCCCAGAGCTCGCTTCGACGGGCTTTCGGCACGCCAGCGCACTGGCCCGTTTGAGCCAAGACCGATGCCCGGCACGATCTCCGCGCCATGCCCTGGACCCGTCAACTGCTCGTGCTCGTCGGCCTCCTCGTCGAAGACCGCCAGTGACTCATGCTGGGGCCACGACAGCGTCGGGACGGGGACTCCTGACTCCTCCGACAGCTCTCTGTACGTCAGGCCACGCCGCTCGCGCTTGCGCAGCAGCCGCTCCATCTCGCGTCGCCGGTGTCGCTGAGCCATGGCGACATCTTCGCTCTGCCGCCGCCAGCGAAACAGTTGGGCTTCAAGCGACGGTTACCACTCGACCGATACCAGGCTCGCAGGTTCCTCCCCGTGAATATCGCCCACAAGGTTCTCGCCGGCTCCGTTCTCATCGCGGGCCTGATTGTCCAGGTCACCCGCCACGCAGGCGCCGTGGTCGAGAAGGAGCAGCTCGACACGATTCAGGATCAAGCAGCGCTGCGTGCCGAGGCCTTGTCGGACGAGCTCGGGCGCGCGCTTGCGGTCCGGGTCTCCGAGTGCCTCTCATACTCCCGGACCCCGCTCGTCCAGGAGTCGCTGCTCAACTCGAATTTCCGCTTCGGGGGTCTGGCGGACGTCGGAGCATACCTGGAGGAGCAGGACGTGTTGTGGCAGGCCCGCGCGGGGGCCAAGCCAACCCCGTTGATGCAGGCTGTGGGCGAGGGGCCGCTGGCGCAGGATCTCGAGACGGTGCTCATCGGCCTGAGCACGCAGAGCGGGACGCCGGCCTTTGTGAAGGCCCTCGTCACCAATCGCCACGGCGCGATTGTGGCCCAGACGGAGACCACTGCGGAGTATCCCCAGGCCGACCGACCCTGGTGGCGCGCCGCCGTGGAAGAGGGAGTTCACGTAACCGATGCGCACTTCGGTGTGAACCCGCCACGGCACTCAATCAACATCTGCGTCCGTGTCGATTCACCCGGGGAGCAGGGCGTGGGCGTGCTGAAAGCCGAGCTCGACCTGCGGGAGGTCTTGAACATTCTCGACCGCCGCACAGAGGACTCGTTCTCGGATTATCGCGCGCGTCTCTACCTCTTCACGGGGGAGCGCAGGCTCATCCATCGGGGCGGGTGGACGACGCCGCTGCCCCTCCCCGATGGAAAGCAGTGGTTCCAGGGCATCGGACGGGGTGAGGACTGGGCTGTGAAGTCGATTGAGCGGCACGATCCATCCTTGGACACGACGATGCTCGCCACTTACGCGGTGTTGGCGGGTCAGGGCGACTTCCCCGGCCTGGGGTGGACGGTTCTCTTGGAGGTCGATCACCGTGACATTCTCGCCCCAATCCACGCACTACAGGGTCGGCTGAGGCTACTGTCCATGGCCGCCGGCTTGGCCGTGCTCTTGGTCGGCGGCTTCTTCGCCATGAGGCTCTCGCGCCGCTTCGCGCACATCGAGGAGGCAGCGCTCGCCCTGGCCCAGGGGTCGTTCGAGACCCGCACGGACGTGGACGGTGAGGACGAGGTGACCAGGCTGGGAACGCACCTGAACCAGATTGGTCGTCAGCTGCGCACCACCAGTCAGGATACGCTCCGGCAGAACGCCTCGACGCGCGCGAAGAACCGCATGTTGCGGCAGGAGATCGGCATCCGGTCCATGGTCGAGCAACAGCTGACCGTGGCCAAGGATGCGGCCGAGAACGCCGAGCGCGCGAAGAGCGATTTCCTCGCCAACATGAGCCACGAAATCCGCACGCCGATGAACGGCATCATCGGTATGACGTCTCTCCTGCTCGAGACGAAGCTCGACGGGGAGCAGGAGAGTTTTGCGAAGACGGTCTCCTCTTGCGCGGGCTCGCTCCTCACGCTCCTCAATGACATTCTCGACTTCTCGAAGATCGAGGCCGGCATGCTCGAGTTCGAGAACCTCCCCTTCGACCTCGGTGAGACCATCGAGGACGTCCTGGATATCCTCGCGGCGCGTGCCTCGGAGACGGGGCTCGAGCTCCTGAGCGACGTTTCGGCCGAGGTCTCGACCGCGCTTTGCGGGGACGCGGGTCGGTTGAGGCAGATCCTCATGAACCTAGCGGGGAACGCGCTCAAGTTTACCCATGACGGCCACGTCCTCGTCCGGGTCGAGAGGGACCCGGACGACGGCGAAGAAGGCCGGATACGCCTTCGCATTAGGGTCGAAGACACCGGTATCGGCATCCCGAAGGAACGCCTCGATCGACTCTTCAAGTCGTTCTCGCAGGTGGACGCGTCGACTACGCGCGAGTACGGCGGCACGGGTTTGGGGCTGGCAATCTCCAAGCGACTCGTGGAGCAGATGGGCGGGGAGATCGGGGTTGAGAGCGAGGAGGGTGAGGGGAGCACGTTCTGGTTCACAACCTCCCTCGAGCAGCAGGCTGTGTCCCACGAGGCGATCCAGGGTGATTTCGGGGGCCTGCGCGTGCTGCTCGTGGCCGACAACAGCGTCAGCCTCGGCGTCACTGAGCGGCTGCTGATCAATTGGGGCTGCTCTGTCACGACCATGGATTCCTCCGCAGTGGTCGAGGCCCTTGTCTCCGCCCGGTCCGAAGGGGCCTCGTACGAAGTCGTCGTCATCGACAGCCGCGGGGCGGTCGGGCTGAGTGAGCGTATCAATGGAGATGACCGCGTCGCGGAGACTCCGCTCGTGATCGTGCTGCCGATGACGGCCAAATCTGAGATCGAGCGTGCGAGAGAGTTAGGCACCGTCTGCCTGCTGACCAAGCCTCTCAAGGCTTCCCGTCTGCGCGCCGCCTTGCAGCCGATCGTGGATCCAGCCCATAGTGAGGTGCGACCCACGGCCCTTGCGTCCGAAGAACCGGTCAGCCTCCGGCTCCAAGATGGACGGCTGCTGAGCGTCCTGGTCGCCGAGGACAATCCGGTCAACCAGCTGATGGCGCGGAAGATACTCGAGAAACTCGACGTCAGCGCCGATTTTGTCGACGACGGGAGCCAAGCCCTCGAAGCGATTCGCAATGGTTCCTACGACATCGTACTCATGGACTGCCAGATGCCCGTGATGGACGGTTTCGTGGCGACGCGAGAGATCCGCGCGCTCGACGGCCCCGAGGCGGATGTGCGCATTGTGGCCCTCACCGCCAACGCAATGAAGGGCGACAAGGAACGTTGCTTGGCGGCCGGAATGGACGATTACCTGGCCAAGCCCTTCACCAAGGGTGAGCTGTCCGAGGTCCTCGGACGGGAGCTCTGCGAAAGCGTCAGCAAGGACCCGCAGCTCTAGCAGGCTGTCGGAGTCGTCAAGTCTGCCTCGCGCCTACGTCCAAGTTGATCGCTCGGTCTTCAGGGATTGCTCCAGAGTGCCGCTTCCCTCTGCCGACGGATGACTGGGCCCCCCTCCCGCCCGAGGACTCGTCATGACCCGACGCCATCCCCAGAACGAGCAAAGGCCCGAGGACGACCTCTTCGGAGACCCGCAGGACGAGAGTTCCGAGGCATCAGAGCCCGAGTCTCTGATCGAGAGCGAGCGCAAGAAGGCGAAGCTCGAGGTCGAGGACCTCGAGCCCCGCATCCTGCTCTCGGCCTCCTGGGTCGATGGCGACACCAGCGCCCCGATCGGCGGACCGACCGCTGACTACGACATCGGGACCGGCGACGGTGCCGACGACGTCATGGACGCGCTTGGCGGCGACGACGAGCTATTCGGCATGGGGGGGGCCGACCAGCTCTTCGGCAACACGGGCAGCGACTTGCTCGACGGCGGCGAGGGCGACGACCTCCTGCAAGGCGGCGCGGGGGATGACACGCTGACCGGCGGCGCGGGAACGGACACGGCCGACTACTCCGACCAAACCGCCGCCGTAACGGTGGACCTCACCCTTACGGGGCCTCAGGACACGGGCGCGGCCGGCTTCGACACGCTTATCGGTGTGGAGGCCGTCACCGGCGGCTCGGGGGATGACACCTTCTCGTTCACGAACCCCAACGGCGGCGACGCCTTCAGCGTGGACGGAGGTTCCGGCGCAAACACCATCGATCTCACGGGCTACGCATCCTCGGAAATCACGATCGACAACGAGAACGTGACCGTCGATATCGGCGACGGCGAATCGTTCACTGTCAACTTCACCAACATCGACCAGATCCAGTTCTCGGATGTGACGCTCGATGTGACTCAGGGAGAGACCATCAGCGAAATCGTCTTCGTCGATACAGCGGTCGAGGATCACGAGACGCTCATGGCGGGCATCGACCCGGATGCCACCATCGTGCTCCTAGATCCCGAACGCGACGGCGTCGAGCAGATTGCCGAGGCGCTCGAAGGGCTCAGCGACGTCGACGCCATTCACATCATCAGCGAAGGAGATAGCGCTCAGCTTCGATTGGGAAACGCCCTGGTCACTGAGGAATCGATCAACGGCCAATACGCCGATCTGTTCGGTCAGATCGGCGCGAGCCTGGACGCCGATGCCGACCTGTTGCTCTATGGCTGTAACTTCGGCGAAGGAACCGAAGGAGAGCAAGCCGCTCAGACGCTCGCCGCCTTGACCGGCGCCGATGTAGCGGCCAGTGATGACCGAACGGGCCATGTCGATGCGTCAGGCGATTGGGATCTGGAAGTCTCAACCGGCTCGATCGAAAGTGACGTCGTCGTCTCTGAGGCTACGCAAGCGACTTGGGAAGGCGCGCTGGCGACCTACACAGTCACCAACACCAACGATAGCGGCCCCGGCTCGTTGCGCCAGGCGATCATCGACGCCAATGCCAGTGGTGGCACGGACAGTATCGTTTTCGACATCTCCGCTGCACTGGTCGATGGCGCCCATACCATCAACCTGCTGTCCGCGCTGCCCGACATCACCGAAGCCGTCACCATCGACGGCACCCAGGACGCCGATTTTGACGGCACGCCCGTCATCGTGCTCGATGGCAGCGGGGCCGGTGCGGGTGTGGACGGACTGACCCTGGCCGCCGGCAGCGACGGCTCGACCATTAAAGGGCTGGTTATCAACCAGTTCGGCGGCGACGGCATTCAACTGGATTCCGGCAGCAACACCATTGTTGGCAACTACATCGGCACCGGTGTTGGCGGCTCCATCGATTTAGGAAATACCGGCGCCGGCATCAACTCGACAACCGGGTCGGGCAACAGGATCGGCGGCACGGACGCTGCGGATCGCAACATCGTCGCCTACAATGGCACCGATGGCATCGCCCTGACGGGAACCGGAACCGGCAATTCCATTCTGGGCAACGCGATCCACTCAAACGATCTCGGATTGGGGATCGCTTTGAACAGCGATGGCACACCCGTTCTGACCTCTCACGAGTCCGGTGCCGACCAGGAGGAAATCACGTCCGACCTGAATATCGGACAGACGTTCAGCCACTTCAGTGGAAACGGAACCTATGCCGTCAACCAGATAAGTCTGCAGCTAAGAGAAACTACCGCACCAAGCCAAACGCTTACGGTGACACTTCGGGACAGCTGGAATGGGACGGTACTTGGCACAGATACCATAGCCTCGACAAGTCTAACCAGTAGTCTGGAATGGTACGACTTCGACTTTGGCAACGTCGAGCTTACGGACGGCGGCACTTACACCATTAGGGTCACGAGCGACACAACAGACGGCCAAGTGTTTGTTTGTGGCAACGGCGGTGGCGGATATGGCAGCGGGACCCAACTTGATAAAGATGGAAACTCCGTTCCCGGCAAGGACCTCTTATTCCGTGTCTCGGATTCTAGCGGTGTTACTTACAACGATGCCAACGACGCCGATACCGGCAACAACAACCTGCAGAACTTCCCCGTCATCACAGCTGCTGCAACTGCCGGTTCGCAAGTCGAGATCTCCGGCACGCTGGACACCGACGGGCTGAATCAGGACTACCGCATCGAGTTCTTTGCCACCGGCGCCGCGGACGGCTCGGGATATGGTGAAGCCGGACGTTATCTGGGTTCTGCCACCGTCACCACCGATGGATCGGGAGACGCGACCTTTACCACCACCGTCGAGGCACTGCTCTACGTCGGAGAAACCATCACTGCAACGGCCACCGTTGATAATGGTGGTGGCAGCTATGGCGACACCTCCGAATTCGCCGCAAACTTCACCGCTACTGAGGCAACCAATGATGCCCCGACCTTCTCCCTGACCGGCGATGGCATCGTCACCTCGGACTTCGGGTCGGGTAGCGATATTGGCCGCAGCGTCACGATGCAGGACGATGGCAAGATACTGGTGGCGGGCTACAACGACAACGGTGTCAATGACGATTTCGCCCTAACGCGCTATAACGCCGATGGCTCGCTCGATACAACCTTCGGTGGTGGTGGCATCCTCACAACAGCAATCGGGTCGAGTACCGATCGAGGCTACAGCGTCGTGGTACAGGACGATGGCAAGATACTGGTATCGGGGTACAGTTATAACGGCAGTGATAACGATTTCGTCCTGATCCGCTATCACGCCGATGGCACGCTGGACACCAGTTTCGATACCGATGGCATCGTCATTACTCCGGTCGGGTCTGGTGATGACAGTAGCTTCAGCATCGCGGTGCAGAGCGATGGCAAGATACTGGTGGCGGGCAAGAGCAACAATGCCAATACCGACTTCGCGCTGCTTCGCTACAACACTGATGGCTCACTGGACACCAGCTTCGATACTGATGGCATCGTCACCACCGATTTTGGATATGGTTACGATGTCGGCCTCGGTCTCATGGTACAGGGCGACGGCAAGATACTGGTGGCGGGGAGCAGCTGGAACGGTAGTAATGACGACTTCGCCTTGGCACGTTACAATGCTGATGGTTCCCTGGATACCAGCTTCGATGGTGATGGCATGCTCATCACACAGGTTGGGACGGGGAACGACTACCCCGAAGCCGCCACGCTGCAGAGCGATGGCAAGATACTGGTGGCGGGGTTCGCTAGAGGCAGCGATGACGACTTCGCCCTGGTGCGTTACAACACGGATGGCTCACTCGATACCAGCTTCGACACCGATGGCATCCTCACCACGGCAATCGGATCGGGTGACGATAAAGGTAGAAGTGTCACCGTACAAGTCGACGGCAAGATACTGGTAGCGGGGGAAAGCTATAACGGCAGTAACTACGACTTTGCCCTGGTTCGCTACAACGCCGATGGCTCACTGGATACCAGTTTTGACACCGATGGCAAACTCACTCCGGCTCTCGGATCGGGTGACGATACGATCTACGCCGTCCCCGTCCAGGCCGATGGCAAGATCCTGGTGGCGGGAAATAGCCATAACGGCAGCGACCACGACTTCGCCCTGGTCCGCTACAACGCCGATGGCTCGCTCGATACCACTTTCGATTCGATCAGCACCCTCGACGGCACGCCTAGCTTCATTGAAGGCGGTGTGGCGGTGGTGCTGGACGTGGACGTCGATGTCAGCGATAGCGAACTCGATGCGCTGAACGGCGGCCTGGGCAACTACGGCGGCGCCAGCTTGACACTGGTGCGCAACGGTGGCGCCAGTACCGAGGATGTCTTCACCAATACCGGTTCGCTCGGCGCCCTGACCCACGGCGGGAATCTCGTCTATGGCGCAACCACCATCGGCACTGTAACCAGCAACTCCAACGGAACCCTGCTGCTTACTTTCAATAGCAACGCCACCAATACCTTGGTTAACCAGGCCATGCAGCAGATTGCCTACAGCAATAGCAGTGATGCCCCGCCAGCCTCAGTACAAATCGACTGGACCTTTAACGATGGTAATACCGGAGCACAGGGTGCAGGTGGCG
>JAAELL010000274.1 GCA_024226735.1 bacterium | reverse complement strand
GGTCGGCCCGTACCCGCCCGCTGCTGCGTTGTGCCTCCTCCGAGACTTGCAGCGAAGTCGCGTCGTCGCTGCGCCTTGCAGCGAACGCGTACGCACCGACCAAAATGCCGCACAAGAGTGACTCACACCACTAGATGCGGTAGTCCCGAACCTAGCAGTCCGGATCCTCGAACACCGGCGGCTCTGCCGGCCACAGCTCCCACTTCCCCACCCGTCGGTCGTCCTCGAACCGCCCACGCGCCTCGAGGCTCCCGCTCGGGTGGTAGAGCACCCACGCGCCGCGCTTGCGGCCCTTCTCGTACGGCCCCTTCTGGCGCACGGTCCCGCTCGGGTACCAGTACGTCCACTGCCCTTCGCGCACGCCGTCGAGCGCCGGGCCCGCGGCCGACTTCGCGCCGCCCGGGTGGTAGAACGCCATCGTCGACGTGCCGCTCGGAACGGGGTAGCGGTACTCCGAACGCAGCGTCCCGTCCGCGTGCCACGTGCGCCACTCCCCTACCGGTCGGTCGTCCTCGAAGCGCCGCCGCGCGCGCTGCGTCCCGTCCGGCCACCAGCGTTCGTCGACACCCTGCCGCTCGCGCCGTCCGTCGGGATGCACGAGGACCGTCCAGCGCCGGACGACGGTGCCCGAGTCGGGGTCGCGCGTCGTGAACGTGCGGACCTCTGGGTCCGCGTCGGCCGCCGGAGCCGGTACGATCACGCCGCGCGGAGCCGAATGGCACGCGGCGCAGACGAGGAGAGCGATCGGCAGCAGATTGCGCACTAGTCGATCATGATCGCTCGGAAGAGCAGATGGAAGCTCGCCTGCGACCATCCGCGATACTGCGGCCGGAAGCCGAAGAGGTGCACGCGGCCGGCGCCGTGCTCGGCGGCGACCCACGCCGCGTGGCCGGCGATCGTCTCGGGCGCGCGGATCCAGCCGGACAAGAGGACGTGCGTGGGAGCGTACGACAGCCACGTCGAGAGCTTCGCCTCGGGCAGGCCCTCGTCCTCGCGTTCGGCCTCGGTCATCTCGCGCCACGCGCTCGAGCGCGAGAAGAAGACGGCGACGGACTCGGGCAGGCCGGCCGTCAGTGCGCCCTCCTCCGGCAGCGCGCGAACGACGCTGCCGGGGCACGAGAACTCGCCCGCCTCCTCGCCGCGCGTCACGTCGACGAGCGGTAGGCGCATCAGGTCGACCGCCCAGCCCGCGGAGCTGCCGACGCAGATCAGCTTGCCGCCGCCACGCACGAACTCCTCGATCGCCACGCTGCCCTCGGGCGCGAGGCCACGCGTGAACTCCGCCGGCACGTCACCCGGCGAGCGGCCCTCCTCGAGCGCACCGGACGACATGCTCGGGACGATTAGCACGTCGAGGAAGTCCGCGAGCGAGCCCGCGCGCAGCATCTCGTTGCGCACGCGCACGTAGGGCAGCTGCCAGGTGTCGAGCACCCAGCGCATCCAGCCCTCGTCCATGTTGCCGCGCCACGGCGCGTAGAGACCGACGCGCGGCATGCTCTCGAGCGCGACGCCCGCCTCGTCCTCGTTGGTCGCGGCCTCGCCGGGAACGAACAGGCCCGCCCGCTCGCCCGCGCCGACGAAGGTGTGCGCCTCACCCTGGGTCAGCGCACCAAACAGCTTCGTCCAGTCGTCGGAGTCGGAGCTCGCGAGCCAGCCGCGCGGGACGGCCGACTTGCGCGCATCGCCGCTGAAAGCCGCGACGGCCGCATTCGCGTCGTCGACGCCGCGCAGCCCCGCGGGCACCTCCTGCATCAGCTCGACGCGGCGCACGCCCAGGAGCAGCGGCAGGGTCCAGCCGGCGACGTCGTACGGCGGATCGCCGTCCGGATAGCGCTGGACCTCGAACAGGTCCTTCAAGTGCGAGCCGTAGGGCTGGTCGCGGCGCACGACGACCGAGCCCGCGGGCCACGTGCGCCCGTCCAGCTCGAGCGGCTCGTCCGCGACGCTCACCTCGATGCCCGACTGGATCAAGATGTGCATGAGCCGCCGCGCCGCGGCGGGATCGCGCGTATCGCTCGGGATCAACCAGCCGCGCGCGCCGTCGTCCTTGCCCCTCTCGATCACGCGCTGCGACGCCTCCAGCGCGTTCGTCAGCCACGTCTCGCGCTCGCGCGCCAAGCTCCCGACCAGCGACTCGCCGAAGGCCATCTCGTACTCGATGATGTTCGCGAGCCGCCACCAGCCACCCGGCCACGGGTCGGGAAAGCGGTTCGACGGTGCGTAGTCCCCGAGCCCGCGCGGCGCGCTCAGATCGGAGCGGCGCAGGAACATCGGCGTCGCGATGCGTACCGACGCCGCCTCGGTCAGAAGGCCCACGATGTTGTGGCGCACGGGGACGTTGCGGTTGCCGCCGTTCCACCACATGTCGTACGAGACGCCGGTCGACACCCCCTGGAACCCCGCGCGCGTCAGGTCGAGCAGCGCGCGGCTTCCGAGCGCGTCGATCGCCGAGATGATGCCCGGGTCGAGGTTGGGGTTGAGCGGATCGCGGAACGGCGGCACGAACAGGCGCTCGCGCGTCGAGCCCTGCTGGTGTACGTCCCAGTAGACCTGCGGGAACCAGACCTTGTAGAGCTGGCGCGTGACGATCTGCGTCTCACGCTGGGAGAGCATGAACCAGTCGCGGTTGTTGTCGTGACCGGTGTAGTACTGGTAGAGCTTCAAGAGGCCCGCCGCCTCGAACGGCGTCCCCACGTGCTCGCGGTACCACGACACGACGTGGTCGAGCCCGTCGGGGTTGACCGTGGGAATCACGTTGACGACGAGCTCTGAGCGCGCGCTCTTCCACGGCTCCTCGTCGCTCGTCGCGAGCTTGTGCGCGAAGGCCATTCCGAACTCGGTCCCCGCCGTCTCGGTCGAGTGCATCGAGCACGACACGAAGAGGATGACGCGCCCGTCGCGGATGGCGGCACGCTTCTCCTCGTCGCTCTTGCCGCGCGGATCGGCGAGCGTGCGCGCGTGCGCGCGGATCTCGGGGAGGCGCGCGAGGTTATCGGGGCTCGAGATCGTCGCCAACAGGAACGGGCGCCCCTCGGTGCTCGTGCCGATGGTCTCCAGGAGAACGTTTGGGCTCTCGGCGGCGAGCTTCCCGTAGTAGCTCGACGCCTCGGTCCAATCGGCGAGCTGAAAGTCCGTCCCGACCGCACGCCCCAGGTGTTCGGCGGGCGAGGTCACGTCCTGGGTCGGTGAGACGCTGGTGAGGATCGACAGGAGGGGCCCGATTGCGTGCACGGAGATCATGCGCCGATCCTATCAATCCGTTCCGGTTTCCCCTTGCGGAGGGACCGGTACGGGTCGTGTAGAATGTTGCGCCTCACTCCTCCGAATGCGCCTCGCTCATCCGACCGCTCTCTCCCCTCCAAAGCCGTGGCCGACAACAACGCAAGCAAGGGCAAGCTGTCCCTCAAGAGCATCGCCACCCTCGTCCTCGCCGTGGGCGCCTACTTCGTGGCCCAGCAATTCGGCCTGATCCAGTCCGACGGCACGGGCGACTCGGGCGGCGGTACCGCCGTCGCCGAGCCCGAGGAGAAGAGCGGCACGACGCAGAAGCCGCAGGAGAGCAAGAGCAAGAGCAAGAGCAAGCCGAAGTCCGAGCAGGCATCGAAGCCGCCGGCACCCAAAGAGCCTGCGTCCAAGCCGGTCGAGAAGGAGCAGACCAAGAAGGGCGACGGCACCGCTCTCGTACGCCAGTCCTTCCGCGCGATGCGCTCCGACGTCATGGTCGAGTTCGACGCCAAGATCAAGGTGATCCTGCGCGACGACAACGAGGGCTCGCGGCACCAGAAGTTCCTGCTCGACCTCGGCGACGACCTGACCGTGCTCGTCGCCCACAACATCGACCTCGCTCCTCGGGTCCCCGTCGACCGCGGCGACATGGTGCGCATCAAGGGCGAGTACGAGTACAACGAGAAGGGCGGCGTCGTGCACTGGACCCACCACGACCCCAAGGGCTGGCACGAGGACGGCTGGATCGAGCACGACGGCAAGGTCTACAAGTAGCGCTCCCGCCAACTCGGCGGAGCTCGCCGCGTACACCAGGGCGCGGCCCCGCTGATTTTCGCCCCGTGCGAAAAAGTCCTCGTTACGGTGCAAGGTGTGCCGGACGTGGCGACATGTCCCTCGGACCGCGCCCTCGCCATGCCGAATCCACGCCCCCACGACGCCGACCCCATGGGCCCGGCCGAATTCGCGGCTCTTTTTGAGGCGTCCGGGCGACTCTTGTGGACGATCGCGGCCGCGGTCGTCATCGATCGGACGCTGGTGGACGACGTCCTGCAGGAGGCCGCCATGATCGGCCTCGCCAAGCTCGACCAATTCGACCCGGCGACGCGGTTCGAAGCGTGGATGGGACGCATCGTGCGCTGGGTTGCGCTGAACCACGCGCGCAAGCGCAGCCGGCGCGGCACGCGCAGTGCCGACGCGGCGCTGCTCGACGACCTGCCGTCGGCGGAGCCCGCCGGCCATCTGCCCGACACCAGGAACTGGCTCGAGGGCGAGCACTTCGACGACGAGCTGACCGAGGCCCTGCGCGAGCTCGGCTCGACGGCACGCGCGTGCCTGATGATGAAGATCGTGCTCGAGCTCGACTACGCCGAGATCGCGCGCACGCTCGAAGTGCCGCAAGGAACCGCGATGAGCCACGTGCACCGCGCCTGCGCCAAGCTGCGGCAGCGCCTCGAGGCAGGCCGCTCCGAGATCGTGAGGGACGCATGACGAACAATCTGCCCGAACGCAGCGAGGACGCTCTCCTCGACGCCCGGCTGAAGGCCGCGTTCTCGCCGCCCGACGACGTCGACGCGCGCGTACGCAACGCCCTCGCGCGCGCACGCGGCGTCCCCGCCGCCCGAGCTCCTCGCAGGCGCGCACCGCGCGCCGCCGCGGCGCTCGTGATCGTCATCGCACTCGGCGTCGTCGTGGCGCAAGCCTTCGGCCCGTTCGGAGGGACCCGATCCGAGACCGAGCAAGCGAGCGCATCCGGAGACGTCGCGCCGACCCCGCGCATCGACTGGCTGTCAGCTTACAACGACCTCAAATACGAGCTCGAGGTCGCGGAGATGCCGCCGCAGGCGTGCGACGCGACGACGAACCTCGCGCCGCTCCTGGGCGAGGCGTACGGATCGGACCTCGAGGTGCGTTTCGACGCGCGCCAGCCGGTACGCGGCCCGCTGCGCTGCGAGGCCGTGCCCGATGCCGCGGTGCTCGGCGTCTCGCAGCCCGGCGCCGAGACCCCCGTCTTCGTGATCGTCATGCGGCTCGGCGCGGACCCGCTGCCGATGGCGCCGTCGGGAAGCGACCTTCAACTGCGCCGGCGCATCGTGGGCCCACTCGTGCTCTACGAGCTGACCCCGCGCTCCGAGCCGACGTGCCTCGACCGGTTCCAGCCGGGGAAGGGGGACGCCGCCGAGCCGTCATGCTCGCCGTGGATGGCCGACCCCTAGCAGGCTGTCGGAGTAGTCACGATTCGCGAGGCACCGATCCTCGAACGCAGCTCGGCGTCGCGCCAAGGTCCCCAATGGCATCCAACCATGGGAAACTTGTCGCTCCTTGATCTGCGTCCGATGCTCGGCACCTC
>JAAELL010000273.1 GCA_024226735.1 bacterium | reverse complement strand
GCTCTGGAAGGTGAGTGACGCATCTCGGGTCATCATACCAGACGCCAGTTGTCGGAGGCCCAGGCGACTCAGGCTCCAGGCGCCCCTCACCGCAGCGCCAACACAGGAAGCACGTTCGCTGGCACCAAGTGTAGCGCTTGACCACTACGAACGGTGGTCGGGTAGGCGAGGGCGATCACTCACCCCCGCCCCCCACAGACAATGGCGTCAACGTCCAGGCTCGCGCTGAATGCTGTTCGTCTGACGATTCGACGGTCGCCTCGGGGAGCACCTGCGCGGCGACTGCAGCGTAGCTGTTGATCCGAATTCGGTCGCGGCGAGCGCTCGTTCGGCACGCGCGGGAAGGACGGGTGGCGATTACAATCGGGGGTATGAACACGGTCCCGTGCCACCCGTCCGCGCGACCAATCAATCACCAGGAGACCTGACGAAATGACTGGCAACCTAGTTAACGGACAAATTCTGGCGCCAATGGCATCGTAACGGTCGACTACGACCTCCACAAGCTCCTCGCGACTCGCGATCACGACATTCGAGCCCAGGGAATTCGGCAGTTCGTCCGCCGCGGTCCGCTCCAGCCCCACCTGCTGGTTTCGATCCTGCTCTACATGGTGCGCCACGGCTCGCGGCGCGGCTACGCACGCATGCTCGAGGCGTTCTGGGACGAGGCCCACGCGTTCGGGCTCGAGTTGCCCACGGAGGAGGCCGTCTCCAAGCAGGCGTTCTGCCAGGCGCGCAAGAAGCTCCCCGCTGCGCTTGTTCGCGACCTGCTGCACACCGCCTCGGACGCGTTCGATGATGACCACGGCTCGTCGTTGCGCTGGCGCGGCCGGCGGCTGCTCGCCGTCGATGGGGCCAGGCGAAACATCCAACCGTCAGACGAGCTGCGCCGAGCGTTCGGCGGCCCCGAGGGCGCGCACTACCCACAGATCCACGTCACCACGCTCTTCGACGTCGTGGGCAAGGTCCCGCTCGCCGTCGAGGTTGGGCCCTTCGGCTCCGACGAGCGCGCGCAGTTACTGCGCGTGCTGGACCGAGCACGCGAGGACGACGTCCTGGTGCTCGACGCCGGCTACGGCTCCTTCGACGTGTTCGCGGCACTGCTGGACGCCGGCGTCGACTTCGCGTGCCGCATGCCTGCGAGCCAGACGTTCACGAAGCTCGAGCGCTTCGTCGCCAGCGGCGACGAAGAGGCGCTGCTCACTCTCTCGCCGCCCGAAGGCTCCGCGCTCAGCGGAACCGAGTCGATCGCGCTGCGGGCCGTACGCGTCGAACGCCTCAACGACGAGTTCTGGGTGATCCTCACGTCGCTGCCCGCTGACGAGTTCTCGGTCGACGACATCGCCGAGGCATACGCCCTGCGCTGGACGATCGAGGAGTTCTACAAGCTCCTCGTCAGCGACTACTTCGAGCAGGGCTTCTTCCACTCGCGCTCTGCCGACGGTGTGCGCCAGGAGGTGTACGCGCAGATGCTCTTTGTCGTGATGACGCGCAACATCGCAGCGGTCGCAGCCGACACGCACGGCGTCTCCTATGACGAGCTCTCCCAGAAGGCCGCCATCCTCGCCGTCGGCGACCATCTCACTCGGCTCGTGCTGCACTCTACGCCCGCGACCGCACGCGCCAATCTCAAGCGACTCCTCAAGCGCATCGCGCGGGCGCGAGAGAGGCTGCGTCCGGGACGATCGTACCCACGAACGTCACAACTGCCGCTGCCGCGCTGGGGACGCAACGGACGACGAGGTGGAGCTTGACGCCATTGCCCCCCACAGATCCGGACGTGCGGGACTACCGCATCCGGCTCCTCACGCAGAGGGCTCGCGACCCTGGTGCTACCCGCAGCCCCGATGGTGAGACGCTGGTGAGGCTCGGGTCCTCGGCGTCGGTCCCCCCCTGT
>JAAELL010000272.1 GCA_024226735.1 bacterium | reverse complement strand
CTGCTCGAGGAGTCCGAGCCGCTGATCTACCACGGAGAGGTGATCTGGCGAGATGGCGTCCGCGTGGGGACCATCCGCGCGGGAGCCTTCGGGCATACGTTGGGCGCGAGCGTCGGCCTGGGCTACGTCGAGCCGGGCGAGGCGGGGCAGCGCGTGACGCGTGGGTTCGTCAAGTCGGGGAACTGGGAGATCGAGATCGCCGGCCAGCGCCACGTCGCACGAGCGTCGCTGCGCCAGCTCTACGACCCCAGGGGCGAGCGGATTCGGAGCTGATCGAGCAACCGAAAGCCTCTCCGCCGAAGTCGATCCGGACTTCCCAGCTCTCGGGGGGGGGTCCCGACCATACGTACCAGGGGCCGCACCGGGGGTGCCTGTCGCGGGTCGGCGTGCCTCGATTTACCTCGCCCCGAGCGCAATCAGCCGGCGGCTCCGTCGTGGCCGAAGACCGCGGAGAGGCTGTCGGCCCTCAGCAAGCGGTCTGCCCAGCGCAGCAGCGTCTCGGTGTCGGCCGCGGCGATGCGTTGGTGGACAGCGTTGTCGAGGGAGCCGAACTTGAGCTGCAGCTGACGGGTGAGAATCAACGCCTCGCCGGCGAGCAGGCCTTCCTCACGACCTTCCTCGCGACCTTCCTCGCGACCTTCCTCACGACCTTCCTCACGACCTTCCTCGCGGACACGATCGCGCCATTCCATGAGGTTTTCTGCCAACATCGTCTCGATCTCCTCAGGGTCCGTCAACTCTCCGACCTCGGAACCCGCCATCCCCAGGCGGGACAGGATCACTTGCACCGTCGCCGTGAATGCCCGACGCATGCCCGGATCACGAACCCACGCCATGAGCTTCCTGAACGCCCCGAGCAGCGCCTCCAGT
>JAAELL010000271.1 GCA_024226735.1 bacterium | reverse complement strand
CCTGAGGCAGCTCTTCCAGGGCCATCTCGATCTGCGCGCCCTGCGCGAAGAGCGGCGCTCGGAGGTGACCGGCAGCGACGGCGAGGCCCGCTCCCACGTGCGCTCGACCGAGCGGTCGTTGACGACGCTCTTCGGACCCGTGCGGGTCGCGCGCCTGCGCTACGGCGGGCGCGGCGTGAGGAGCCTGTTCCCGGCCGACCTCGCCCTGAACCTGCCGCAGGAGGAGTACTCGCACGGGCTGCGGCGCCGGGCGGCCGAGCTTGCCGCCACGGTGTCGTTCGACGAGACGGTGCGGGCGATCGACGCGCACACGGGCGGGCACGTGCCGGCGCGCCAGGCCCAGGAACTCGTTCGCCGCGCGGCGAACGACTTCGACGCGTTCTACGCGGCCGGGATCGCGAGCGGTCCCGAGGACACACAGGATCTGCTCGTGCTGAGCCTCGACGGCAAGGGCATCGCGATGAGACCCGAGCACCTGCGCGAGGCGACGCGCAAGGCGGCCGAGAAGCGTGCCCGCGCGGCGCGCGAGGGCGCCGACGATGGCTCTGACACGAGGCGGCCGCACCGTGACCGCATGGCGACGGT
>JAAELL010000270.1 GCA_024226735.1 bacterium | reverse complement strand
TTGACGAGCTTGATGATCCGTTTCGCGGTCGCGTAGCCCGGCGCCGCCTTGCCGCCGAGGATGACGCAGCGCGGCGTCCAGCCGTCGACGTCGCCGCGCTTGACCCGGGCGTAGAGGTGGACGACGTGCAGGACGTTCAGCAGCTGGCGCTTGTACTCGTGGAAGCGCTTGACCTGCACGTCGAACAGCGCCTCGACGTCGAGCTCGACCCCGCACTTGTCGTGCACGAGCCGGGCGAGCCGGGCCTTGTTGGCCTGCTTGACCGCGTGCCAGCGCGCCGCGAGCGCGGCGTCGTCGAGGTGCTCGCGCAGCCGCGAGAGCTGGCCGAGATCGCGCCGCCAGCCGTCGCCGACGGTGCCGGTGACGAGCGCCGCGAGGCCCGGATTGCACGCCGCGAGCCAGCGCCGCGGGGTGACGCCGTTGGTCTTGTTGTTGAACCGCCCGGGCCACAGCGCCGAGAAGTCGGCGAACATTCCCTCGCGCAGCAGCCGCGAGTGCAGCGCGGCCACGCCGTTCACCGAGAAGCTGCCGACGATGGCGAGGTGCGCCATGCGCACGAACGGCTCGTCGCCCTCCTCGATGATCGACATGCGGCGCTGGCGCGCGGTGTCGCCCGGCCAGCGGCGCGCGACCTCCGCGAGAAAGCGCGCGTTGATCTCCTCGATGATCTCCAGGGGTCGGGGCAGCAGCCTGCGCACCAGCCACACCGGCCAGCGCTCGAGCGCCTCGGGCAGCAGGGTGTGGTTGGTGTAGGCCATCGTGCGCGACGTGATCGACCACGCCTCGCCCCACCCGAGGCGATGCTCGTCGAGGAGCAGGCGCATCAGCTCGGCCACCGCGATGCTCGGGTGGGTGTCGTTGAGCTGGAAGCAGAAGCTGTCGGCGAAGCCGTCCAGGCTCGCGCCCTGGCGCCCGGCCCACTGACGCAGCGAGTCCTTCAGGCTCGCCGAGGCGAGCAGGTACTGCTGCTTGAGCCTGAGCTCCTTGCCGTTCTCGCTCGCGTCGTTCGGGTAGAGCACCATCGTGATGTGCTCGGCGGCGTTGCGCTCCTCGACGGCCTCGGCGTAGCTGCCCGCGTTGAAGTCCGCGAGGTCGAGCTCGGTCCGCGCGCAGGCGCACCAGAGCCGCAGCGTGTTCACGGTGCCGTTGCCGTA
>JAAELL010000269.1 GCA_024226735.1 bacterium | reverse complement strand
TTCATAACGGATTCGCGCGGAAGGCGAATCCCTTATGAAGTGTCGCGGTACCGTACCGACGGACTCGTGGCGGGCTCAGCCGCCTGGCTACTCCTCTTCGTGCTTCTTGCCGATCGCAGCCAGGATCTTGGCCTGCTCAGCTGAAGGCACGGCTGCGAAGCGCGTGAACTCCATCGAGAACTGGCCCTCGCCCGCGGTCTGGGACTTCAGGTCGCGGAAGTAGGTCTGCATCAGCGCGAGCGGGACGTCCGCTTCGATGACAGTGATCGCTCCACCGTCTTCGTTGCCCTGGTCGAGCACGTGGCCTCGGCGCTGGCTCGTGATGTCGCTGAAGACCGTGCCGGCGTCGTCCGTGGGCACGCGGATCACGACCTTCATGATCGGCTCGAGAAGCACCGGGCCGGCCTTCATGAACCCCTCGCGGAAGGCGCGACCGCCGGCCATCTTGAAGCTCGCCTCGTCGGAGTCGACCGCGTGAAACTTGCCGTCGTAGAGCTCGGCCTCGACGTCGACGACCTTGCCGTCGCAAAGGACGCCGTGGGAGGCGATCTCGCGGATGCCCTTCTCGACCGCCGGAATCAGGTTGCGCGGGATCGAGCCGCCGACGACGGCGTCATTGAAGACGACGCCTTCGCCGGAGTCAGCGGGGCGCAAGCGCATGAAGCACTCTCCGAACTGACCGCGACCGCCACTCTGCTTCTTGTGCCGGTGGTGCCCCTCCGATGCCTTGGTGATCGTCTGCCGGTAGGAGATCTTCGGCAGGCTCGTTTCCACCTCGACTCCGTAGCGACGCTTCATGCGATCGAGCATCACCTGAACGTGCAGGTCGCTCATGCCGTGTACGACGAGCTCGTGCGTATCGGAGGCGTGCTCGATCGTGAACGACGGATCCTCGGCAGCGAGCTTGTTCAGTGCCTCACCGATTTTCTGTTCGTCCGCGCGCGACTTCGGCGTAACGGCGAGGCCGACCGTGGAGGAAGGCTTGCGCGGCACCGGAATCGTCGTGACGGCCTTGCCCGCGCTCGAGAAGCTGTTCCAAGTGCCGAGCTTCTCGACCTTGGAGAACGCGACGACGTCGCCGGGGCCAGCGCTCTCGATGGTCTCGCGCTTCTTGCCCACCACGCGGAAGAGCCCGCCCAGCTTCTCGCCCTTCGAGTCGCCGTCGGATCCGGCGACGTGCTCGGAGGCGTGGATCGTGCCGCTGTGAATGCGCGTCAGGCAGACCTTGCCCAGGTGCGGATCGGAGTGGACGTAGAAGACCGTTCCGAGCAAGTCGGCTTCGGGGTCCATCGACAGCTCTTGCCCGTCCGCATCCTTGCGCGGCGCGGTCGCCGGCGTCGGAGCGAAGCGCTTGAGGTACTCGATCATCTCGTCGAGCCCGACTTCGGTCTCCGGGTTGCACACCAGAACCGGCACGAGTGCACCGGCGGCGATCGCGCCGGGCATCAGCTGGTCGAGCTGCTCCTCGGAGAGCTCCTGATTCTCGAGGTACTCCATCAGGAGCTCCTCGTCCTCGCACGCGTCCATGACGCGGTCCTTGAGGCGCCCGCACCACTCGCTCTCGGGATCGAGAATCGTGCGGCCAACCTTGGAGAACGACGGTCCGCTCGCGTCGGGCAGAAGGACGGGAACGCACTCCTCGCCAATCCCCTCGCGAAGATCGTTCACGACCTGATCGAAGTCGGCGTTCTCGCCGTCGAGGTGGGTGATGACGATGGCCCGGCCGCGCCCGAGGTCCTTCGCGTCGCCCATCTTCGAGCGCAGGTTGAACGTCGTCCCGCTCGTGCAGGAGACGACGCCAATCACCAGGTCGGACGCGTAGGTCGCGGACTGCACTTCGGCCACGAACTCGGGGTAGCCCGGCGTGTCGAAGAGCGTCCAATTCTTGCCACCCGACTCGGCCCAGACCGCCGCGAGCTGCAGAGTGTGCTGCTTCTCCTGCTCCTCCGGCTCGGTGTCGCAAATGCTCGTCTTCTCGGCGACGGAGCCCTTGCGCGCGGAGGCGCCCAGCTTGAACGCCAGCGCATCGACCAGAGTGGTCTTGCCTGCCGACGGGTGACCAACGAAAGCGATGTTATGGATCGACTCTAGGCTGCTCATTGGGGGCGGAGGGGCGGCGTAATTGGGCCGTTTGGGGGAAGTGAGAGGCGCAACATGGTACCGATCACGAGCCCAGCCGGCAAAAGCCGCTTTCCTGCCGCCCTCGGGCGGCCGGCGGCCCGCGCGGAGCCGCCGGAACGGTGTCGATCTATTCGCGGACGACGATCTCGACGCGCCGGTTCCTGGCCTTGCCCTCGGCCGAATCGTTCGACGCGACCGGCTCGTACTGGCCGAAGCCGACGACGACGAAGCGGTCGTCCTCGATCCGCCCCTCGACGACGAGGTGGTCGAGCACCGCCATCGCGCGGGCGATCGAGAGGGCTCGGTTCGAATCGAACTTCGAGCGCGAAATCGGATCGCTGTCGGTGTGCCCCTCGATGTAGAAGGACGCCGCACCTTGGAAGTCGCTCTTGAGCCGGTTGGCCAGGCTCGCCAGCGCCTTCCTCCCGCCGTCCGAGAGCGTCGCCCGGCCGGAGCCGAACGTCACGGCCGAGGGAATCGAGAACACGACGTCGTTGCCACGCCGCTCGGCCGAGATCCCCACCTCCTCGAGATCGGAGAACGAGAGCGGCGCGGGCTGATCGTCGACGACGGCCGCTTCACGCGGCAGTGCCTCGAGGCTCGAGGAAGCCTCCGACAGGGCGACCTGCAGCTGTTCACGATCGTAGGCGACCCGCTGCAGCTCATCCTTGAGAGTCGCCTTCTCCTCGCGCAAACGACGGATCTCGTTGTCCCGCTCGTCGATGGACATGCGCAGGGCGTTGTTCGAGGCGCAGCCGGTGAAGGTCGGAGAGACCACGGCCAACGCGAGCAGGGCGATCGGATAGCTTCTCATGTTCGGTACCCCTCATGGTTCCGCTGGGGACAAGGCCCACCCCCAGCTGCGAACGCGCATCAGAGGAGGGCTACGCGGACATGATTCCAATACAGAAGGACAATTCCAATGCCGAGCGCGAGATAGGGTCCGAACGGGAGGTAGCGCCCCGCTATGCGCGCGACCGCCAGGGCGCGGCGCGGCGAGCGGTGCCCGCCCCGCGCGCGTGCCCGGCCGCGGATCAGGATGTAGAAGCGCACCATGTTCGCGACGCCGACGATCGACGCGACGAAGGCGGCGATCATCAGGGCGTAGACAACCCCTCCCGGCCCGATGAAGCCGCCACCGGCGGCCATCAGCTTCACGTCGCCGAACCCCATGGCCTCGGTGCCGTAGATCTTCGTCCCGATCCAGCCGATCCCCCACAGGATACCCCAGCCGACCGCCATCCCCACCACGCAGCCGGCGAGCGATCCGAAGCGGTCGACGCCCACGTGCCCCTCCGCCGAGAAGACCTGGGCGACGTAGGTGCCCGAGTGTAGGGAGGGCACCAGGAGCGCGCACATGGGCGCGATGATAGCTCCTCCGATCGAGACCTCGTCGGGGATCTCGAAGTGGTCGAAGTCGACGAAGGTGGCCACGACCAGGCCCGAGAGCACCAGCACGCGCACGAGGATCAGGGGCCACTCCGCGGGCGGCGCGCTGATCGCGGCGAGGTACCAGAGGCCGGCGGTGAGGATCTCGACCATGGGGTAGCGCGCCGAGACCCGCGCCGCGCAGTGCCAGCATCGGCCGCGTTGGACGAGCCACGAGAGCACCGGCAGGTTCTCCTTCCACCCGAGCGTCGTCTTGCACTTGGGGCAACGTGAGCGGCGCGGACGCGAGACCGTCTCACCCTCGACGGGCAGGCGGTAGATCGCGACGTTGAGGAAGGAGCCGACGAACAGCCCGATCGTCGTCCACCAAACGGCGGCGAGAGCCGCGGAGGCAGTGAAGAACACGCTCTATTCCCAGGACAGATCGACGAAGTCGACGAAGGGTGGATTCCAGGCCTTCTGCGTCCCATCCGCGGGGGCGGCCGGGACGGTCAACTCGATCAAGAGGCGCGTCGCGCCTCGGCCCGGAAGCAGTTGCGGGTGAATCACGGCCTGGGCGTCGGTCTCCTCGAGCTCACCCTCGGGCGGTAGGAAACGCACGCGGTAGCTCCCGTCCCCGGGCTCGCCCCGGCAATCGGCCCGACGCCAGCGCATCGGCCGCGACCCCGAGGGGATCGGCGTCGAGACGGCCGCGAAGAGCATGTCCTCGCGCAGCGGATTGGAGAGGGGTGCGTCCATGACCAGCGGAGCCGGGCTGGTCAGCGCGTCGAGTTGCAGTCCGCCGCCGGCCCCGAGTAAGTAGATCGGCCGCAGGACGTCGCTGCTGGAGGTCACAGTCCCGTCGATGCGAATCCAGCCCCCCGCCACGAGCAAGAGCGGAGTGTCGACGTCGACCGATCCGCTGATCACGAGGTCCCCACCTGCGATGAGGACCGTCCAGTCCCGGTCCGTGACACGCGCGCGCTCGAGCCAGGAGCTGAGCGACTCGTGGGGCTCGAAGGTCATCGCGTGCTTGCGGCCCCGGGTGCGCCGCACGAGGTCCCCGGCGATCTCGAGCCTCCCCTGTGCGCGCAGAACGCTGGGGCCATCGGTCGTCTCGAGCCGCGCCGTGCGGCCCGCGGGGAGTCGCAGGTGGATCGCGTGCAGGTCGGCGCTCGGCTCCAGGGCCGCGATCTCGACCCGACCGTCGCTGCCATCGCCCGCCGCAGCGGGAAAGCGCACGCGCACCGCGCCATCCTTGCCCCAGCTCGCCGTCCCATCCGACCAGGGCACGATGATCGGCGAGCGGCGCGTGATGTCCTCACTCGTGAACGAAAGCAGCAGCTCGTCGTGGCGCTCGGTGTTCGACGTCCCCGACACGACCTGGAACACGATCGAGTCCTCGGACCAGACGCGGTTGCCGCCGAAGTCGGCCAGCGCGACGTCGTACTTGCGCCGGCCCTGCTCCCAACCGCGCGGCCGTAGTTGGTAGGTTCCCGGCGAGAGCTCCACGATCGGCATCAACTCGATCACCGCGCTCGCTTCGTGCTCGCCGTGGCTCGACTCGGGTACGTTGCGCGACAGCGAGCCCTGGACGCCGATCTGCGTCGACGCGTCCACCGCGTCGACGATCACGAAGTCTTCGCCCCGCAGCGTGCGCGGGTCGAGCGGCTCGGCACACGAGAGTCGGATCGGATCACCGGGCAGGATCGCTTGCTGGCGGTCGCGCACCGACCCGAGGAGGACCGGGCGTCCGATCTGCGGCGACTCGTCACTGAAAACCGCCTCGTCCTCGCCGGCCGCGGCCGTCTCGAAGCTCCACCTGCCGCCGTGCGCGAGCGGTCCGCCCTCGAGCGCGCGAATTCCGTCGACGCGCGGAAAGCCGGCGACCAAGACGTCGTAGCGCATCCCCGGTCGGTAGCCGCCGTCGGAGAGGTCGTGCGCGAGCACCGGTTCGGGCCGGAACGTGACGTCACGCCCGTCCACCTCCCATCGGCCGCTCGCCGGCTGACCATCCGCCGACACGATGCGCAGGCTCTCACTCGTGACCGACGTCGGGTCGACCGCTTCGGAGAACGTGAACGCGAGCTCCTCGTTCAACAGGACTCCGCTCGCGTTGGTGGGGCGCACGGCCTCGAGCACGAAGAGCCGCGCCGGGGCGGGTTCCCCGCCACAGCCGAGCGCGACGCAGAACAGGAGCGCAGCGCCGATCGAACGCGCGGGGCGCAGGGGCATTGGATTCGGGGAGAGCACGCCCCATTGAAGCAACTCCCCTACCACGATGCACCCGCGACGCATGCGAGAGGGCCCCGCCCGCGATGCGCGGACGGGGCCCTGGTCGTTCAAAGCCAATGCGGCTCGATCAGAACTGGAACGGAACGCGCAGGAAGCGCAGCGCCGGCCGCGCCGTGTTCGCGTTCAGCTCCTCGGTTCCGTTGACGTTGATGTCGAACTCGATCTGGAAGCGAACGAAGTCCCAGTTCGCCATCGCTCCGTTGAGGTCCGTGATGTCCGTCGCGAAGCCGCCGTTGATCACGCTGAACGACATCGCTTCGCTCGGCATGCCTTCGTTGTCCGCCACGGTCGCATCGAAGACGATGCGGACCTCGGAGTTCAACGGGTAGGTCTCCGCGATGGTGTTGGTCTCCATGCGGAAGAAGTGCGGCTCGAGGCTCGCGAGGGTGTTCACGTCGCCGACGATGTCGACGAAGTCCTGCATCGTCGGCTCGACGTTCTCGACGGTGCACTCGAAGCGATCGAGGATCGAGTCGTAGGTGGCCGTCTCGACCGTGAAGCGCTCGAAGTTCAACGGATCGGCCATGTCCTCGAGCTTGACCGTGAATCCACGCACCAGGCTCGGGTTGCCGCGGTAGATGTCGTTCGCGGGCGCGCCCGCGTCGAAGACCATCACGAACTCGCTCGACAGGATCGGTACGCCAGCTGCGCCAACGTTGCCAGGCGCGACGATCGGAGGCAGCAGCGCCACCTGGTCCGTCGCCCCGACACGCTCGATCATGCCGGTCAGCGTGTCGACTCCGTCGAACTGGAACAGCACGTCCTGATCCTGCGGCATGTTGCCGGCATCGACGCCGAGGCGCGCGAGGCCGAGCGGGATCCACTTCGAACGCGACACCGAGAGCTTGCCGAAGAACGGCACCATGTTCTCGGTCGCCGCCGTCGGAGAGCTCCAGCCGATCGGCGGCGGAGCCAGCGCGGGCGTCACGTCCAGTCCCGCCCCGTAGGCCGGAGTCGGCGGGGTCTGGGTCGTCTGAACGTTGGGGAAGCGAACGTTGGCCGCCGGATCGTCGACGTGGATCTGGATGATGCCCGGGGCACCGTCGCCACCGGCGCCGAGCACCGGACCGAGCGGATCGCCGGTGTCGACCAGACCCGTGTAGCACGCCTGCGTGCTGGGCGGAACGTCGGTCCCACCGTCGAAGTGCGATACGGGGATCGCGTCGCAGCGCCAAAGCGTGTTGCCGCTCTCGTTCGCGCCGCCGTCGTTGTCGTGGCCAGAGCCGCCCTGACCGCCGATCGCGGTGATCGCGCGGATCTCGTGCGAGGCCGCGGCCTCGTTGTCGAGGTACCACGGGACGAAGCTCGCGCTTTCCATCACCGCGGCGTTGATCTCGATGAACGCCGCGCTCGAGAGCACGATGTGTCCACCGGCGCCGCCACCGGAGCCGCCGCCGACGCGATCGAAGAAGCTCGTGTTCTCGCCGCCGCCACCGCGGCCGCCGTCGGCCGCGATCCGGCCATTCTCGCCGATGCGGATCTCGCGCACCGCGAGGATCTGCAGACCACCGGCCGCGCCACCGCCGCCGGAGCCCTTCTCGTCGCCACCGATGGTGAACGGAACGAGCGGGAAGCTGTCGGAGCGCACGGCGTCGCCGCCCGCGCCACCACCGGCACCGGCCCACATGCGAGTCAGCTCACCCCGGATCAGGTCGCCGGTCGTCGTGATCAGCGAACCGAGGAAGTTGTTGTCGTCGAAGGGGTCGAGGAACGGGTCGGGACCGAGCTCGCCGCCCTGGGCCTGGTCGGTCTGCGACACGGCGCCCGTGCCGTTCGGGCCACCACCGCGGCCCGCTTCGCCGTCCATGCCGATCAGGGTCTGGCAGCGAACGATGTCGCCCATCCAGTCGTAGCGGATGTCGTCGCCGAAGCCGCCGCCGCCGCCGCCGGCGCCGCGCCGGTCGTTCTTGTTGGTCGGGTGGTAGCTCGCCTCGCCGCCCTGACCGCCCTGGTTCGGAACGTCGAACGCACCGAAGCCCGCGCCACCGCGCGGCGTCGACTGCGACGAGAGGAACGAGCCGGTGCCACCGCCGCCGCCGCCGACCTGCCCGGAGGCGCCCGACTCGGGAAGGTTGGTCGTGTTCAGCGTACCGACGCCGGGGTTGTCACTGCCGCGGACCGAAAGCTCGCCGAAGATCTCGACCTTGCCCGACGCGAGGATCGTGCACGTGTTCGGGCCGATGATGATCAGCCTCGAGCTCTCGGGGATCCGGAGGTCGCGGATGTCGACGACGCCATTGATGACCGTCTGCGAGCCGGTGACCGCTCCCCCGGGACCGCCCAGGATCGAATCGGTCGTCGTGTTCAGAATCAGGCTCGTGCCGGGTGCGATGTACCAGTCGAACTCACCGTCCGGTCCACCGGTTCCGTCGAACGCAAAGTCCGCCTCGATGCGGCCGTCGCCCCAGTCGGCCGGCGGGGTCGCGAGCGCCGCGGTGACGTCCTCGAGCGAGCCCTCGTCGTCGCCCGAGAGAAGGAACGGCTCCAGCACCTCGTCCGAGTCAAGGTCCGCGCCGGGAATGCCGGTGTCGGTGTCCATGTTCGCGAAGTTCGCGGTGTCGGCCGAGGTCTGGTCGCCGGTCAGGTCCGAGAAGCCCTGCTTGACGTTGACGCGCGCCTCGCGGCCCTGGGGCATGATGCCGCTCGGGGTCACTCGCACGATCGCGCCAACCTGCGCGCGCGGGTCGGAGATGCAGTTGGCCTCGAGCACGACGTCGGTGCCGATCTTCCGCCACGTGCCGCCCGCGTCCATGTGCTCGAGCGTGATGCGGTTCGACGAGATGTTCGTCGCGCTGCCCAGGACGGGCTGGTCGAAGTAAAGGACCACCGAGAACCGGGAGTCGGCCACGCTGTACTTGTTCAGCGGGACGAGGAAGCCACCGGGAATCGATCCCTGCTGTGCCGCGTCGAGCTGGAAGTACTCGACCGCGCCCGTGCTCTCGATCTCGAGCCGCACGCCCGGGTAGTCCGTGTCGGTGTTGCCTTGCGGGCGCAACACGACGCTGGGCGGACCCGGAACCGTGTCGAGGAACAGGGCCAACGGGTCGGCCGAGTCGGGCGTCGTGAAATTGACGACGCGGCCTAGCTCGAGCCCCTCGCCGCTCTCGTCACGAACGGTCACGCCGCCGACCGTCGAGCCGAGCACGTGCAAGACGTACGCCGTTCCCGGACGCAGACCGGCGTCCGAGAAGTCGTCCTCGGTCGGGCACGCGGGCTGGAAGCGCACCGTCTTGCCGAACACTTCGTAGTCGCCCATCGCACCGAGCCCGGTGTCGTCCACGATGTTGATTGTGTTGGCGTTCACTGAGGAGGCGTCCACCCGATGGTTGAAGGTGATGTCGATCGCTCGGTTGATCTGCCACGAGGCACCTTCGATGACCGAGATTCCCTCGATCGCGAACGGTTGGTCCTCGGAGCTGTTGCCTTGCGACGAGCGACTGCCAGATCCGCTGCTGCATCCTGCGATCAGGATCGCCGCGCACAGGATCGCTGCCTGGCCGGCGGATGACTTGAAGGGAGTGAGGCGCATCAGTCGTATCTCGTTGTTACGGGTAGTGTCTGCGGGATGGTCCGCGGGCCGGCGTGGGGGCGCCAGCCCGTCGGTCGGAATCGGCTGCAATCCGTTCAGCGAATCACTCTTGCCAGGACACGGCCAGGGCGGAGAGCTCGGGACCGAGCCCCGTCAGGGTGTTGCTGAAGAAGGTCGCGCGAATCTGGTAGTAGGACTTCTCGTCGATTTCGGAGATGTCCTCCCTCCAGATCTCTTCGCCCGGGAGCATGAACGTGACCGTCGTGCCGTCCGCGAGGTTGGCGTTGCCGGCGTTGTGGTTCGGCTGGTTGGGCGGAACGACGGTCAGATCGAAGTAGTGGTCGCCGTAGTTGTCGATCGTCACCGCATTGGTCAGTGCTTCGACGTTGTCGACGAGCACCGCGCCGCGGAACCCGAGCTCGATCGAGGTCCCGTCCGGCAGGTCCTCGAGGCGCGGCTCGAGGACCGGCGGGCTGTAGATCGGCATGGCGAACGGCTCGAGGTTCGGATCGGCCGGGTTGGAGGCCGGGAACCAGACCGAGTAGGAGCGGCTGACGCGCACGACCATGTCGAGCGCACCGATGTAGAACACGGGATCGCGTCCCTGGGTCGTCTCGCCGGGCGTCGGCGTCGAGGTCGGGTTGAAGCCTCCGTTGGCCTGCGACTCGATGTCGGGATCGACTTGCACCGGTAGACCCGAGGTGTTGATGCCACCCGAGGAGAACGCGCGGAAGTACGGCCGGGCCGAGCTGTTGACCGCGAGCGAGATGTCGAACGCGTTCACGCCCTGCGACCCGTCGTCGGGATAGCAGCGGAACTCCATCAACAGCGGCAGACCGATCGTCTGGATCTGCCCCGCGGTTTGGAACTGGTTTGCCGGAGGCGTGAGGCCGAGCGCGACGTACAGGATGCGCGGGTCGACACCGCCGTTGAAGTTACCGGCGCGCTCGGGGATCGAGGTGTCACGCCACGTGTACGTGAGCCACTCGTCCATCGGCCGCGTCAGGTTCAGCGGGTAGGGCATCATCCGCGTGCCGGTCGGCGTCGTGAACAGATCGCCGGGCACGATGTCGTAGCCCATGAACTTGGGGTGCACGATGCGCTGCGGGTAGAGCCCCGGCTCGAGCGGGTTCTCGATGTAGTCGATCTGCAGACCCGACTGGGGGTACTGCGGGAACAAGGACGAGGGATCGATGAACTCGTCGGGCGCCCAGGCGCTGTGCGAGAGCTGGATCTCGAACTCCTCGAACGTGTCGGCGATCACCTGGCCGCCCACCGGCGACCAGTGCATGCCTTCGACGTCGATGTTGTAGTTCGCCGTGTCGGTCAGCGAGAAGCCGAAGTCGACGTAGCGCCAGAGCGTCTGCATCTTGCTGCCGAGGTTCGACAGCGGCGTCTGCACGCCGGGCGCGAAGGGCGTCATGATCGAGGGCACCGGCTGGGTGCGGTCGGCGATGGCCTGGAAGCGCTGCACCGGACGCGGACGGATCAGCTGGCGGTCGAGGTCGTAGAGGTGCTGGCCAGACCACTCGGGGCCCTCCGGCGGTTCCTCGTCCTGACCGTTGAAGCGGCTCACGCGGCCGCCGTTGTTCTGCGTCGCCGCGACGGTCGACATCGTGGCCAGGACCTGCGGCAGCTCGAAGGCAAGCTCGTTGCCGGCGAGGTCGGTGGGGCCGAGGTTGCCGGTCACGAGCGAGAGGAAGTAGCTCTCTCCCTGACCGACGGCGTGTGCGAGCGGGAGGTCCGGCACGAAAGTGAACGACTGCAGATCGAGGGTCTGGGTCACTTTGCCGACGACGTACGCGCTGGTCGAGAGCGGCGGGTCGTTGCCGGGGTTCAGCGGCTCACGCGTCAGCGTCATCGAGTCGAAGGCCGTCAGCGAGGACGGATCCATCGGCTCGCTGAAGCGGACGCCCATGGTCGCGTTGGTCGTCAGGCCCTGCGTCGGGCTGTTCGGGAAGCCGGTCGGCGTCGGGAACACCGCGACGAAGCACGCCTCCTTGCCCGAGTCGGACACGGGGTCGAACGCCGACAGGAAGTTCGCCTGCTCGCTCGCGGCGACCTGAACCCACTGCTCTGCTCCCGTCCAGTCGCGCGGCCAGAGCAGGAGCCGGACCTGCATGTCCGTGACGACGCCGCCGGTGACCTGCATCCCGGGGCTCTGGATCACTTCGGCGAACACGCCAGGCTGCGCGACGACGTCGCCCGGCTCGGGGGTCGTCGTACAGAACGTCGACGCGAACGTCATCGACTCGACGAGGAACTCGTTCTCGCCCGTGAGCTCGACCGGCGGAAGGTCGATGACCGTGGGGGTCGTTCCGACGACCTCGGGAGCTCGGCTGTCCGGCAGGAAGCCGTTGAACGGATCGCCGGTGACCGCTTCCTTGCCGCCAGAGCGGGCGGCGCGCGTCACGGGCTGGGCGGGATGACCCGGATCGAACGATCCGGAGTTGGACGTCGTCAGGTAGTGCCCGGTCGGGTTCGCGAGCAGGCGGTTCTGGTTGCCCGTGAACTCCGTCGGGATGCGCAGCTGCACGTTGGCGAGGTTCGAGTCGACAGACCCGGGGAAGCCGACGCCGTTGACCGGCAGCGGCGGGTCGACGTCGAACGCCTCGAGCAGCGAGACGGTCGTGTCGATGATGACGCGCGTCGAGTAGAACTCGCGGCCCGCCGTGCTGTCGTGGTCCGCCGCGTCCCCGTGGTTGGGGTCGATCAGCAAACGCGACTCGAACGGCGTCGCAGGCGGAACGCCTGTCACGAGCTGCACCGTCGTGTCGTCGAGCGTGTCCTGATCGATGAGATCGTCGAACTGGACGACGACGGCCGAGTTGCGCGGCACCATCGTGAAGATCCCCGCGCCGCCGACGGGCGTGTCGAAGACCGGCGTCAGGTTCTGCTCCGCCTCGCGCAGCAGGTTGTAGAAACGGTTCATCCCCTGGTTGGTCGTGACGTCCGCTTCGATCGTCAGGGTCTGCTGAGTCGTGACCGGGTTGGTCTCGAGCAGGAAGTTCTGCCCATCGGAGATCAGCGATCCCGCGATCACGAAACTCTGGTGCATCGGCACCTTCGGCGGCGTGACCGGCCCCGTCGGGTCGCCCGCACGACCGAAGACCTCCACGAGCCGCCCCCAGGCGACGCGCGTGATCCGGATCTGTTGCCCCGCCCCACCACGGTTCGCATCGACGAAGACCCGTCCATGGCCTTCGATCTCGATCAGCTCACCCTGTTCGTTGCTGCTCTGCGTCGAAGAGCCTCCGCCTCCGCCACAACTGGCGAAGAGAGTCGCGGCTCCGAGAAGAAGACCTTGGCCGAGACCAAAACGAGGTCGCCTCGAACGCCGCACGGCTCCGGGCACGAACCGCTGGCACGGGGTCCTGGGGGAGAGGTCCTTCATCGGAGATGTCCTGGTTGGTTCTGTTGTGGCGCTGGGGCGCCGAGATGGGATCCGGTGGCCTTGTCCTGCTTCGCCTCTGAGCCAGACGAACCGGACCGCGACCGCCTGGGCAGCGGACGAAACTGGGGTGCGGGGGGAAGCCGGGGTGCCTGCAACAGGCCACCGAACGGCCCCCTACTCTATTGTGACGGGGCGACCGGTCAAGCGGAGCCGGCCTCTCCGAGCCCCGGGGCGGCGAATCCACCCGCGGAGCCCGATCCCTGCGGATGGGCGTCGGATCCGCATCAAACTCCGTGCCGCGCGAACCCGCCCCCTCCGGTCGCACCCAAACCCTACCCGAACACGGCCTTACGGGCGTCCCGGGGGGGTCGGAATCCCCGCCGCGGGAGCAGCTTCCGTGCGCCTCTGGACGACCCCGCGGCCCAGTTGTGCGGAAGCGCTCGGCGGGCGGGCCGCGCGGGCCCCGGGATCGCCCGTCCGCGCGGGCCGATCCGCGCTCCGATCAGTTGCCGAATCCGACAGCCTGCTAGCCTCGGGCGACTTCCGAATCGGGACACTCGCTCGCCGCGCGCACCCCGGCCGCCGGCTCGAACGCCAGGGCCTCGGCGGCGGCCGCGTCCGACAGGAAGACGAGGTGATCGGGGCGCACCTTGCGCAGCGCCGTCGAGTCCGGCTCGTGGAAGTGCCTGGTCGTCGAGCACCCGACGAAGCGGAAGCGTAGCTCGCGCGAGCAGTAGGCGCAGTGCGCGCGCATCGGCGAGCGCGCGGCGAGGGTGAAGCGCGGCGTCACGTGACGGGGCTCGGTGCGCGAGATGCAGGTCGGATTCGGGCAGGGGTTCGGCCCGACGTGGACCGGATGGCTGTCCTTGGCCGGCACGCGCTCGCCCGCCCCCGCCTCGATCTTGCCCATGAGCATCGCGAGGATCGCCATGCGGATCGGCACGCCGCGCGCAGCCTGCTTGAAGTAGATGCTGCGCGGATCGCTGTCGATCTCGGAGCTGATCTCGTCGCGGCGCGGCAGCGGGTGCATGACGACCGCGTCGCGCAACGACTCGGCCGCCATCGAGCGCTTCTCGAGCCGTAGGTAATTGTCGACCGGTCGATCCTCCGCCTCGAACCGCTCGGTCTGCGGCCGCGTCATGTAGACGGCGTCGACGTTCTCGACCTCCCAGCCGCGCGCGTCGGTGAACAGCGACAGCTGGTGCGGCTTCTGCGGCGTGAGGTACACCGCGTCGCTCTGCGAGGCGAGGCTGCCCAGACGGCGCGCATCGGCGCGAACGGGCTCGACGCCGAACTCCTCGCGCATGCGCTGCACGACGTATTCAGGCATCTCGAACCCGGTTTGGGGCACGCACACGATGTTTGCACCGAAGCGCGCCAGGGCGTATGCGAACGAATGCACGGTGCGGCTGTACTTGAGGTCGCCCGCCAGCACGACGTCGAGGCCTTCGATATGGCCACGCTCGACGTGCAAGTTGTAGAGGTCGCAGAGCGTCTGGGTCGGGTGCTCGTGGCTCCCGTCGCCCGCGTTGATCACGGGAATGGGCGAGTAGAGCTCCGCGAGCCTCGCCGCCCCCTCGCTCGGGTGACGCAGCACGATCACGTCGGCGTACGTGCCGCCGACGACCCGCACGGTGTCGGCGAGCGACTCGCCCTTCGTCGCGCTCGAGCTTGCGAGCTCGGCAGCGGTGATCACTCCCCCACCGAGGCGCAGCATCGCCGACTCGAAGGACAGCCGCGTCCGCGTCGAGGGCTCGAAGAACAAGCTCGCGGCAATCATCCCGCGGCAGGTGTCCGCGAAGCCGCGCGGATCCGCGGAGAAACGATCGGCGTGGGCGAAGAGATCGCGAATCTCCGCCAGGGACAGGTCGTCGATCGAGACGAGGTGTCGGAGCATGAACAGCGCATCGGACGCGGAGCGTCGGACGCGAGACCCAAGACTATCCGCCGAGCACGGTGTGCTCAACGTTCCAGGCCGATCCGCTCCCGAGGAGCTCGGCGTCGGGTCAGGTGTGCGCGGCGTCGGGCGGCGGCAGGAGGCCTGCTACAGCACGCCGCGCCTCGGCGGCCGACCCGGCCGCCGCGAGCGCACGCGCGCTCGCGGCCTCGAACGGTACCGGCGCCCCCGGGACCCAGGGCTCGCCCACGGGCAGCGCGAACGCGTCGCGCAGGAGCCCGAGAACGTGCTCGCGCGCCCCGTCGGGCTCGGCCACGGCCGAGATCCCCCCTCGGGCACCGCTCGAACCGGGCGCCGCCCGGTCGATCTGCGTGCGCACGAGTACCGCGCGGGGCGGGGCCTGCGCTCCCGCGGCGTCGTCGAACGGACACAACCAAAGGACGAGGTCGGCGCGGTCGCGGAGCATCCGGCCGCGCGCCTGCCCCTCGCGCTCGACCGCCGCGCGCGCATCGCCGCCCACGAGCGCTCGCTCACCGGCGGTGTCGACGAGGTCGATCGGCCATGGACCGAGCTGGCAGCGCTCGATCAGCACGTCCCGCGTCGTCCCGGGCTCGGCGCTGGTCGTGGCACGCCGCTCGCCCAGGAGAGCGTTGAACAGAGTCGACTTGCCCGCGTTGACCCCGCCGGCGAGGACGACGCGCGCGGGCTCGAACAGGTACCGAGCGACGCGCCCGCGCTCGGCGAGTTCGTGCACGCTGCCAAGGAGCTCGCCTTCGGGGCAGCCGGCGATCAGCCGCTTGCACTCCGCGCGCAGCGCTCCGCCGGCCTGGTCGAGCAGAATCCGCGCCGCCGCCTCGCAGGGTGCGTCAGCCAGCGCGTGCCAGGCGCGCTGCTCGAGTACGCAGGTCCAGTCATCGGTCGCGCCCCCGAGAAGCCGCTCGACCTCGTCGACCAGGGGCGGGCTTCCGTGCAGGTGCACCTCGACGTGCTCGGGACCGCGCACGAGGACGAGAGCCTCGTCGAGCTCGTCCGCTCCGAGCGCGAGGCGTGTGACCGCAAACGTGCCGGGCGCGGGCAAGGGCCGCGTGCACAGCGCCGCGACGCGTTCCGCCGCCCCGGCACCGGTGACCGCGACGACAGCGACGGCTCCGCGCCCGCTCGGCGTGAGGCGTTCCGCGTGCGTCACGGAGCCCCGCCCTCGACCCCGGCGAACGCCGCGGCGAGACCGAGGTGGACGAGCAGGGGCTCGTGCCGCGCCGGTCCCTCGACGCCCGACCATTCCAGGTGCGCGAGGAACTCGGCGCGTCCGCCGGTCAGCCAGAGGCGCGGCGAGGCGAGGCCCGCCTCGTCCGCGATGCGTCGCACGAGATGCAGTGCGGCGCCCTCGAAGCCGACGCCAATCCCGGCGGCGAGCGCCGCGCGGGTGTGCCTGCCGAGCGCCGCCACCCGCGGCTGCGCAGGGACCCGCGCGAGGCGCGCACCGCGCGCGGCGAGCACGTCGGCGAGCAGATCGGGCCCCGGAGCGATCGCGCCCCCGAGGAAGCGCCCGCCTCCTTCGGCATCGACGTCCAGCGCATCGACCGTCAACGCGGTGCCGGCGTCGACGACGACCGCGGGCGCGCGTTCGAGCTCGAGCGCTCCACGCGCCGCGAACAGGCGATCACGACCGACGGTCTCGGAGTGCTCGACCTCGAGCGCGAGCCCCGAGGGTGGGTTGACAGGAACGGAGGCTCCGATGCGTTGCGCGACGCGCCGCACCAGCTCCGCCGCGACGCTCTCGTCCGCGACGCACGAGATCGCCGCACGCACGCCCGGCCGCAGAGCGTCGAGCTCGGCGCCCTCGAGCTCGTCGAGCGCGCAGTCCCAAAGCGCGCGAGGCGCACCTTCGCCGGTCAGGATCCACTGCGTAGCTTGGCCCGCGGGGAAGAGGCACGCCTTGCAGCGCGTGTTGCCAATGTCGAAGGTGACGAGCGGCGTACCGCCCATGGCGTTCATTCGTCCGGGCTGCGGTAGACGTGGGTCTCGTGCCGTCCCATGCGAAGGATCTCGACCTCCCACACCGAGTAGCGGTCGGAGTTGTTCTTCACGTACCGGATCGCCTCCTGCTCGCTCTTCACGGGCTCGCCGTTGATGCTGATCAGGACGTCCCCCGACTGCACGCCGTGGCGCGACGCCGACGAACCGGAGCGGACCTCGGTGATCTCGATCCCGCTGCGCTTGCCCTTCTCGTCGAAGTGCACGCGCGTCTTGACGTCGCGCGTCAGGATCTCGGCGTAGTTCTCGCCGAAGTCCTCCATGTCCTCGGTCCCGAGCTCCCACGTGTTGCGCCCGATCTTGCGCGTCTCCGCGAGCCGCTCGTCCTTGCGCGGCACGGCCTTCGGAAGCGTCCTGCGCACGGGGACCTTCACGTTGCCCTCGCCGACCTTGAAGATCAGCGGTTCGGTGCCGTCGTCCCCGGGAACGAGGATCTCGTTCTCGCGCCCGTCGTCGGTGAACGCGAACTCGATCCCCTCGATGCGGATCTGATGCACGAGCACGCTGTCGTGCGGCTTGGGTAGCTTGTCCCCGACCGCCAGGTTCCCGTCCGGCACCCCCATCGCCGGATCGCGGAAGTTGACGAACACCCGGCTCCCGCCGGGATCGTCGACGTCGAGCAGGATCGTCAGGACCTGGACGAGCTCCTTGACGGGCCGGTACTTCGGCTTCTCCGGCTCCGTCGGCTTGACCTCTTCCACGACGGGCTTGGGGTCGGCCTTGCCCGTCCAGTTGAGCCGGATCATTTGCTCGCGGACTTCGTCGTAGGAGATCCCGTCCTTGACGTCGAGCTGGACGTCGACGTTCTCGTCGAGCACCTGCTTGAGGTGGGTCTTGTCGAAGGGCTGCCGAATCTGAGGGAAGTTCTTACGGAAATCCCAGGCGTAGGCCGCGATTCCGAAGGTCAGAGTCGCCGACGACAGCCAGCACAACAGCTTGATGGTGGGCACGTTCATGGTGGTCTTCCAGGAATCCTAGCCCCCCAAAGCCTGGGTTGCCCAGGCGGGTTGGGGATTGGTCCGGTGGTGGGGACGGCTGGGGAGGGGGGATCTTCCCGGGGATCGAGGGTTTGGCGTGCCCTGCGGTCCCACCCCTTGGCGGCTCCCCCCGCCCGTGAACGTGCCCGAGCCCGACGGGGTGCTGGCCAGGGACCATTCTGGGCCCCCAGCGGAGCCGATCGGGCGCGACAGCCCAACCGGCCCGTACCTCCGGCCGACCTACCTGCCGCTGGCCATCCTGAGCCCATCCGGCCCATCGCCCGATGACGACCGCGGCCCCTTCGGGGCTTGCCCCGCCGTAGACGGCCCGGCCACACGATCCGCACTGCCCCGAATCCCGCGCAGCGCGAGCAGCAGCTCGTCCGGCCGGTCCGACGCGGCGAGGGCATCCGGCAGATCCACTTGCTGCCGCTCGACGAGACCACGCAGGCACTCGTTGAACGAAACCAGCCCCGCCTCGGTTCCCGACTCGATCACGCGCGCCATCTCGCTCGTCTGCCCTTCGTCGAGCAACTCGCGGACGTGCGGGGTCGGGATCATCAGCTCGAAGGCGGGCACGAGGCCGCCGCCGATCTTCGGAACGAGACGTTGACTCAGGACGCCGGCGAGGTTGTCGGCTATGCGCTGGCGGATCTGACGGTGACGCTCGGCGGGAAAGAAGCCGAGGATACGATCCATCGTCTGCGGCGCGTTCACCGTGTGCATCGTCGACATGACCATGTGGCCGGTCTCGGTCGCCTCCAGCGCCGCGATGACGGTCTCGGCGTCGCGCACCTCGCCGATCAGGATGACATCGGGGCTCTGGCGCAGGGCGTGGCGCAGGCCGTCGTTGAAGCACGTCGTGTCGGTGCCGACCTCGCGCTGGCTGATGACGCACTTCTTCTCGCTGAACAGCAGCTCGACCGGGTCCTCGAGCGTCACGATGTGTCGCTCGACGGTCTCGTTCATGTGCTGGATCATCGCCGCGAGCGTCGTCGACTTGCCCGAGCCCGCGATGCCCGTCACGAGCACGAGGCCGCGCTTGCGCATCGAGAGCTCCTTCAGCTCCGTCCCCGGGAGGCCGAGCTGATCGATGTTCGGCGGCTTCTCGCCGATGCGCCGGATCACGACGGCCGGCTCGCCCATCTGCTTGTACGCGTTGATGCGGAAGCGGCCCAGCCCGTCGAGCTGGATCGCGGCATCGGCGGACCCCGTGCGCTCCCAGTCCTGCATGCGCCTCTCGCCGAGCACGCCGCGCAGCACTTCGCCGAGCGGTCCCGGTCCGGGCACGCGGCCGGGAAGGAACGAGATCTTGCCGCCGACGCGCTGCGACGGACGACCGCTGGCGCGCAGGATCAGATCGCTCGCGTCCGACTTGACCATGACGGCGAGCCAAGCCTCGACCTGGTGGCGCGGCGACGTGCTCGTCGCCGCCAGCTTCTGCATGCGCTCGCGGTGCGTCGAGCCGGTCGGGTGCTGGAACTTCTTGGCGGGGGTTCCGGACTTCGTCTCGGCCGCGGGATTGGACTTGCTTCCGGGCTGCGCGGTCGGCGTCGCGCCGGCGCGCGGCGCAGCCTGCGGCGCCTCGGGGGCCTGCGGTTGCTGCGGTTGCTGCGGTTGCGGCTGCGCGCTGTCCGGCGGCAGGCCCATGCCGGGCGTCGCAGCTGGATTCGGCTGCGGCTTCCGGACGTTTCGGAAGCTCGCTTCGTCTTCGGGGATTTCGCGTCCGCTCACGGAGTGTCTACCTTGTTGCCTGAGGAGAGCTGCAGGGCTGGAACCGCATCAGGCATCGACCGGCTGGCGTGCGCTCCTTGAGGAATGCCCTTATCGAATCGCGACGGAATCGCCCGTGCGCCGGCTCGCGTCTCAGATCCAGGCAAGCGGACGCATCAGGTGCTCTGGCGCACCAGCTCGCGCGCATGGGCGAGCAGTTCCTTCAGCCCGTCCCCGAGCACCGAGCTGATGCCGAACACCGCAGTGCCCGTGGCGCGCTCGAGCTCGGCGACGCGCGCGTTCGAGGCCTCGTCCTCGAAGTGCTTGGAGGCGACGATCAGGCGCGGCTTCTCGGCGAGGGCATCAGAGAATTCGGCGAGCTCGGCATCGAGCGTCTTCCAAGCCTCGATCGGATCGGTAACGGCACCGTCGGAGACGTCGACGAGGTGCAGCAGAACCTTGCAGCGCTCGACGTGGCGCAGGAACTGGTGGCCCAGCCCCTGCCCCTCCGCCGCCCCCTCGATCAGGCCCGGCAGATCGGCGATCACGAGCGTGTCGTAGTCCCCGACGCGCGCGATCCCGACCTGGGGCACGAGGGTGGTGAACGGGTAGTCGGCGATCTTCGGCGTCGCCGCCGTGACGCGCGAGAGGAAGGTCGACTTGCCGGCGTTCGGCAGCCCGAGCAGCCCGACCTCGGCGACGAGCTTGAGCTCGAGCTTCAGGTGGCGGTGCTCGCCGAGTGCGCCCGGAGTCGCGTCGCGCGGCGCTTGCCGGATGGCTGTGGCGAAATGCGGATTCCCGCGCCCTCCGCGGCCCCCTTGCGCCACGACGAGACGCATGCCTTCGTGGTCGAGGTCGCGCAGGAGGTTACCGCGCTCCTGGTCGTAGATGAGCGTGCCGACCGGCACGGCGACCTCGACGTCCTCGCCCCCACGTCCGGCGCGCAGGCGCGGCCCGCCGGGCTGGCCGTTGCCGGCTGCGAAGCGGAACCGACGTCCGACCTCCAGCAGCGAGTGCACGTCGGCACGTGCGACGAAGATCACGCTCCCACCGTCGCCGCCGTCGCCCCCATCGGGGCCGCCACGCGGCACGTACTTCTCGCGTCGGAAAGACGCGAGGCCGTCACCACCCTTGCCAGCGATGACCTCGACGGTTGCTTCGTCGCGGAACATGCGATCCTCGCGGAGCTCTCGTCGAACGACGACTCGTGAACCGGCGGCCCTACGCGCCGACGGGATCGATGTGCACGCGGCGCCCCTTCTGAAAGCGCACGGTGCCGTCGATCATGGCGTACAGCGTGTAGTCCTTGCCGATCCCGACGTTGTGGCCCTGCTTGAAGCGCGTTCCGCACTGCCGCACCAGGATGGTGCCGGCGGTCACGCTCTGGCCACCGAAACGCTTGACGCCCCGAAACTGGGGGTTGGAGTCGCGCCCGTTGCGCGAAGAGCCTTGTCCCTTCTTATGTGCCATCGCTTCGTTCCCTTCAGGCGTCGATGCCGGTGATGCGGACTCGTGTGTAGCTCTGCCGGTGACCGGCTTTGCGACGGATGTTCTTGCGGCGCTTGAAGCGGAAGATGACGAGCTTCTTGCCACGGGCCGTGCCGATCACCTCGCCGGTGACCTTGGCGCCCGCGACGAACGGCTTGCCAATCTTGGCGCCACCCTCTCCGCCGACGAGCAGGACGTCGTCGAAGGTGATCTCGGTGCCGGGCTGGGCGTCCATGAGATCGCAGGCGACTTCGTCGCCGACGCGGACGGTGGCTTGGTTGTTTCTGTCGCTGATGACTGCGTACAAGGGTTCCTCCCCTGTTTTCCCGCGGTGGAAGTCCTCCCGCGGACACCGGAATGGGTGATGAGGGGCGACAAGTGTAGTGACCCCCGAGCCCCAGACAACCACCCAGCCGCGAATGTGAACTGGCTGGCTTCCGTGTTGCACGGGGCATGGAGCGCCCGCGTCAGCCGATCGTCACCAGAGGTTTGCGTCGCTGCCGAACGGGAGGAGGGCCTGGTCATCCGACCAGACCCTCCAAATACCTTGCCTGCAGTGCGTTACGAGCGCTGAAACGCTAGAGGCGCCGAAGCCAGCCAGCTCCTACCGCTTGCGGCGGCCGCCGGGGCGGACTTCGCGGCCATCGGCCCGCAGGTACCGCAGAACACTGTCCTCCGGCTGATCGGGAACCTCCACCAGCCGCAGCTCCTTCTCGAAGCGGTGCTCCAGTGCCCGCAGGTAGTCGTGCAGCCTGTTCTTCAGGTACGCGATCACCTCCGGGTGGGCGCGGGCCTCGACGGCCGTGAAGCCCTTTTGGGTCAGGGCCGAGCCGAGACGCCGCAGGATCGCCTGGGCACGAGACTCGACCGTGCGGATGTTGCCCGTGCCTCGGCAGCGCGGGCAGGATTGGTAGACCTTCTTGTACGTGCCCGGGCCGAGCCGCTGGCGCGTCATCTCGAGCAGGCCGAACTGGGAGATGCGGCCGAGCTTGCTGCGCGCCCGGTCCGTGGCCAGCTCGGTGCGGAGCGCGCGCTCGACGGAGCGGTTGCTCGACGACTTCATCATGTCGATGAAGTCACAGACGAGGATGCCGCCCAGGTCGCGCAGGCGAATCTGACGCGCGATCTCGGGCACGGCCTCGAGGTTCGTCTTCAAGGCGATCTCCTCGAAGTCGAAGCTGTCGGTGCGCGTGCGTCCGGAGTTGACGTCGATCGCGACCAGCGCCTCCGCCTGATCGAAGACGATCGAGCCCCCAGAGGGTAGCTCGACGCGCCGCGCGAAAATCTTCTCGAAGTCCTGCTCGATCCCGTAGTGGTGGAAGATCGGGCGGTCGCCTTCGTGTTTCTCGATGCGGTCGACGTGCTCCGGCATGACCTTCTCGGCGAACTCGACGAGCGAGTCGTACACGATCGGGTCGTCGCAGCACACCGCCTGGGTGCGCGTGTTGAAGAGGTCGCGCAACGTCCGCGTGGCAACGTCCGACTCCTGGTACAGGGGCATCGGACCGCGGCCGGACTTGAGGCGCTTGCCGAAGCTCTCCCACACGCCGAGGAGGTAGTCGAGGTCGCGCTGCAACTCGGTCTTCGTCTTGCCGACGCCCGCCGTGCGCACGATGACGCCCATGTCCTCGGGTGCCTTGAGCGAGGTCAGAATGCGCTTGAGCCGGCGACGCTCCTTGTCGTCGGGGATCTTGCGGCTCACGCCCGTCCGGGCCATCGACGGCATCAAGACGAGGTAGCGGCCCGGGATCGAGATGTAGGTCGTCAGCGTCGGCCCCTTGTCGCCGATCGCGTCCTTGGTGATCTGCACGACGACCGGATCGCCCACGCGGATCAGGTCGGTGATCGGCATCCGCTTGCGGGCGCGGCGCTTCGGACGCTGGCTCGACCTGCCGCGCTTCTTGGTCGACTTCCCGGTCTCCTCCCCCTCGTCCTCGTCGTCGACCGCCAGCTCGGAGTCGTCGTCGATGTCATGGTCGACGGGCGTCGTGAGGAGCTGGTCGAGCCTGAAGCCCTTCTCGCCGTACATCTCCAGCACGTCGGAGGTGTGCAGGAAGCCGTTGCGGCCCTGTCCGAAGTCGACGAACGCCGCGCCGATCGCGGGCTCCAGGTTGACGACCTTGCCGCGGTAGATGTCGTTGACGAGGGTCTTCTGGCTGTCCGAGTTCATCATGAAGTCGACGATGCGGGTCTCGGAGACCACCGCAACGCGCTTCTCCTCGGGGTCGACCGCGTTGATCAGGATGACCTGATCGCGCTCGACCTTCTCCTGAGCCGTCGCCGGCTCATCCGACGTCGACTTCTTCTTGCGGCTGCGCTTCTTCGAGCCCTGATCGTCCTTCTCGGCATCCGCCTTGGACCGGCTCTTGCGCTTGCGCTTCTTCGAGCTCTTCGAGCTCTTCTTGTCCTCGTCATCCGCCGGTGCGACGAAATCGGGCAGCTCGTCGTCCTCGCCGGGAATCGCGTCGATCGCCGCGGCCTGCGTCGCGCCCTTCTTGCGTCGGCGACCACCGCGGCTCCCGCGCCTACGGCGCTTGGGCGCCTCGTCATCGGCGGAACCGTCGTCCTTCGCCGACTTGTCGGGCGCGTCGTCCGACGACGCGCGCGTCGCCTTGGACTTCTTGCGCGAGCTGCGGGACTTCGCCTTGCGCGCCGTCGATGCGCGTCCGCCGGATGTCTCCTCGTCGCTCGATGCGTCGACGCCATCGTCGGAGGATCCGGCTTCAGCCGTCGCCTCGGACGTGGCCTCGAATGTGGCTGCCTTCTTTTTGCGCCGCGAGCGCTTCTTCTTCGGCTTGGGCTCCTCGTCCGTGGCCGTGTCTTCGGCCGCGTCTTCGCTCGCCCTGCTCGAGCTGGCTCTGCTCGCCTTCTTCGAGCGGCGCGAGCGCTTGCGGCGCGGCCCCTTGCCGTCTTCGCCGGAGTCCCCGTCATCGGAGCCGCGGTCATCGCCGCCGTCTCGGCCGCCGCCTGAGGCACGGCCAGTGGGCGCTTCCGCATCCGTCGACTTCTTCGAACGCTTGCGCTTCGAGCTCTTCTTGCGTGTGGGCCGAGAGGTGGTGGTTCCTCCCCCACCGACACCCGCTCCGAATCCGAGCGATGGAGCGTCGCCCGATGAGCCGTCGGATCCCGCCGAGGTGGGCCCGCGGTCGGGCAGATCGTGGAAACTGTCTTTGTTGCTATCCCGCTCGGAATCGAACGGGAGCGAATCATGGGTCATGAGTGTTCTGTTCGGTCCTGGCGCGTCCCGCGCGCGCGCCTCGAAAGGCGCTGCAGCGATCGACGGTGCTCGCGCACCGGAGTCCGGGGACGTCGGCCTGGACCTCGGGTTCGTGTTGTCAGGATCAGAGCCCGGAGGCTCCGCGTGTTCTAGAAGCAATCGCATGGGTCCGCGCCACGATCCCCGGCGTAGCGATCTACCGCCTCATGAGGACTCGTCTTCCCCGCGCGCCGGTTCCCCGTGAAGTCGGGCACCGGCAATGTCCCGTCCGGAGCCTGCATCGTCGAGCGGCGCTTCATCCGGCGGAGGGTCGAAACCCCAGGGCCGAGCCCACTGTGGCGAATCGACCGAGGCGAGTCGACCCCGGTGTAGCAAACTCTTCGCGATTCCCCTGACGGCGGCGTTTTTCGGCCGTCCACCGCTGGCTCGAGGAGCGCCTGGCCCCCGCTGCGGCGCACTTGGCCAGGAGTGCTGCGGCCCGCCACCGGGGTTCCGGAGGCGGGCCGCGTCGGTCGTCCGCGCTACTGGGCGCGGGCCGATTCTTCGAGCTCCATGAGCTCGTCCTTGATCCGCGTCCGGCGTCGGCGGAGCTCCTGCTGGAGCAGGTACTCGCTGTCTTCCGCGGTGTGCACCAGCTTCGGCGTGATGAAGATCACGAGGCTACGCCGGTCGCGCGAGTCGCTCTTGTGCTTGAAGAGCTCGCCCACGAGCGGGATGCGCGACAGGTACGGAACGCGGGTCTTGATGCGCGTGTCCGACTCCGTGGTCAGGCCGCCGATGACGGCCGTCTGGCCGCTATCGAGCATCATCTGCGTCATCAGGGTCGACGAGCGCGTACGTGGCAGCGCGATCGAGCCTTCGAAGCCCGAGGCGCCGACGGTGAAGATGTCGAAGCCGGCCGGCGCGAGCGTCGTGTTGCCGGCCGTACCCGAGAGCGAGGTCTCCTTGGGGATGACCTCCATCATGATCTTCTTGGTGCCCGGGATGACGTTCGGTCGAACGAGCAGCTGGAAGCCGATCTCGACCGGGGAGCCACCCGCTTCGGCGACCGTCAGCGAGAGGCCACCGGCCTGCCCCTGCTCGGTCTTCGCCTCGGCGTAGCGCACCGTCTCACCGACGAAGATCGTGGCTTCGTTGCCGTCGACCGTGATCAGCTTCGGCGCCTGGATGACTTCGGTCTTGGTGTCGCGCTGCAGGAGCCGCAGCGTGCCCGACCACTGGTTGAAGCTCAGGGCCCCGAAGATCGTGTCGGGGATCAGAACGGAGTTGTCGGCACGGTCATCGGTGAACGGACCCTTGTTGCCGTCCTGAGCGATGAAGCCGTCCTCGAAACCACCACCACCAATGTCGAACGGCAGCTCGATCGGGATCTGCGAGCCCGAGAACGAGATCTGCGGTCCGGCGTCGCCGTAGTCGACGCCGATGTTCAACAGGTCCGTGTTGGTCGTCGAGACGAACTTGACGTCGACGAACACTTGCGCGGGCTCGACGTCGAGGCGACGCAGGATCTCCTGAATCGTCTCGTGCACTTGGGTCGTGTCGCGCACGATGATCGAGTTCGAGCCGACGATGAAGTCGAGCTCGCCCTCGCTCGAGAGCGCCTTGCGCAGAGCGTCGAGAACGCTGAAGCGATCCTGCACCTCGGCCGTCGGCGGCTTGGGACCGCCGTCGATGAACTCCGACTTCATGATCGGAACGCGATCGCCAATCGGGCGCACATAGCGCAGCTGATAGATGCGCGAGACCTTTTGCTTCTCGAGCGACAGCGGGTCGACGACGCGCAGAATCCCGCGCTGCTCCTCGACCACGGTGTACCCGCGCGTCTTGACGATTTCCTCGAGCGCGTCGCGCCACGGGACGTCCTTGAGGCGCACACTCAGCGTGCCTTGAACCTCGGGCCCGACGATGATGTTCGCGCCACTGGTCAAGCCGATCGCATCGATGACTTGGAGGATGTCCTGGTTGACGAACTCGAAGTTGACGGGAGTCGGTTGGGACACCAGGAGCACGCCCGACTTGTCCTCTTCGACGACGCAACCGGCGAGCTGCACGGCGTACTCGAGGGCATCCCTCCAGTACACGTCCGTGATCTGCAGGTCGCGAACCTTGTTCTCGCCACCTTCCATGATGACGATATTCGCGCCGGAACGGTCGCGCAGGTGTTGAACCACCTGAGCGAGATCCTGCTCCACGATGTTGATGCTGACTCGAGCGTCCAGGCTGGGGACCTGGGCCTCTGCACGAGGAGCAAGAAAGGCCACGGCCGCGAGGGCCGCGATGAATCCGGGGACGTACTTCACGATTTCTCCCACCCAGGGGGACTGGGTCTGGTTTCAGGCGTTCTCTCGGCTAGAAGGCGCGAGTGAGAATGACTCCACGAAAGTAGAAATCGACCTCGTTGGGACGGATGTCGCGAACTTCCAGCTCGTTCTCGATCAGATCCCCGATGGTCAATGATTTACCGTTGATGATGACGACGGACGGCCTCCCCTCGATCAGGGCCACACCGCCGAAGGACATTTCGATGCTCTCGAAACTGCGCAGGATTGCGGCGTCAGACGCGAGCTGACGCAGGTCCTGCGCGAGGACCATTCGAGCCGGATCGTCCTGGACCAGGTCCAGGGTGTTCTCGACCATCTCGAATGCCTGTGCAGCGAGGTCGTACTCTCCGGCCTCGATGTGCTCCTCCATCGCCCGCGCAACTTGGATCAGCTCCTCGCGCGTGGGCCCCTTGACGATCTTGGTCGTGTCGATCTCGTTGACCAGGACGCCAAGTGGTTCGACGACCTCCGACGACAGACGCTTCTGCGCGGGTGCGTAGGTAATCTGTCCTTCGGAGTCGATGCGACGTAGATCGATCTCGATGCCGACGATCTGCTCTTCGAGCTCGCTGCGCCGCACCATCTGATCGAGGACGTTGTCGGCCGACGAGACGCCGGTCCACTGGGACTGGGCGTCCTTCACGCGCCTCGACAAGTCGTCGATGATCGCCATCTGCTCGGGGACCGACGGAGCGTTCGGGTCGCCGTCGAGCAGCGGGACGCGCGGATCGATCCACGGGTCGCGCCGTCCGCGGGCTCCGCGGTAGTTGAACGTCGCCAGCGTGAGCGCGCTGCGGCGCCGGCTGATCTCGCCAGCGAGCAGGTCGCGCTTGCGCTCGTAGCCCTCGATGCGCACGGCCTTGACCGCGCCCTTGGGGACGTACGAGTACGTCTCGACGTCGAGCTGAATCTTGTGCAGCGCCTGGCCGTCGTCCTCCACCTGCTGGCGCGAGGCCGAGGTGATCGAGTACGAGGGCACGGCCATGAAGCGGTCGTGCGTCTCGATCCGGTTGAGGAACTCCAGGAACTGGAAGATGTTGCCCTGCAGCGTGAGGCTGTAGCCGACCCGATCGAAGTCGCTCTCCTCGCGGCCGCGAGCGTTCTCGGCGACGCGCTTGAAGGACGTCGGACGCACCGCGGACTCGTTCGAGTAGCGGTAGAAGTCCCGGATCAGGTTGTTGATGTCCTCACTCGAGGGCAGGATCGCCTCGAAGACATCGGCGATCTCACGCAGCACGATGACCTCGCGCTCGAGCGCCGACGTGCCTTCGATCGTGTTCCGCGCCGTCTCGATGTCGGCGTGCAGCGTCTTGACGTCTTCACGGGACCCCTTGATGTCCTCGTACTTGAAGTAGATCAAGGCGCTGATTCCAGCGGCGGCGACTACGGTGCCGGCAACAATGCCGATCCACATCTTGCGATCGGTCACTTGGACACCTCCTCGGCGCGGGCGGCCAGACGGTCGTCGGGGTTCCGCAGGTCGAGCGTCAGCGGGAACGACCAGTTGACGGCCGGAATCAGGTCATCGTCGGGCGGGTTGAGCGTGCCCTCGGGGGAACCGGGCTTGCTGAAGTCCTCGATGAAGAACGTCAGGTCACGGTCCTCGATGTCCTCGAGGAAGTTGGCGACCTGGTTCCACTTGGGGGAACCGGAGTGGCCGCTGGCCTTGAGGCTTCCGAAGGAGTCGCCTCCGCGACGGCGACCACCGCCCCCCTCTTCCTGCTTGACCTGCAGGTCGTCGAACCAGATGTAGTGATCGAGACCGTCGTTGCCCGAGTGGACCACGTCGATCAGCTCGTCCATCTTCTTCGTCCACAAGACGCGCTTCTTCGTGATCGTGGCGAGCGTGAGCTCGCGCGAGGCGAACACCTTGATCTCGCCGTCGAGCGCGTTGTGGTAGTTCACTTGGGGCGTCAGGCCGTCCATCTCGAGCTGGAGCACGGAGCGCTCCGTCTCGATCTCCGCCGCGACGCCGAACGTCAGCCAACACCAGTAGGCGAGGAGAGACGCGTTGACGGTCACGGCGCCCGCGACGGCGAGCATGACCTTGAAGGGAGTCCGTGCCTTGCGGCGGTACTCCTCGGGGAGCAGGTTGATGCGGATCATTCGACTCGTACTCGTGCTGCGAGGCCAACGGCTACCACGAGGGAGGGGGCCCAGGCTTCGAGCTCCTCGACGTCCACCCGACTCACATCCACGCGCAAACCCTCGAGCGGGTTCCACGTGCGTGCCGGTCGAGCCGTGGCCTGCTCGATGTAGGACGCGGCGCCAGGAGCAAGCACGCCGCCGCCGGAGAGGAGCATCTCCTCCACCTGCACGCCTTCGTGGTGCTCCACGTAATCGATGGAAAGCGAAAGCTCGCTCGCGAGGTCCTCGAGGACCGGCGCGATCGCGCTGTTCACCTCTGCTTCGTGCGCCTCGGAGGCGCGCTTGATCGCCTCGGCCTCGAAGCCTTCGACACCGAGGCGCCGCGCGACCGCTTGGGTCATGTCGGCGCCACCGATGTTGATCTCACGGCTGAAACAGCTCTCACCGCTGCGCAGCACGTTGATGGAAGAGCGCGTCGCGCCCACGTCGACCAGCGCTGTCGCCCGTGCCTCCGCGCCCTCGACCGAATCGTCGTCGGGGATGCCGCAGAGCTCCCAGGCGTTGGCGAGCGCGAACAGGTCCAGGTCGATCGCATACGGCGAAAGTCCCTGGCTCTGGACGATGTCGACTTGCTCGTCGAGCGTCTCCTTGCGGCAGGCCGCGAGCAGAACTGTCATCTGCTCATCGACGGCACCGTCCTCGGAGCCACCACTGACGCGCGCCAGCGACTGGCAATCGATCACGACCTCATCTGCGTCGAACGGCAGATACTTGTCGGTCTCGAAATGAATCGCCTGCTTCAGCTCAGAGTCCGACATGCGCATCATCGGGATGTAGCGGACGACGGTCGACTGACCGGCGACGCCCGTGACGACGCGCTTGCTTTTGAACTTACCTTCGGCGAAGACCTGCGCGACAGCCTCTTCGACGCTGCCCCCCGGTGGGATTTCAGCGCGGGAAAAGCCGGTGATGACGGGCTCGGGCCCTTCGAGGCTGATCTCGACGGCTTTGACCACGGAACTTCCGAGATCCAGCCCTACGATGCTTTTGTTCCTTCGAAACACCTTCCCGTGTCCTTGCGAGGGTCCAGTGGGCGCCTCGGGGGGGGAAAATCGAGACCCCGGTGGCCCATGGGCGACCCTTCGGACAGGGAGAGGTGTTTGGTTTAGAGGCTTTCGTCGAATCCCCCGGCAACGAGGGCTTCTAGCAGGTCCAGTAGAGTCTCGGCGCCTTCGCCCTCGGCGCGAAAAACGAGGTCCGCGCCGCAGGGTGCCTCGAGCGTCATCAATTCGAGAATGCTCTTCCCGTTGACCTCACGTTCCCCGCAACCTACGCGCAAAGTGCAGCCGTAGGGAAGACTCGACGCAACGATCGAGTGGCACGGCCGGGCGTGCAACCCAGATGCGTTGACGAGCCGAACCGTCCGCTCGAGTCCCATGGCGATAAAATCCGGCCGGGGAATGCCGCGACCGGCGCTCAGACCGCGGACATTTCCTTGAGCAGGTTGACGAGGTCGGTCTTCGTCTTGGCCTGCAGGGCAAAAGCCCGGAAGTCGGACTCGCGTGCGACCTTGGCGATCCAGCGCATCATCTCGAGGTGCTGGTCCGGATCGTGCTCCGGGCCCGCGGAGGCGGGACGCAGGATCATGAACAGGATCTGCACCGGCGCCCCGTCGACGGCGGCCCACTCGAGGCCCTCCTTGTGGACGGAGAGGGTGCACACGGCCGTCTCGATCCCCTCGATCTTCACGTGAGGGATCGCGACGTTCATGCCGACTCCTGTCGACGCGAGCTCCTCACGTTCGAGCAGGGCCGCCACGGCGGGCTCGACGAGGGCATCGGAGAGGACGGCGCCCTTGACGGCGTTGTCGACCATTTCGCGCAGCGCCTGCTCTTTGTCCGAGGCCTTGAGGCTGACGCTGCACGCCTTGGGCTTGAATTGCTTCCACCAGTTCATGATCTGCGCACGGGGAGGAGGGCCCCAGAGGTTACCAAACATCGGGTGCCGACCAAACGCCGCGGTCAGGGGGAGCGATGCGACAGCCCGGCGGGCCAGATGCCGACCGGGCTGTCGTTCGTATCGGGCAGCCTCCAGAGGCCGCGCCGCGCCTGGGCTGGGGGGCCTGGGCTCAGGCCACGTGGCCTGGCCGACCTCCCCGATGACGGTCGCGAGTGACTTTGTCGTGGTGCCGCTTCATCTGCCGCGCCATGCGGTCCAGAGCCTCCTCGAGGACAGGCCCAAGTGCCTCTCCCTTCGCGTCGGCTACGAGCACCGATCCACGTCCGACGTTCGCGATGAGCTCGACCCGATGGTCTTCGCTCTGGCGCTCCAGATTCGCGCGCATCGAGATCGCACGGTCATGGAATCGTGAGAGGGTCTGGATCTTTCCCTCCACGAAGTCACGAACGCGTGCCGGGTAGTCGTGGTGCAAAATGGTCACTTGCGTCTTCATGCAAACCTCCCCTCAAAAAGAGGTGGACAGCAGGACAGAACGAGAGCTCGCGCAATGCGAGCGGCCAGGGGGATGCCTCGTGTGTGTGCTCGACCGTTACGACGGTGGCGTTCCAGCGGTTTCTGCGGAACGGTGCTCCATTCCAGGCGTCGAGCAAGAAGCGTGAAGAGTTCCCACGGCCGTGTCACCACGGCCAGTCGCTTCACGCAGTACTGAAGGAGAACCATCGAGGCTGTATCTACCTTGGACCGTACTCGTCATTCGGTCAAGCGCACTCGAGGCAAACCATCGAACGGTCCCACGCCCATACGCCGCATTCTGGCCCGATTCCCCGTTTGCAGCCCGTTTCCGGGGCTCTTGAGGGCAAACGCGCCGTTCCTAGTGGTGGTACAGACCCGGAACGCCGCTCGGCCCGGGATCGGGGCCGGGGAACATCGCTTCGTCGTAGTGCACCCGGACGAGGTACAGCCCGCGGGCCGGCGCGGTCGGCCCCGCGGCCGTGCGATCGCCGCTCTCGAGCGCCGCACGGACCGAATCCGCCGTCAACTTGCCGCGCCCGACCTCGATCAGCGTACCGACGATCGTGCGTACCATGTTGTACAAGAACCCATCGCCCTCGACGATCACCGCGAAACGCTCGCGCCGCGCGACGATACGGACCGCACGGACCGTGCGAACGGTGGTCTTGCGCACGGACCCTGCATTGCCGAACGCCGCGAAATCGTGCTTCCCCTCGATGTGCGCGGCGGCCGCGCGCATCGCGTCCAAATCGAGCGCCGAGGTGACCCAATGCACGTGTTCGGTCGCGAACGGTGGCCGAAAACGCGTCGTCGCCGTGACGTACAGGTAGCGCTTGCCGCGGGCGTCGAAGCGCGCGTGGAAGTCGTCCCGGCAGCTCTCCAATCGGCGTACGACGACCCCGCGCGCCAGGTGCGCATTGACGGCGTGCCGGAGCCGATCATCATCGAGCCGCGTGTCGACGTGAAAGTGCGCCACCTGGCGCAGGGCGTGCACGCCAGTATCGGTGCGCCCCGCTCCATGCACGGTCACCGCATCACCGACGAGCCCCTCGAGCGCCTCCTCGACCGCCCCCTGGACGGACTCGAACCCGTCCTGGCGCTGCCAGCCGAAGAACTTCGAGCCATCGTAGGCCACCTCCACCCGCACGTTCCGCACGCGCGGGAGAATAGCAGCGATCGGCCTCCGATCAGAGCCCGATCCAGCGCGCCAGGACCGTGCCCACCCTCCCACCACGACGCTGCCACACCGTCAGGTGTGGCGCCAGCAAACAACATCGACACCAAAGGTGTCGTTAGGAGGCGGGTCCGGCCTCCGGCCGGACCCGCCTCCTAGTACTGCCGGCGGCGGTACGAGCTCGGCAAGCCGAGCTCCTTGCGGTACTTCGCCACGGTGCGGCGCGCGAGCGAGAGGCCGCGGCGCTCGAGCTCCGCGGCGATGTCGTCGTCCGACAGGGGCGCGCTCTTGTCCTCCTCCGCGACGACCTTGCGCACGAGCTCGCGCGCGTCGTCGCGCGCGGGGCCGTCGTCGCCGCCAGTCCGGGCCTGGAAGAAGGAGCGCAGCGGGAAGATCCCCCACGGCGTTTGTGAGTACTTCTCGGCGACGGCGCGGCTGATCGTGCTGAGGTGCAACTCGAGCTCCTCCGCCACCGCGCCCATGCGCAGCGGCACGAGGTGGCCCGGTCCGCGCTCGAGGAACTCGTGCTGGTGTTCGAAGACCGCACGCGCGACGCGCAAGAGCGTGACGCCGCGCTGCTCGATCGCCTCGACGATCCAGCGCGCCTCCTCCACCTTCTTGCGCGCGTAGCTGCGCACCTCGCGCGTCGCATCCGTGTCCTTCGCGAGGCTGGCGACGTCCGGATCGATGCCCACAGCGGGCAGCGCGGAGCGAGCAACCGTCACTTCGTAGCCGTTTCCGGTCGTTTCGACCAGGACGTCGGGGATCACGACGGGCGCCGACTGCTCGACGAGGCGGGACGCGGGGCGCGGATCGAGCTCGCGCAGCGTGTCGATCAGCCGCGTGAGCTCCTCGACGTCGAGGTCGAGCGCCCGCGCGACCGCGGGCAGCTTGTTCTTGGCGAGCTCCTCGACGAAGTCCTCGAGGAGCGCGCAGAGCAGCGAGTAATCGGGGTCATCGGGGTCGAGCTGGAGCAGGAGCGCCTCGATCGCATCGCGCGCACCGATCCCGCGCGGCTCGAGCCGCTGCAGGGCCGCGATTGCGGGCCCCAGCCGGTCGCGGCCGTGCTCGCCGTCGGTCAGGCCGTGTTCGATCGCGAGCGCGAGCAGCTGGTCGTCCGAGGGGGCGAGGAAACCACGCTCGTCGAGGCACCCGACGAGCAGCCGCACCCAGTCGGCGAGCTCGGGGTCGAGCTCGGCGGTCGCGAGCTGACCTTCGACCACGTCCGCCAGGCTCGGAAGGCGGTCGGGCTGGTTGCGCAGCATCTCGTCGTGGGCGTCGGAGTCCGCGCGCGTGCCGCGCCGTGCTCCCCCATCGCTGCTGGACGGGCCCGGCCCGTCCAGACACAGAGCCTCGTTCCGCTCGGCGGCTTCGAGCAGCCAGCCGTCCAGCGTGAGACTCGGCATCGCCAGCACCTGGATCGACTGAAGCATGCGCGGCTGGAGCAGCATCTGCTGCTCGCCACGCATCCCCATCCCCATGTCCATCCCCATCCGTGCCATTGGGGGCCCTATCGTCCGCCCGCCGGCATGGGTTGAGGGCGGCGGGCCCTACGGGCCAAAACGGACGTCGAATGGGAACGCGGTGGACCGGATTCCCGGAGGCCCGGTCTAGCGCTTGCGGATCGGGCGACGCTCGGTCAGGGCGTCCTCGAGAACGCCGCGGTGCATGTACTCGATCGCGCTCCCGGCCGGCAGGCCGCGCGCGAGCCGCGTCACGGTCAAGTCGTCCCTTCCCACCGACTCGACCGCCTCGAGCACCAGGCGCGCGGTCGCTTCCCCTTCGCTGTCGGGGTCGGTGGCGAGGATCAGCTCGCGCACCTCGCCCGCGCGGACGCGCTCGACGAGCGCGGCCAGCGTCAGGTGCCCGGTCTCCGTACCGTCGGCCGGATTCCAAGCCCCCATCAAGACGTGGTAGCGGCCGCGGAAGACGCCCGCTCGCTCCAGCGCCTCGACGTGTTGCGGCTCCTCGACGACGGCGATGACGTCGCTCTCGCGCTCGTCGTCGGCGCAGATCCGGCACGGATCCGTCTCGGCGACATTGCAGCAGACGCGGCAGCGCAGCGCCTCGCGCACGGCGCGCTCGATCGCGCCGGCGAGCTCCCGCGCGCGCGGATCGCGCAGGATGTGAAACGTCAGCCGCTCCGCACTGCGGCGACCGATGCCCGGGAAGCGTTGAAACGCGTCGACGAGCGACTCGATCGGTTCAGGGTAAGGCACGGTCCCTCACATGAGGCCCGGGAGGTTCAAGCCTCCCGTGACCTTGGCGAGCCGCTCGTCGCGCAGGCGGGCGGACTTGGCGAGCCCGTCGCGCACCGCCGCGAGGACCAGCCCCTCGAGGATCTCGCGATTGGAGTCCGCGAGCGCCTCGTCCGTGATGTTCACGGCTTCGACCTGTCCGTCGCCGTCGACGATCACCGTGACCGCCCCGCCGCCAGCGGTGCCCTCGACGCGACTCTCCGCTAGCTCCTTGCGGGCGTCGTCCATCGCCTTCTGCATCTTCTGGGCCTGCTTCAGCAGGTTGCCCATCTCTCCGAAGGAACCACTCATGCTCGAATTGTACTCACTCTTCGATGCGTCCCTCGAAGAGGTCGGCGACTTCGCGCGTGAACGGGTCCTCCTTGCCGTGCCGAGCGTCCGTCGCGTCCTCCAATACGAGCTCGATCGCGCGCCCGAGAGCGGTCGAGAATGCCTTCTCACACGCCCGCCGGTTGCGTTTGTCGCTGATCATGGGGCGCTCGTCGTCGGTCAAGCCGGTCAGCTTCACGCGCGCCGCCCCATCGCCGAAACCGACGAGGTTGCCGCGCTTGCGCAAGAGCTCGGACAGACCGCGAGAGCCGATCGCCAACTCGTCGAGGAACCCCGACCAGGCGTCGGCGGTGCTGTTGGTCGTCACGCGCGGACGCGCGAGCCCCTGGACGTCGGATGACGAGGTGTCGACCGGCGGCCGGGGCGCGGGCGCGCTGGCCGGTCGCGGGCGCGGCTCGAGTTCGCTGTCCGCGGCGGGGGCGGACGACGGTGCTGGCGCCGCTGCCGCTGTCGGTGCGGGTGCGGGCGCCGGTTGCGGGGCCGCCGCGCGCGGAAGGGGCGGCGCGCCGCCCGCGAGCCGTGACTCGAGCGCCTCGAGGCGTTGGCCGAAGTCGGCCAACGGCAGCGTGCTCTCCTCTTGGCACAGCTCGAGCAGCGTCACCTCGAGGATCAGCCGCGCGTGCGCGGGCAACAGGCGCATGCGCTCGCGCGCGAACAAGAGCTCCTGCAGCCACAGCTCGAGGCGTCGCGCGCCGATGCGGGCGCCGCGCTCGGCGAGCGCCTTGCCGCCATCCGGTCCACCCGCGGCCGAGGCGGGCAGCATCGGAGCGTCCGGGCCACACAGACACGCGATCAAAACGCCGCGCAGGTGATCGAGGAGCGCGGAGAGGAACTGCGCCTCGTCGCCCTCGGGCGGGAGCGTACTCAGCACGTCGCCTCCGCGTCCCGCGGCGACGTGCTCCACAACGGCCTCGACGGTCGCGCTCGAACCTTCGCTCGCCAGGCGCTCGCAGTCGGCGAGCGAGGGTCGCATCCCGACGAGCGCGAGCAACTGATCCGCCATCGACAACGCGTCGCGCATGCCGCCGCGTGCGCGGCGCGCGAGCTCGGCGCTGACCCCCTCCCCGGCCTCGACGCCCTCGCGCTCGAACACGACGTCGAGCCGCGCGGCGATCGTCGCCTCGGGCAGCGGACTGAGCTTCAGCACTTGGCAGCGCGACACGATCGTGTCGAGCACCTTGTGCGGGTCGGTGGTCGCGAACAGGAACTTGACGTGCGGCGGCGGCTCCTCGAGCGTCTTCAACAGCGCGTTGAAGGCCGACTTCGAGAGCATGTGCACTTCGTCGATGATGTAGATCTTGAAGCGCGCGCGCATCGGCACGTAGCCCGCCTGCTCGCGCAGCTCGCGCACGTTGTCGACACCGGTGTTCGACGCGGCGTCGATCTCGATCACGTCGACTTCGTTTCCGGCATCGATCGACTCGCACCGGTCGCACGTGCCGCACGGCTCCGGCGTCGGTCCCTGGTCGCAGTTCAACGCCTTCGCGAACAGGCGCGCCGAGGTCGTCTTGCCGGTTCCGCGCGGACCGGTGAAGAGGTACGCGTGGCCGATGCGGTCCTCCTGGATCGCGCCGGCGAGCACGCGCGTCACGACTTCCTGACCGGCGACCTCGGAGAAGCTGCGCGGGCGGTACTTGCGGGCGAGGACGAGGTAGGCCATGCGTGTGTCAGTTTAACGCCCGCCGCCCTCGGTCATCACATCTCGCCGGCGGGTTTCGTCCGTCCTTCATGTCCCCGCCCAGCGCGAGCTCGCCGGAGGGCCCGGGCACCTCGCGCCTGGACCGAAATCCTTAGGGCTGCTCCGTTCCCGGCCTGACCCGGTTCGAACCCGACCCATCGCGTGGGACCGGACCCACCGCCGAGCTCGCGCTGTCTTCCTTCTCTTTGGAAATGGCGGAGAGGGGGGGATTTGAACCCCCGGTACGGTTGCCCGCACACACGCTTTCCAAGCGTGCTCGTTAAGCCACTCCGACACCTCTCCGCAATGTATGCACCCGCAAATTCTCCAGGCTGGTCTCCGTGGGGTCCGCCGATCCGACCCGGCCACCGTCCTCCGGACGGTCCGGGGGGATGGCGGAGAGGGAGGGATTTGAACCCCCGGTGCACCTAAATGCACGCTGGTTTTCGAAACCAGTCCGTTCAGCCACTCCGGCACCTCTCCGCACGTGTCACCCGCGCCGACCGCGCCCGCGAACCGCCTAGGGCGGATCGGCGTGCGCGTCCTTGGACGCCTGGCGTTTGCTTCGAAAGAACGACTGGAGCAGGTCACGGGCCTCGTCCGCCCGCAGGCCCTCCGCGACCTCGGCCCGGTGGTTGAGCCGCGGGTCGGTCAAGACCTGACCGAGCGACGCGGCGCCGCCGAACTTGGGGTCGCGCACCGCCCACACGACGCGGGCGACGCGGGCGTGGGACAGGGCCCCGGCGCACATGAAACACGGCTCGACCGTCGTGTACACCTCGGCGCCAACCAATCGCTTGTCGCCGGTGACCCGAAAGGCCTCGGCGAGCGCGATCATCTCGGCGTGGGCCGTGGGATCGCAGCGCGCGCGGGTCACGTTGTGCCCACGCGCCACGACTCGTCCGTCGAGGACGACGACGCAACCGATCGGGACTTCGTCCTGGTCCGCCGCGCGGCGTGCCTCCTCCAGGGCGGCCCCCATGAGGCGGTGATCCGCCTCGTCGAAGCCGCCGACGTTCGCGTTTTCAGAGTTCGTCGCGCGATCCACGGAGCCGCCTTCGTGTTGCGCACCCGGGCGCGCAGCGCCACCGCGAACCGCGATGGACCGACCGGCGCGACCGGAGGTCGTGGTACACCCGGCAGGATTCGAACCTGCAACCTCCTGATCCGTAGTCAGGTGCTCTATCCAGTTGAGCCACGGGTGCCTGGAGCCGCGCTTTGTATCCACCTGGGCCCCCCTCTGTCAACCGATCGTTTTGCAATCGCAGACGCGGGAAGAAAGGGCGCGAACTCGGCGCGGCGCGCCACTAATCTAGACCCTTCGCCTCGACGCCCGTCGGGGCCCGATCCACCCCGGCCGCGGAGCGGGAGGGTCCCCTCGCCGGCCGCGCGGGGACACCAACTGGTTTCCCGGCGGGGCTCGGGCCGGCGGGCTCCCCCTCCCGGTTTCTTCGGCCCGAACGCAAGGACGACTGGCCATGTCCGGCGGCGCAAGCATCCGACACTTCATCCGCCTCCAAGACCTGAGCGACCGCGAGGTCGAGGACGTCCTCGACCTTTCCGCGCGCTTCAAGCGTGGCTCGTCCCGCGCGGAACTGGCGGCGCGCACGGTCGGGCTACTGTTCTTCCGCGGCTCCCTCAGGACGCGGACCTCGCTCGAGGTCGCCATGCACCAGCTTGGCGGGCACACCGTCAACCTCACCGCGTCCTCGGACTTCTGGTCGCTCGAGGCCCAGCCGGGCAAGGTCATGGACGGCGAGGCTCCCGAGCACATCCGCGACGCGGCCGAGGTGCTCTCGCGCTACGTCAGCGCGCTCGCGATTCGGCCCGCGCTCGACGGGCGCTCGTGGGATGTCGATCGGCGCGACGACAAGATCCGCGCCTGGGCGTCGCACGCGCGCGTGCCGGTGATCAACATGGAGAGCGCACTGTGGCACCCCCTGCAGGCGCTCGCCGACCTGTTGACGCTGCGCGAGACCTTGGGCGAGCTCGCGGGCAAGAAGCTCGCGATCACCTGGACCCACTCACCCACGCCTTCGAGCTCCTCGGTCGTGAACTCCGTCCTGCTCGCGGCGCTGCGCAACGGCGTGAACGTCACCGTCGCCCATCCCAAGGGCTACGAGCTCGACTCGGGCGTCGTCGACGAAGCGCACAAGGTCGCCGGCGAGAAGGGCGTCGCGGTCGCCACGGAGGCCTCGCTCGACGATGCGGTGCGCGGTGCGCACGTGGTCTACGCGCGCTCGTGGCGCTCGCTCGAGGTGTACGGCAACTCGACCCTCGCCGCTAGCCGCCTCGCGCGCACACAGGACTGGATGATCGACGAGAACCGGATGGAGCTCGGCGACAACGCGCGCCTGATGCATCCGATGCCGGTGCGCCGCAATCTCGAGGTGAGCGACGAGGTGCTCGACGGCCCGCGCAGCCTCCTGTACAGCCAAGCCGAGAACCGGCTGCACACGCAGAAGGGCCTGCTCTCTCTCCTACTCCGCAGTTGATCCCCTCACGACTCTAGATCCGAGCGAGCGATTCCCCCCATGGCCGCACCGGACTTCGCCCACCTTCACGTCCATTCCGAGTACAGCCTGCTGGACGGTGCCAACCGCATCAGCGATCTGGTCAAGGCGTGCAACGACGACGGTCAGACCGCGCTCGCGCTGACCGATCACGGCAACATGTACGGCGCGATCGAGCTGTACCAGAAGTGCACGTCGGGCGGGATCAAGCCCCTGATCGGGTGCGAGGTGTACATCGCCAAGCAGTCGATGCACGCGCCGCACAGCAAGAAGAAGGGCAACGGCTACAGCCACCTCACGCTGATCGCGCGCAACACCGAGGGCTACCAGAACCTGGTCAAGCTCGCCTCGGCCGCCTACGTCGACGGCTACCACTTCCGGCCGCGGATCGACTGGGACCTCCTGGACCAGCACACCGCGGGCATCAACTGCCTCTCGGGCTGCCTCGCCGGCGAGATCAACCAGCTCGTGCTCCAGGACAAGGAGCAGGACGCGGAGAACCTCGCCGTGCGGCTGCGCGACCTGTTCGGTCCCGAGCACTTCTGGCTCGAGCTGCAGCGCAACGGCATCGACATCCAGACGACCGCCAACGACGCGCTCGTGCGCATGCACAAGCGCACCGGGATTCCGCTCGTCGCGACCAACGACATCCACTACCTGCGCCAGGAGGACTGCCACGCCCAGGACGTGCTCCTGTGCATCAACACCGGCGCGAAGCGCGCCGACGAGAAGCGCTTTCGGTTCGAGACCGACACGCTGTTCTTCAAGGGCCGGGAGGAGATGGCGCACATGTTCCGCGACCTCCCCGAGACCGTCCCCGCGACGATGGACGTCGCCGAGCAAGTCAACCTGTCGATCGAGTTCGGCACGTACCACGTGCCGGAGTTCGCGAGCGACACGGGCGAGCCCCCCGACGTCCTCTTCGACCGCCTGCTCGAAGAGGCCCTCGTCGAGCGCTACGGAGCCGACTGTGCCGCCGCCCGCACGCGGCTCGAGCACGAGAAGGGCGTCATTCGCGAGCTCGGCTTCGTGTCCTACTTCTTGATCGTCTGGGATCTGATCTTCTGGGCGCGCGAGCACGACATCCCCGTTGGCCCCGGCCGCGGCTCCGCCGCGGGCTCGATCGTCGCGTACCTGCTCGACATCACGCGCCTCGATCCGCTCGAGTACGACCTCCTGTTCGAGCGTTTCTTGAACTCCAGCCGCGTGTCGATGCCCGACATCGACATCGACTTCTGCAAGGAGGGGCGCGAGCGCGTCATCCAGTACACGCGCGACCGCTACGGCTCCGACAGTGTCACGCAGATCGTGACCTTCGGGACGATGGCCTCGCGCACGGTTGTGCGCGACGTCGGGCGCGTGCTCGACCTGCCGCTGCGCGACATCGACCGCATCGCCAAGAAGATACCCGCCGGCCCGGGCGCGCCGACGCTCGAGAAGGCGCTGACAACGGACGCCGACCTCAAGACGATCCGCGAGGAGAACCCCGAGTACGAGGAGCTCTTCAAGCTGTCCGTGCCGCTCGAGGGCATGGCGCGGCACGTCTCGACCCACGCGGCCGGCGTCGTGATCACGCCGCGTCCGACCGTCGAGTTCGTCCCCCTCGGCCGCAACGGCGAGGACATCACGACGCAGTACTCGGCGCCACAGCTCGAGGAGCTGGGCCTCTTGAAGATGGACTACCTGGGTCTGCGGACCCTGACCATCATCGACCGCTGCCTCGCCAACATCCAGAAGGCCGGGGGCACGCCGCCGGACATCGAAGACCTGCCGGCGGGCGACAGGAAGACCTACGAGCTCCTGATGTCCGGCGACACGCTCGGCGTGTTCCAGCTCGAATCGGAGGGGATGCGCAAGCTACTCGCGCGCCTCAAGCCGGACTGCTTCGAGGACGTGATCGCCGTCCTGGCGCTGTACCGGCCCGGCCCACTCGAGTCGGGCATGGTCGACATGTTCGTCAACCGCAAGCACGGCATCGAGGAGATCACGTATCCGCACGAGACGCTGCGCTCGATCATGGAGGATACGTACGGCTGCTTCGTCTACCAGGAGCAGGTGATGCTCGCCTCGGTGAACCTGGCGAAGTTCTCGATGAACGACGCGGACAACCTGCGCAAGGCGATGGGCAAGAAGAAGCCCGAGATCATGCAGAAGTTCTCGGCGCAGTTCATGGAGGGCGCGCACTCCAGCGGCTGTGCCGAGAACGTGGCCCAGGAGATCTGGGACAACATGGTCAAGTTCGGAGGGTACGGCTTCAACAAGTCGCACTCCGCGGCGTACGCGATGATCACGTATCAGACCGCGTATCTGAAGGCGAACTACCGCACGCCCTTCCTCGCCGCGAACTTCTCGTGCGAGATGGGCGACTCCGACAAGGTCAAGGACTTCCTCGACGACTGCAGGCGCTCCGAGATCCAGGTCGTGCCCCCCTCGATCGCGCACCCCGCGTGGGAGTTCGAGCCGAGCGGCGCGAAGACGATCCACTTCGGCTTCGGCGCGATCAAGGGCACAGGCAAGAAGGCAATCGAGGCGCTCGTGCGCGGGTGCGAGGAGCTGAACAAGCAGGACAAGCAGCCAACCCTGCACGCCCTCTGCTCGATCGTCGACCCGCAGCAAGTCGGCAAGGTCGCCTGGGAAGCGATCATCAAGTCCGGTGCGTTCGACGTCACCGGCCGAAACCGCGGCGCGGTGTTCGCCGCGCTCGACGGCGCGATGACGGACTCGGCACGCGCCGCTGACGATCGTCGCTCGGGACAGGCGTCGATGTTCGGCGCGTTCGCGGCCGACGAGCCAACGGAACAGGAGTCGGCGAACGACGGTATCGACGACGCGCTCGCCTGGAACAAGGCCGACACGCTGACCGCCGAGTTCGACGTCCTCGGCTTCTACCTCTCCGGACACCCGCTCGAGGAGCGCGCCGGCCTTGTCAGCCTCCTCTCCAGCTCCCCCATTCCCGCGCTGAAGGACATGGAGGGCGGCGTCGAGATCCACCTCGCGGGACTCGTCCTGCAGAAGGCCGAGCTCATCGTGAAGTCGGGCCGCATGGCTGGATCCAAGATGTGCCGCTTCCGCCTCGAGGACCTGTACGGCGCGATCAACGTCACCGTGTTCCCGCGCACCTACGAAGAGATCAAGGATCTGATCGAGGACGGCAACGTCATCTTGTGCCGTGGCAAGATCGAGGACTCCGGCGAGGAGCCGGCCCTCCTGCTCGACGAGGCCTTCCCCCTGGGCGAGGCGCTGCGCCGGTTCCAAGGCGGCGTACAGGTGAGCCTCTCACGCGATGACCAGCAGCTCTTGCCGAACCTCGTCGAGGTCGTGCAGCGCCACAAGGGCAAGTGCCCGCTGTTCCTGCAAACCAGCGGCAGCGACGGCGTCTCGCGCCGCGTGCGCGCGGGCAAGGGCTACGGGGTCGCGATCTCCGAGGAGCTCGCGACGGAGCTGACCGAGCTCGTCGGCGGCACGCGCGTCGGTCTCGTGCGCGTCTGAGCGGCGATCGGGCCGCCGTAGGTGGAGCGGAACGGGTCGCCCGGGCGCGATACTGGCCCCGCAAAGCATGAGCGAGCTCTGCCACGAAAACGGCGGATTCCGGACGGCAGTTTTCTGGCGAAAACACGCCGACGACGTGGCCGATCTCGCGTCCGTCTGGCGCCAATCTGGTCGAAGCCGAGTGGCTGGCACTCGGCACCAACTCCGACCGCGGAACTCCCGCCGATCCGAAAGAACGCCATGAAGAAGCAAGCCGTCCTCTGGACCCTCGCCAGTGCGATCCTGTCACCCTTTGCCGCTGCCCAATCGCTGGCCGCCGACGTCGAGCGTCCGGACTTCGACTCGCCTGAGATCGGGCGCACGTTGCCGGAACCGCCGATCGACGTGGACGAGATCCGCAGCCGGATGTACTACGACCGCCCAGATGGCGAGACGCTCTGGGCGCGGGGCAAGACGTACAAGGCCTCGTTCGGCAACGAAGGCGCCACGTACGTCCCCTTCCTCGGCTCCGACGCACCGCAGAACTATCCGGTGCGCATGAAGCTCGAGGAAGTCAGCGTCGGTGGCGTCACGATCGCGCACGACTCCGGCGCCCGCGCTGAGCGCAGCGGTGACCGTGTCACGCTCGATCGCGGCATCCTGAACGAGATGTACGAGCTCGAGCTCGAACAAGTCGAGCAGCTGTTCGTGATCCCGGCCCAGGTCGGCTACGGCGACCTCGAGCTGCGTCTCGACGTCGACACCGAGCTCGAAGGCGCGCTCGACGCATCGGGCCTGCACTTCCGTGGCCCGCAAGGCGGCATCGACTACGGCACCGTCACGATCATCGACGCGCACGGCACCTCCATCCCGGGCACGATCGCTTGGGACGGAGACGACATCACGATCGGTGTGCCCGCGAGCTTCGCGAACAGCGCGAGCTACCCGATCCTCGTCGATCCGATCCTGACGACGTTCCCGGTCGAGAGCCTGCCCAACACGGACTTCTCCGATCCGGACGCCGCCTACAGCGATGCCCTGGTCGGGGGCGGCTACCTCGTCATCTACGAGGAGCGCTTCAGCGGTGGCGACATCGACCTCTACAGCCGCGCCGTGCTCGAGAACGGTTCCGCGTTCTCCCAGGGCTACGTCGACATGACCGACGACCATTGGAGCGATCCCGCGGTCGCGCACCTGAACAGCTTCAATCGCTTCATGTGCGTCGCGACGATGCGCCCCGCGGGCACCAGCTTCAACGTGATCATGGGACGTGGCCGCACCGCGACCACGAACAGCTGGAGCTCGGCCGTTCCGTTCAGCCTGCTCGACACGAACGACGACATCCACCCCGACATCGCCGCCGGTACGGGCTTCCTGTTCCGGATCGTCTGGGAAGAAGAGGTCACCTCCGACAACCACAACATCATGGCACGCACGGCGAACAGCGGCGCCAGCCCTTTCGCGGGCATCCAGCAGCTGACGAACAGCGCGAACGCCAAGGACACCTACCCGCACATCGCGGACGACCTCGACGCCGCGTCGGCCGAGTACCCCGTCGTGTGGCAACGCCGCGTGAACGGCAACAACGACATCTACGGCGCCATCCTGCCCAGCATCGGTGAGTTCCCGATCGACACGGGCATCACGAGCCAGATTCGCCCGGACGTCAGCCCGATCACCGAAGGCGTTGGCAACGGCTATTACGTCGTCACCTACGCCCAGGACTTCGGCGACTTCGACGTGATGATGCGCGCGATGACCGTCAACCAGACGATCGACCTCGTCAACCTCTCGGTTATGGAGAACGCCTTCACCTTCCACCAGTACAACCCGCGCATCGCCTCCGACGGCGACCGCTTCCTGATCGGCTACACCTACCTCAACGAGATCACGTCGAACACGAACCTGTACCTCACGTCGGTCAGCCTCGTCGGCACCGAGCTCTGCATCAGTGAGCGTCGCGTCCCGCTGGCGTGGAGCGTCTCGCCCGAAGAAGACCTCGCGATCGCGTCCCAGTACGCCGGTGGCGGTGATCGCCAACGCTTCCTGACCACATGGGGCAAGTACGACACCGACTCCGACATCTTCGCCGCCGTGTACGAATCGCCCGAGGCCCTGTGCCACGGCGACAACTACTGCGACGCCGAGGCCAACTCGACCGGTAGCCCCGCAATGATCGCCGCCCGCGGCAGCATCGACGCCGGCCAGATCCTCACCCTCGCAGCGTCCGGCATGCCCGCGAACCAGTTCGGCTACTTCATCGCCAGCCGCAACAGCGGGTTCATCGCGAACCCCGGCGGCAGCGAGGGCAACTTCTGCCTCGGCAGCCCCTCGGCCCGCTTCAACGGCCAAGGACAAGTTCTCAACAGTGGCCTCCTCGGTCGCTTCGAGGTCGACATCGACACCGACGTCATCCCACTGACTCCGCCGACCGCGGTCGTCGCAGGCGAGCTCTGGCACTTCCAGGCCTGGTACCGCGACGGTCAGCAGTCCAACTTCACGGACGGCCTCGCGATCACTTTCGAATGATCCTCCGTTGGTGATGGCCCGCCCGGTCGCCGCAAGGCGCCCGGGCGGGTTTGCTATTGGCCCGCGGGAATCTCCGCGCGCGGCTCGCGTTAGAGATAGCCCCCCCCATCCCGTAGAGTCTCGAACGCGACATGAGCCTCCTGCGCTGGATCCTCCTCACCGCCGTGCTCGCGGCCGGACTCCAGTTGCGGCTCGAATGGATCGCGAGCCCGGCCCTTTGGGCCGACGAAGCGGAGTCGAGCCTCAACGCCCTCACGATCCTGCAGCACGGCTACCCGACGTCGGAATACCTGGAGCAGCCGCTGTTCGAGAACATCCTGCACGTCGAGTGGCCGGAGAGCGAGGAGTACGAGTTCCGCGACGCGAGCTACTCCGCGGACGGGATCGCCTGCTACCACGGCTGGCTTCCGCTCTACGCGATCGCGCTCTCGATGCGCGTGTTCGGCGTCGAGCCCGACACACTCGCGGAGGATCACCACATCCAGCACGACCGCGAGACGATGCACCGGCGCACGTGGGTCCCGCGCATCCCCGCGATCCTGTTCAGCGCGGCGTTCCTGCTCGTCGTCTTCTTCGGGACGAAAGAGATGGTCGGCGATCACGCCGCGTGGGCCGCGATCGTCCTCGCGGCGATTCACGGACGCCTCGTCGACTTCGGTTGGCAGGCCCGCTACTACGCGCCGACGCTGCTCTTCTCGTTCGCCGCGGCTTGGGCGATCTGGAGAACGATCGAGAAGGGGCGGACGCGCGACGCGCTCGTCGCGGGGCTCGTGCTCGTGCTCCTGTTCCATACGCACATGCTGAGCTCGCTCGCGCTGTGCGCGAGCTTGGCCCTGTGCACGCTCGTGCGACGCGGCGCGCGGACCGCGCTGCGGCACTCCGCGGTCGCCGGTACCGTCGTCGTCCTCGGCTCGCTTCCATGGATGCTCGGGACCGGCTTCTTCGAAGTCCTCGGCCAACCGCCGGCACGTGAGCTCCTGTCGCTCCCCGGGGATCTGTTCGGTGGCATCTACGAGCTGCGCATCATCGGCCCACTCCTCCTTGCGCTCCTCGCCGCCGCACTGCTGCTCCAGCGCTTCACCTTCCGGATGCATCCGACGGCCTGGACGATCGCCGCCGTCTGGCCGGTCCTGGCCCTGGCCGGGTTCCTGGGCTTGATGCCCGCCGCCACGTTTTTCATCGACCGGCTCGAGCTCTTGCTCTTGCCTCCCTACGTGCTCGCGATCGGAGCGGCCGTCGAGCCGCTCGCACGCAAGCTGCCGAAGTGGACGGCGCCGCTCGCCGGCGCCCCCGTTCTCGCGCTCGTGGTGCTCACGCGCCAGCACCACGTCGGCTGGTGGACCTCGCAGCCGCGCGCCGCGGCGACCTACGCGCTCGTCGAACGCATCGACGATCTGACGGGCCCCGACACGCGGGTCTACTCCACGCCAAGCCGGCACTTGATGCTGACGTACTATTCGGGCCTGCCCGTCCAGAGCATCGCGCCGGTGCGCGAGAGCTACCTCGAGTCCTACGCGGGAGACATCCTCCTCGTCGCCGGAGCCACTTTCGGCGACGCGCCGAGCTGGCGCGCGATCCAGCGCACGGCACAGGAAGAAGGCACGCCAATCTCCGAGGCGGAGGCGTACGACATCGCGCATTTGATCTGGGGCATGTGCACGCGCAACGCATTGAAGGCCGAGGTCGCCGATGCCTTCCCGCCGCGTCGCGGGGTCGCCAATTGGGCCCAGCCCTTCCTCGAGCAAGCGGAAGACCGCTGGCAAGAGGCGCACCGGTTCTACGCTTGGCGCTGGAGCGAGAGCCTGCTCTTCCGCCACCTCCCCGCGGGTTCGATCACCGACGCGACGTCCTACTGGCAGAACTACTTCTACCGCTTCGCCGACGCGCCCGAACGATCGGGCGAGAACGTGAACTACGCGGGCATCTTGCCGCGAGCGACGGTCGAGGTGCGGCCGGAGCTGGACGCGGTGCTCTACCGCGTGCCCGCGCCCTGATCGGGGATCAGGTCACGCCTGGTCGACGTTGGCGCCCGACCGACCAGACCTACGAGTTCGAAGCTCCCTGGATCGACCCGGCGGCCGTCGACCTTTTCGGCATCCCCCTACGAGTCGATCGCGAAGTCCGGCACGACGGCACCGGGTGGATCTCGCCCTGCTCGATCGAGGCATTGGTGCGCACACGGAGGCTGTGAGTCCTACGTGATCGCCGTCGCCCACTCGGCCAAGCGCCGGCTCAATGTTCATGTAGTCCACTCTCGCCTCACATGACGAACGAAGGAGCAACCTCGTCGTCCGATTGGGCAACGACCAGTCGGTGCTCGAAGGCGCCACCGTTGTGTGGGAGCTGCTTGACCCTGATGACCCGGCATCTGAGCTAGAGTACGGTGACCGGAACGGACGTGCGTGGCTCGACAACACAGGAACACCGCACGAGGGTAGCCTCACCTGCGACCCGCCTCATCCGTGCGAGCCGACCATGCCGGTGCGCCAGCCAACGGTGTCGCCGGCGCTACGATCGAAGCGATCCACAGCCCGACCAGCACCCGAGACCGCCAGTTGAAGAACCACCGCATGCCACCAGCCTAGAGGTCCGGAGTCGCACACGAGAGCGGGACCCGCTGGCTCGCGCCAACGGGCCCCGTGATTGCATCGGTGGAGACCGGGTCTCCCGCGGAGGACTACTCCTCGGCAGCCCCGACCGGCTCTTCCTTCGGAGTGCGCTCGACGAACTCGAGGATCGCACGTTCGCCGGCGTCGCCGAGGCGGCGCTTGGAGAGCTTGATGATGCGGCAGTAGCCGCCCGGACGGTCCTTGAAGCGCGGGCCGAGCACGTCGAAGAGCTTGATCGTCGCCTCTTTGTTGCGCAGGCGGCTGAAGGCCTGGCGGCGGTTGTGCTGCGTCGCTTCCTTGGAGAGCGTCACGAGCTTCTCGACGAACGGCTTGACCGCCTTCGCCTTCTGGACGGTGGTGATGATCCGCTCGTGCTCGATGACCGAGGCCGCCATGTTGCGTGTCATGGCGATCCGGTGGCTGGTCGTTCGGCCGAGCTTGTAGCCGGCTACGCGGTGTCGCATCGGTAGTGAAGTCCTCGACTTGCTTCCTGGCGGTACTGCTATTCCAAGGCCATGCCGAGCGCGAGTCCGCGCTCCGCCAGCTTGGCTTTGATTTCGGTCAGGCTCGTCTTGCCCAAGTTCTTGAGATTCATGACCTCGGCCTCGGTGAGGGAGACCAGGTCGTGCAGCGTGCGCAGGTCCGCCCCGTCGAGGCAGTTGCGGGCACGCACCGAAAGCTCGAGGTCGGCGAGGGGCTGCTGCAGAGTCGCTGCCAGCTCGCTCGTCTCGCGGTTCTTCTGGTTGAACTCCGATGCCTGCGGCGACTCGACGAGCGGGTTCTCGTCCCGGCTCGAGTCGTAGAGGACGAAGGGGTTCAGGTGCTTGCGGTAGATCTTCGCGGCTTCGACCAGCGCGAGCTCCGGAGTGACGGTACCGTCCGTCCAGATCTCGAGCATCAGGCGATCGTAGTTGGTGAACTTACCGACGCGGGTCGCCTCGATCGAGTAGCGCACGCGCTGCACGGGCGAGTAGATGCTGTCGACGGGGATCGTGCCGAGCTCCTGCTCTTCGACCCGGTTCTCCTCGGACGGAACGTAGCCGCGACCCTTGCGCAGCTCGAGCTCCATCGAGAACTCGCGGTCCATCGTCAGCTTGCAGATGTGCAGGTCCGTGTTGATGACACGGGCATCACCGGGACAAACGACGTCCGCGCCGGTAACCGGGCCCTCGCCCGACCTCTCGACCCGGCAAGTGATCGTTTCCTGATCGTCGAACTGCACGCGCAGCCGCTTGACGTTCAGGATGATGTCGGCGACGTCCTCGTAGACACCCTCTAGGCTGTCGAACTCGTGGGAAGCGCCGTCGATGCGCACGGCCGTGACGGCCGCGCCTTCGATCGAAGAGAGCAGAACGCGCCGCAGCCCGTTGCCGATCGTGTGGCCGAAGCCACGCTCGAAAGGCTCGATGCTGAACTGGCCGTACTCACTCGTGAGCGTGTTCGTATCGGGCTGGACCTTGCTCGGCAGCTCGAAATTGCGCCAACGGATTCTCATCGGGGGGAAGTGCTCCTCCTTCGAGCCTACTTGGAGCACAGCTCGACGATGAGCTGTTCCTGGATCGGGAACTGGAAATCGGTCCGGGTCGGAAGACCCGTCACCGTGATCGTCATGGTGTCGGCGTTGGCCTCGAGCCAACTCGGGACGAAGCCCGACTTGTTGACGTCGAGGAACTCCGAGACCAGCTTTTTGGTGTTGTCCTTGGTGCGCGGGGTGATGACGTCACCGGGGCGCACCTGGTAGGACGGGATCGTGCAGCGCTTGCCGTTGACCAGCATGTGGCCGTGGTTGACGAGCTGCCGCGCTTGCGCGAGCGTCAAGGCAAAGCCGCCCGTGAGGACGACGTTGTCGAGGCGCCGGTTGAGGAGCATCAGGAGGTTCTCCCCCGTGTTCCCGCGCATGCGCTCGGCTTCTTTGAAGTAGCGCTTGAACTGACGCTCGAGCACGCCGTAGACGCGCTTCAGCTTCTGCTTCTCGCGCAGACGAACACCGTAGTCGGTGATCTTGCGGCGGCTCTGCGCGTGCACTCCGGGCGGGTAGTCGCGCCGCTGGAGGCAGGCGACCTTTCCGCTGGAGGAGTTCTGCCCCAGGAAGAAGAGGTTCATCCCCTCCCTGCGGCATTGCTTGATCTTGGGGCCGGTGTAGCGTGCCATTGGTCGTTGCTTCGGGGTCTAGACGCGGCGGCGCTTCTTGGCGCGGCAACCGTTGTGCGGGAGCGGGGTGACGTCTTCGATGAGACTGATGCGCAGGCCGGCGTTGGCGAGGGCGCGAACGGCGGACTCGCGGCCCGAGCCGGCCCCCTTCACGCGCACCTCGATCTCCTTGAGGCCGTGCCGCATCGCGGCGTGCGCGGCGTTGTCGGCGGCGCGTTGGGCGGCGAACGGCGTGCTCTTGCGAGTGCCCTTGAAGCCCATGCTTCCGGCGGTGCCCCACGAGATCGTGTCGCCCGTGACGCTGGTCAGCGTCACGTGAGTGTTGTTGAACGTCGCCTTGACGTGGGCGATGCCCTTGACGATGTTCTTCTTCGCCTTGCGCTTGGTTGCCTTGGCCATGATCTATTAACCCTTCATCCCCTTGACGGACTTCTTGCCAGCGACGGTCTTCTTGCTTCCCTTGCGGGTACGCGCGTTCGTCCGCGTGCGCTGACCGCGTACGGGGAGTTGGCGCCGGTGGCGCAGGCCGCGGTAGCAGTTGATGTCGCGCAGACGCGAGATCGCCTGTGAGAGCTCGCGCCGCAACTCACCCTCGACGCGGTACTCCTTCTGGAGGTGCGCCGCGAGCGTGGTGACCTGCTCCTCGGTGAGATCGCGGACCTTCATGCCCGGATCGAGACCGAGGGCTTTGCAGACCCTGGCGGACGTCGTGTTGCCCACACCGAAGATGTAGGTCAACCCGATCTCGAGACGCTTGTTGTTGGGGATGTCGACGCCGACTACGCGTGCCATAATTGCCTCTTACTTGCCCTGTCGTTGCTTGTGGCGAGGATCCGCCTTGCAGATCACGCGCAGCACGCCGCGCCGCTTCACGATCTTGCAGTTGGAACACATCCGTCGGACGCTGCTTCTTACTTTCATCGTCTTCTTCTCCTGCGTCCGCCAGAGCGCTGGCGTCGCTCGCCGCGGCACGTGATTCGCCCCTTCGTCAGATCGTAGGGCGACATCTCCACGGTGATCTTGTCTCCGGGCAGGATGCGGATGTAGTGCATGCGCATCTTGCCACTCACGTGAGCGAGGATCTCGTGACCGGACTCCAGCTTCGCCCGAAAGCGGGCGTTCGGGAGTGACTCCGTCACGATGGCCTCGACGGTGATCGGTTCTTCCTTGGCCATCACGCCTCCGCTCCCAGACAGCCCTTGCAAGCTTCAAAGACCTCGTCGGGAGCCTGGCGGCCATCGACGGTGCACAGGACGCCCTGCTCCTCGTAGTAGGCGACGAGCGGCGCGGTCTGGGCGTCGTACTCCGCCAAGCGTTTCGTGACGACGACCTCGGTGTCGTCCTCGCGTTGATACAACTCCGACCCGCACATGTCGCACACACCCTCGGCCCGCGGGGGGGAGAAGGTTCGGTGGTGCACATGCCCGTCCTTGCACGACAGCCTGCCCGTGATGCGCTCGACGATGGTCGAGTCATCGACGGCGATCTCGATAACGATCACTCCGAACTCATCGGACAGGCGCACGCCGAGCGTATCGGCCTGGCCCGTCGTGCGGGGGAAACCGTCGAGCAGGTAGCCGCGCGCACAGTCTGATTGTCCGACGCGATCGAAGAGCATGTCGATCACGAGCTCGTCCGGAACGAGCTTGCCCCTCGACATGTACCCCTTCGCTTTTTGGCCGAGCTCGGTGCCGCGCGACAGATTCTCGCGAAACAGGTCGCCCGTGGACACGTGCGGAAGGGCCAGCTCTTCAGCCAACCGCACCGCCTGCGTACCTTTCCCGGCCCCCGGTGCCCCGAGGAGGATGACGACCGTACCGCTCACGGCTGCTTGGCCTCCGTCTTGGTCCACGACGCCTTGCCGCGTCCTTGCGCACCCTTCTGGACGGCCTGGCCGCCCTCGTAGTTGCGCATGACGAGTTGGGCGTTGAGCTTGTCGACGAGCTCGAGCGCGACCCCCACGACAATCAGCACCGAGGTGCCGCCGAGGAAGTACTGCATCGATTGCGTCATCCCCGAGTTCTGGGTGATGAATGCCGGCAGAACCGCGATCGCCGCCAGGAACGCAGCGCCGGCGAGCGTGATGCGGGTCAGCGTGTTCGACAGGAACTCGGCCGTCTTCTGGCCGGGACGGATCCCGGGAATGAACGAGCCGTGCTCGCGCAGGTTGTTGGCGATCTCCTCCGGCTGGAACATCAGGCGGTTCCAGAAGAAGCTGAACGAGAAGATCAGGGCCATGTAGATCGTGACGTACACGAACCCCGTCTGCGTCTGGAAGATCGTGCGCATGCGCGCCCAGCCGAACCACTCGAACAGGATGCCCGGGATCACGAACAGGACGGACGCGAAGATGATCGGCATGACGCCGGCCATGTTGACCTTCAGGGGCAGGTAGTGCCGCTGGCCTCCGTAGACCCGGCGTCCGCGCGTCAGACGCGCGTACTGGATCGGCACGCGCCGCGCCCCCTTGTGCATGAACACCACAACGAAGATGGTGCCGATCCACACGAAGACCATGAAAATCAGGATCTGCCAGAAGTCCGGGTTCCCGGTCAGCTGGGCGAAGCTGGAGGGCAGCACCGCGATGATGCCCGCCATGATGATCAACGACGCGCCGTTGCCGACGCCGTACTCGGTGATCAGCTCGCCGATCCACATCACGAGCAGCGCACCCGCCACGAGCGAAGTGATGACGATGAACGCGAGCGCGACCGGGCGCGTCTGCATCTGCGACACGACCATCTGCTCGCGGTTGGCCAGGAAGACCCCCGTGTAGATGAAGATCGCCTGGATCAGCGCAATCGGCACGACGGCGAGTCGCGTCCACTGGTTGATCCGCTTCTGACCCGCGGCGCCCTCCTTCGCGACGGCCTCGAGGGTCGGGGAGACCTTCGAGAGCATCGAGAAGATGATGGACGCCGAGATGAACGGCATGATGCCGAGCGCGAAGATCGTCGTCTGACCGATCGCGCCGCCCGAGAGCGCCGACAACAGGCCGAAGATCCCTTGATCCCCGGTCTGGCGCAGGTACTCGGGACTCATGCCCGGGATCGGGATCTGAAACCCGAGCCGGTAGCAGACCAGAAGCCCGAGAGTTCGGAAGATCTTCTCTCGGGTCTCCGGGATCTTGAAGAGCTGTAGGAAGTTGTTCTCCACGGCTCGTTAGGCTTCGCCTCCTCCATCGCCGCCGGCTTCGGGTGCCGGGGTCTCGGTCTTGGCCGCGCCGGCAGCGGCGGCCTCGTCGCGGCCGCGCTTGTCGAGTGTGACGGTCGCGCCGCCGGCGTTCTTGATCTTGTCGGCGGCCGACGCGCTGAACTTCTGGGCGCGAACGGTGAGCTTCTTGGTGAGCTCCCCGTTGCCGAGCACCTTGAGCAGCGGCGTGTCGAGGCTCGTCAGTCCCCTCGCGACGATCGCATCGAGGTCGACGGTCGAGCCGTCGTCGAAAGCGTTGAGCTGCTCGACGTTGACGATCGTGTAGTCGGTGCGGAAGCGCGCATTGGTGAAGCCACGCTTGGGCACCTGGCGGTAGATGGGCATCTGGCCGCCCTCGTACCCCGGACGCCGGCTCGAGCCGGAGCGCGAGCCCCAGCCCTTGTGGCCCCGGCCGGAGGTCTTGCCGCTGCCGCTGCCGATACCGCGGCCGACTCGGCGTCGCGCCTGGTACTTGGTGCCTTTGGAGGTGACGGTCTTCAGATCCATGGGTTCAATACTCCCTACGAGGTCGGCCGGGTGCGGAGCGACTACAGCGCGATGCCACGCAGGCTCGCGACCTCTTCGTCGGTGCGGAGCTGGGCCAGGGCGTCCAGCGTCGCCTTGACCAGGTTGATCGGATTGGTGGAGCCGTACGACTTGGAGAGAAGGTTCTGGATCCCCGCCATCTCGGCCACCTGCCGAACGGAGGTGCCCGCGATGATGCCCGTACCTTCGGGCGCGGGGATCAGCTTGATTCTCGCCGAGCAGAACTCGCCCAGGACTTCATGGGGAATCGACTTCTCCTTTGTCAGCGGGACGCGCTGAAGGTGCTTGCGACCGTCCTTGTTGCCCTTCTCGACGGCTCCGGGCACCTGGCGCGCCTTGCCAAAGCCGTAGCCCACGATGCCGTTCCGGTTGCCGACCACGACGAGGGCCGAGAACGAGAAGCGCCGGCCGCCCTTCACGACGGCGGCACAGCGGTTGATCGTGAGCAGAGCCTCGTCGAGGTTCTGGGCCTCTTCGACCTCACCGTGGTCGAGGTATTCGGTGGTGTGCTTCATGCTTGTGCTGGGACGCCTGGAGGGCGGACTAGAACTTGAGGCCGGCCTCCCGGGCGGCGTCGGCGAGCGCTTTGACGCGTCCGTGGTACCTGGAAAAACCGCGGTCGAACACGACCTGCTTCACGCCTGCGTCGTGGGCACGCTTGGCGATCTCGGCGCCGATGATCGCCGCCTGCTCGCTCTTCTTCTTGCCCGCGAGCATGTCGGTCATGGTCTTCGCGGTGCTGCTGACCGCGCACAGGGTGCGCCCCGCCTTGTCGTCGATGACCTGCGCCGAGATGTGCTTGGTCGAGCGATAGATCGAGAGCCGCGGCAAGTCGGAGTGCTTGCGAATGTTGCGGCGGACGTGGTTCTGACGACGCGAGCGCCGCTTGTTCTTGAGGAGGGTGGCGGTCTTCATGATCAGGCTCCGAAGCTCTTGCCGGCCTTGCGCTTGACGTACTCGCCCTGGTAGCGGATGCCCTTGCCCTTGTAGGGCTCCGGCTTGCGGACGGCGCGAATGTCCGCAGCGACCTGCCCCACCGCCTGCTTGTCGGCGCCGGAGATGCTGATCGCGGTCGGCTTCGCGCACTCGGCCGAAACGCCGTCCGGCAGCGAGATCTCGACCGGGTGGCAGAAGCCGATGTTCAGGACGACCTTCTTCGGCTGCGCCTGGGCGTTCCAACCGACCCCGACGATCTCGAGCTTCTTCTCGAAGCCCTTCGTGACGCCCTCGACCATGTTGTTGACCAGCGCACGGGTCATCCCGTGGAACGCGCGCGCCTGGCGCGGCGAGCCGGTCCCGCTCAGGTTGATGATGGCCTGGTTGCCCTCGACCTCGAGGCCCACCTCCGGGCGCAGATCCATCGTCAGCGTCCCCTTCGGTCCTTTGACCGAAACGGCGTTGCTCTTGGAATCGATCGTGACTCCGGCCGGGATGGGGATGGGCTGCTTTCCGATACGAGACATGGCTCTAGGGCTCTGATCTGTTGGTGTGGGTGTCGCTGCGAGAAGGGGCCGTCAAGGCGATCAATAGATCTTGGCGAGGACCTCTCCCCCCACCTTGAGTTCGCGCGCCTTGCGGTCCGAGACGACGCCGCGCGGCGTCGACACGACTTGGATGCCTTGGCCGCGCAGGACGGGCTTCAGGTCCTCGACGCCGGCATAGACACGGCGACCAGGCGTGCTGACACGGTCGATCTCGCGGATGACGAGCTCGCCATCGATTCCGTACTTGAGGTCGATCGTGAGGACGCTCGACGGCGTGCCCTCCTCGACCCTGTAGTTCTTGATGAAGCCCTCGGTCTTGAGCACTTCGGCGATGCCGACGCGCATGCGCGAGGCGGGCATCACGACCTTCTTTTTGCGGATCGCATTGGCGTTGCGGATCCGGGTCAGCATGTCGGCGATCGGGTCGGTCATCATGGCTGTGAATCTCCTACCAGGAAGCCTTCCGCATGCCGGGAATCTGCCCCAGGTGCGCGCGTTCGCGCAGGCAGATGCGGCAGATGCCGAACTTGCGATACACGGCCCGCGGGCGACCACAGAAGTTGCAGCGCGTGTAGGCCCGCGTGCTGAACTTGGGCTTCCGCTTGCACTTGGCGATGAGGGATGTCTTGGCCATCGTTTGTTGCTGCTCGGCTATTGCTTCTGTTCGCGCTCGCGGAAAGGCATGCCCAGGGCGCGCAGCAGGAACTGGGCCTGCTCGTCCGTCTCGGCATTGGTCACGAAGGTGATGTCCATCCCCTGCTGGAACTCGATGCGATCGAAGTCGATCTCGGGGAACACGGACTGCTCTGCGAGCCCGAGCGTGTAGTTGCCGCGTCCGTCAAGCTTGTCCTTGACGCCGCGGAAGTCGCGGATACGGGGGAGGACGACGGAGATCAGGCGGTCGGCGAACTCCCACATGCGCTCGCGGCGCAGCGTGACGGCGCAGCCGATCGGCATGCCCTCGCGAAGCTTGAAGCCGGCGATCGCCTTGCGCGCGTGACGGATCGTCGGCTTCTGGCCAGTGATCGTCGCGAGATCACGCGCGGCGGTTTCGACCTTCGCGCGCGACTCGACGGCGCCCTTGACGCCCATGTTGATGACGATCTTCTCGAGCTTCGGAACGGCCATCTCGTTCTTGATGCCGAACTGCTCTTTGAGCTTCGCCCGAACGTCGTCTTCGTACTTGGTCTTGAGTCTGACAACCATGACTTGGCTTCTTGTGCTCAGCCTTCAGGCCTAGGCCTGTTGGGGCCGTTTGCGCGTGCCCTTGTTCGTGTTCGGATCGAGGTGCATCACGTTGCTGACGTGAATCGGGCACTCACGCTCCACGCGCTCGCCCTGCGGGTTCTGCTGGGTCGGCTTGACGTGCTTGACGCGCATGTTGACGCCCTCGACGAGCACCCTCTTGCGCTTGCGATCGACGTTGCGAACGACGCCCGTCTTGCCCTTGTCATTGCCCGCGACGACGATGACTTGATCACCGGAGCGGACGTGCAGTGCCTTGGCTTGCATCAGATCACCTCCTGAGCGAGCGAAATGATCTTCATGAAGCTGCGCTCGCGCAGCTCGCGGGCGACGGCGCCGAAGATGCGCGTGCCCTTGGGGTTGCCTTCGGCGTCGACGAGGACGAGCGCATTGCGGTCGAACCGCACGTACGAGCCGTCGCCGCGGCGCGTGTTCTTCTTCACGCGCACGATGACGCCCTTCACCATGGTGCCGGGCTTGACCTCGGAACCGGGGATCGCCTTCTTGACCGAGGCGACGACGATGTCACCGAGCCCCGCGTAGCGGCGGTGGGTGCCACCGAGGACCTTGATGCACTGGACTTGCTTGGCGCCGGTGTTGTCGGCGACGTCCAGGTAGGTTTGCATCTGGATCATCAGACTTCCCCCTCGAGCTTGGCGCGCGAGATGACGCGCACGAGGCGCCAGCGCTTGGTCTTGCTCAACGGCCGGCACTCCATGAGCTCGACGATGTCGCCGATGTGCGCGTCGTTCGCCGAGTCGTGTGCGTGGACCTTCTCGTGGCGCCGGATGTACTTCTTGTACTTGGCGTGCTTGAAGCGACGCTCGACGCGCACGGTGATGGTCTGGTCCATCTTGTCGCTCGAGACGAGCCCCTGCACGACACGCCGGCGGCCGCGGGTGGCAGAGTTATTGTTGCTGCTTGTGGTGCTGCTGTCGGTCATGCCCGCGACTCCTGTCCTCGAATGCCTTCCTTGCGCTCGTGCAGGACGGTGTTGATGCGCGCGATCGAGCGGCGCAAGTCTGTGATCCGTGCCGTGTTGGTACCGGTGTCGAGCGCCGTACGGAACCGAGTTTCGAACAGGTCCTTCTTCAGGTTGCCCATGTCGAACTCGAGTTCGGTGTCGGTCTTGCTTCGGATTTCTTCGATCTTCATGCCAGTCGCCGCCTTTAGGTCGTCGGGAGACGGCGCACCATGCGCACCTTGATCGGCATCTTGTGCGCGACGCGCTTGAAGGCGAGCTTCGCCTTGTCGTCGGTCACGTTGCCCAGCTCGAGGAGGATCGATCCCGGGCGCACGGTGGCGGCCCAGAAGTCGATGTCTCCCTTGCCCTTACCCATCCGCGTTTCAGCCGGCTTGCCGGAGACGGGCTTGTGCGGGAAGATCCGGATCCAGATCTTGGCCGTACCGCCGGTCGCGCGGTTGGCCGCGATCCGGCTCGCCTCGAGCTGGCGGCCGGTGATCCAGCCCGCGTCGAGGGCCTGCAGGCCGTAGTCGCCGAAGACGACGCGGTTGCCGCGTGTCGCTTGTCCGCGGACCTTGCCGCGCATGACTTTGCGGTGCTTGACCCGCTTGGGCATGTACGCCATCACGAACCTCCTTGTCGGGCACCGCCCGAACGGTCACCACGGGGCCCGCCGCGTCCGCGGCCGGAACGTTCGAAACGACCACCCGCCGACGAGGTGACGCGGTAGTTCACCTTCTCGCCGCGATCGATGTCGCCCTTGTAGATCCAGACCTTGACGCCGATGATGCCGTACGTGGTGCGGGCTTCGGCGAGGCCGTACTCGACGTTGGCCTGCAGGGTCGAGAGCGGAACGCGCCCCTCGCGCTCCTTGGTCGTGCGGGCCATCTCCGCCCCACCGAGACGACCGTTGATCTCGACCTTGACGCCCTTGGCGCCGGCTTGAATCGTCGTCTGGACGGCCTTCTTGACCGCGCGCCGGAACGCCATGCGGCGCTTGAGCTGGTCGGCGATGTTCTCGGCCACCAGACCCGCGGAGAGCTCCGGTCGCTTCACCTCGTGGATCGTGAGGTGCACGGTCATCCCCGCGATCGCCTGCAGCTCCGACTTGAGCTGGTCGATGCGCACGCCCTTGCGGCCGACGAGCACGCCGGGCCGGGCCGTGTAGATGATGACGTTGACAGCTTCACCGGTGCGCTCGATCTCGATGCGCGGGATCCCGGCGGAGCCGTACTCCTTCATGATGTGGTCGCGGATGCGCTTGTCCTGCAGGAGGAGCTTCGCGAAATCCTTCTTACCACCGTGCCAGCGCGAGGCCCAGGGCTCGATCGTGCCGATGCGGTAACCGGTCGGATGAATCTTCTGGCCCATGGAATCAGCCCTCCTGCCCTTCGGCCCCCGCGGAGGACCCTGAATCTTCGGGCACCTCGGTCACGCGGACCGTGAGGTGACAAGTCTTCTTGGTGTACGGCATGGCGCGCCCCTGCGGCCCGGGGCGATAGCGTTTCCGACCGCCTTGGATCGGCCCCTCGTCGGCCCGGACGTCGGCGAGGAAGAGGCGGTTGACGTTGACGCCCTCGTCCTGGTCCGCGTTGGCAATCGCGGACTTGAGCACCTTCAGATACATGGCCGCCGCGCGTTGCGGAGCGAACATGAGGTACTCGAGGGCGTCGTTCGCGGACCGCCCGCGGATGACGTTGGCGACCAGCCGCGCCTTGCGCACGGCGATGCGCGCGTGGCGATGCTTGGCCGTGTACAGGTTGGCCGTGGTTGTGGTCTGTGCGGTAGACATGGCGCTCGCGGATCAGGCGATCAGCGGTTCTTTTGGGCTTCCTTCTTGTTGGTGTGGCCGCGGAAGATCCGCGAGGGCGAGAACTCGCCCAGCTTGTGCCCAACCATGTCCTCGGTGACGCGGACCCTCACGTGCTGACGGCCGTTGTGGACCATGAACGTGTGCCCGATGAAATCGGGCGGGATGACACAGGCGCGCGCCCACGTCTTGATCGGCTCGTTGATTCCCGAGTCGTTGAGCGCGTCGACCTTCTTGCCGAGCTTGGGGTCGATGAACGGACCCTTTTTGGTACTGCGTCCCATTCAGTGGCCTCTACTTACGCTTGCGACGACGACGGATGATGAAGGTGTCGGTCGGATGGTTCCGACGACGGGTGCGGCCGCCCTTGGCGAGGACAGCGGTCGGCGAGCAGGGGTGACGCCCGCCCGCGGTGCGTCCTTCGCCCCCACCCATCGGGTGGTCGATCGGGTTCATCGCGGTGCCGCGCACGTGCGGCCGACGACCGAGGTGACGCTTGCGACCGGCCTTGCCGAGCTTGACGTTCTGGTGGTCGGTGTTGCCGAGCCGACCGATCGTGGCGCGGCAAGTGACGTGCACGCGACGCAGCTCACCGGACGGCAGCGAGACCACGGCGTAGTTGCCCTCGCGCGCCATCAACTGGGCCGAGGTCCCGGCCGAGCGCACGACCTGACCGCCGCGGCCGGGCTGCAGCTCGATGTTGTGGATCTGCACGCCGATCGGGATGTCGCGCAGCATCATCGAGTTACCGGGTGTCGGCTCGGAGCCGGGTCCCGACATCACGGGCATGCCGACGGTGAGCCCCTGGGGGGCGAGGATGTAGCGCTTCTCGCCGTCGGCGTAGTGGAGCAGAGCGATGAAACAGGTGCGGTTCGGATCGTACTCGATGGTCGCGACGCGGGCGGGGATGCCGTCCTTGTTGCGCTTGAAGTCGATCAGGCGGTAGCGGCGCTTGTTGCCGCCACCGCGGAAGCGCGTCGTGACGCGCCCGTGGTTGTTGCGACCGCCGGTCTTCTTGAGCGGACGCAGGAGCGACTTCTCTGGCGTGCTTCGCGTGATCTCGGCGTAGTCGAGGACGCTGCCGTGTCGGCGCCCGGGGGAGGTCGGCTTGTACTTGCGGATACCCATCAGAGGACGTCGATCGTTTGCCCTTCGGCGAGGGTCACCATGGCCTTCTTCCAGTCGGGACGCTGGCCGGCGACCCAACCGCGGCGACGGGTCTTGCCGCGCACGCGCAGCGAGTTGACGCCGGTCACCTTCACGTCGAACAGCTTCTCGATCGCGTGACGGATCTCGATCTTGTTCGCGTCGACGGGCACGCGGAAGTGGTACGCGTTGCGCGTCGCGGTGTCGTCCGAGCCCTTCTCGGTCACCACCGGGTGCTTGATGATGTGGTAGTAGCGGTCGAGGTTGCTCATTCTCCGGCTCCTTGCTCCGCGGCGCCGGCCCGTTGGTCAATACTGAGGCCGACGCGGGCAGCGATCTGATCCATGGCGGCGCTCTCGGCGATGATCAGGCCGCCGGCGACGACGTCGAAGGCGCACAGCTCGGCGGCGGTGCGAACCTCGAGGCGCGGGAAGTTGCGGAACGACTTGAACAGGGTCTCGTTGCGTTCGGCGATGACGACGCACGCGCGCTTGGGGCTACCGAGGTCGGCGAGGATCTTGCGCGCCGCCTTGGAGGAGGGCTGCGGGAACTCACCGAAGTCGGCGATCACCACCTGGTCGTCGGCGAGCTTGCCGGCGATCGCCGTGCGCAGCGCGACACGACGCGCCTTGGCCGGCATGTGGTAGCTGTAGTCGCGGGGCTTGGGCCCGAAGACCGTTCCGCCACCGCGCCAGATGGGCGACTTGCGGTCACCCGCACGCGCGCGACCGGTGTGCTTTTGCTTGTACGGCTTGGCGTTCGTGCCCCTGACCTCCGAGCGCCCCTTGGTGCTCGCCGTGCCCTGGCGCTGGTTCGCCTGGTGCATCACGACCGCATCCTTGAGGGTGCGGTAGAGGACCTTGTCGCCGTAGGGCACCTGGTCGATCTCGACCTGGCCGACGCTGCCCGCCTTGTAGCTCTTGACCTGCATCGTGCTCAGCCCTTCTTGACGCCCGTACGGGCCGTGCGGACCTGAACGAATCCACCGTTCGGTCCGGGAATCGCGCCCTTGAGAAAAAGGAGGCCGCGCTCGGTGTCGACGCGCATGACCTCCAGGTTCTTGGTCGTGTGGCGCTTGGCGCCGTAGTGACCGGACATCCGCTTGCCCTTGATCGTGCGGCTCGGGTAGGCCGAGCAGCCGATCGCACCGGGCTCACGAACGTTCATCGAGCCGTGCGTCTCGTTGCCTCGGGAGAATCCGTGGCGCTTGATCGTGCCGGCGAATCCGCGTCCCTTGGTCGTGCCGGTGACGTCGACGAGGTCGCCATCCTGGAAGATCTCGGCGGTGATCGTGTCGCCGACGCTGCGTCCGCTGGCGGCGGCGAGCCGCTCTTCGCGCAGAAAACGCTTCGGCGCCGTGCCCGCCTTCTGGGCGTGGCCGCGCAACGGCTTGGTGGTCACGCGATCGCGGACGTCCTCGAAGCCGAGTTGCTCGGCGTGATAGCCGTCGACCTCGTCGGTCCGGACCTGCGTGACGACACAGGGGCCCGCCTCGACCACGGTCACTCCCGTGACCGTGCCGTCCTCGGCGAACAACTGTGTCATGCCTTTTTTGCGCCCTAAGATCAGCGTCATGATCCTGAGTGGTAAGTGGAAACTGGTACGTCGGTTCGACTCGCTGGCACAACCACTCCCCATAGAAGGAAGGCGGTGCGCGACGCCGGGCCACGCGACGGGGAGAAACGGATACCGCTCACCCCACACCGCGCGGGCGGCGGGAGAGAAGCGGATCGGGGAAGAGCTTGCTGGTATCCCACGCGACTCGCTGTGTCCGCTGCCTCGTGCGTCCGAGGCAGGGGCGGTGTCGCGCTCGAAGCCGTCAGGCTTTGATGCGGATGTCCACTCCAGCAGGCATGTTGAGGTTGCTCAGGGAGTCGACGGTCTGCGGTGTCGGCTCCGAGATGTAGATGAGGCGCTTGTGAGTCCGAATCTCGAACTGCTCGCGGGACTTCTTGTCGATGAAAGGCGAACGCAGCACGGTGTAGCGCTCTACGCGCGTCGGCAGGGGAATCGGGCCGGCGACCCGAGCGCCGGTTCGCTTGGCGGTCTCCACGATTTCGACGCTCGACTGGTCGAGCGCCTCGTGGTCGTAGGCCTCCATGCGGATTTGGATCTTGTCGCTCATCGCGGGTCGTGCCCAGGCCGTGTGCCTGGGGCGGAACTGTGTGCGTAAACCCTTGCGGGTAATGGGGATCGGACCAACGGTGCCCATCGGGTCGCGTTCGACCCGTGTCAGCACCCCCGGTGAAAGGGCCGAGAACGATACCGATTGCCCCTAGGGTGGTCAACAACGGCGATGAACAATCGTCTGCGAACACAAAAAATACGCTCCCCCCTCAGAAGGCCCCGTCGACGATCGTGAGAACCGAGGGTCCGGTGAGCGTCGCGCGACCGCCCGGACCGACGGCGAGGGCCTGCAAGTGCAAGGTGACGTGCTCGGCCCCCCCCGGCATGAGGTCGAGGCCCAGGGGCCGCGTCACGACGAGTGTGCCGGAGGCAGGGACACTGCCCAGCGCGATCGTGCGCAGGCCAGCGCCCGGGTAGAAGAATCGAGGAATCCCCCGCGCTCGACCGACCAAACCGGCACCACTGAGCCCGCAGCGAAGAGCAGCACCAGGTCTCCGAGCGTCGCGCTCACCGTGAACGTCGCCGTGCCGTTCTCCCGCATCGGACTCGTCGCGGCGAGCGCGGGCGCGGAGCCGGGGAGTCGGTGGCGCGCGGCGGGCGGCGCGACCGGGAGCGCACCCGGCTCGGGCACGAAGAGGGTGTCGAGGTCCCATACCTCGCCGGCGACGACCGCAATCCCGTGGCCGTCGACGAATGCCTGACCATCGCCGCCCGCGAAGCGGCTGCCGGAGGCGAACAGGAAACCACCTCCCTCTAGCAGCCCGTTGAAGAAGTGCTTCGGATGCCAGGGCGACAGCATCCGCGTCCGGTTGGCGCCTGGAAACGTAGGCGAATTCGTGGATTCGGGGAGGCTTTCAGGTGCCGACCG